>JAYRMP010000007.1:29503-57518 GCA_041912655.1 Novosphingobium sp. | reverse complement strand
CTTGTCGAGACACGCGCCGCGCTCCGCGTGTCTCGACATGCTCGACACGAACGGAGTGGGGGTTCCGGGCTCAGAGAGCCGGGTTGTTATAGCAATGCCAGGTGAAGATCGCGGTGGCCCCGCGGTGCGGGCGCCAGCCTTCCGCCATCTCGCGGGTCTGCTTTTCGCTGGGGCGAGCTTCCAGATCGAGCAGTTTCGCCAGCCCGGCCTGCACCGCCAGGTCTCCGGCGGGCCAGATGTCGGCGCGCCCTTCGGCGAACAGCAGGTAGATTTCCGCCGACCAGCGCCCGATGCCCTTGATCCGGGTGAGCAGGGCGATTGCCTCCTCGTCGTCCGCGGGGAGCGAATCGAAGTCGATCCCGCCGCTCACCACCAGTTCGCACAGCGATCGCATGTAGCCCTGCTTCTGACGCGACAGGCCGCAGGCGCGCAGGGTATCGAAATCGGCTTCCAGCACCTTCTCGACCGGAAGGTCGGGGCCGAGGTAATCCTCGAACTTGCGCCACATCGACGCGGCGGCGGCAACGCTGACCTGCTGGCCAACGATGGTGCGCATCATCGTGGAATATCCGGTCGGGCGAATGCGCGGCTCGGGGTATCCTGCCCGCTCCAGCGCGCGGGCGATGCCCGGCTCCAGCGCCGCTACGGCATCCAGTCCGGCCTTGATCTGCTCTGCACTCAATCCCACCGGCGCCACTCCCCTTGCCAAAGGAAAGGGGAGTGGGTAGCAGCCGCGCCAAAGCGCGGATAGGCCGCGCGGCAAAGGGATGCCCAAAATGCCGAAGCTGGTGATCGTTAATCGTGCGGGTGAAGAAAAGGAAGTCGATGCCCAGACCGGGCTTTCGCTGATGGAAGCGATCCGTGACAACGGCTTCGACGAGATGCTGGCCCTGTGCGGCGGCTGCTGCAGCTGCGCCACCTGCCACGTTCACATCGACGCCGCTTTCGCCGACAAGGTTCCGGCCATGAGCGAGGACGAGAATGACCTGCTCGACAGCACCGACCACCGCGACGCCAATTCGCGCCTGTCGTGCCAGATCCCGCTGACCGACGCGCTTGATGGCATGCGTGTGACCCTGGCCGAAGCGGACTGAGTGCAGCTTCAGGGGGCGAAAGCGCAAATCGTTTGCGCCGCCGCCCGCCTGATCCTACCTCTGGCGCCATGACGGCACTGGTAAGCAGCAATAGCCTCGATCTGATCGGCAAGACCCCGCTTGTGCTCCTCGAAGGGCCGAGCGAGGCCGCGGGTTGCGAGATCTGGGGCAAGTGTGAATTCGCCAATCCCGGCGCCTCGGTCAAGGACCGGGCGGCGCTGTGGATCGTCCGCGATGCCGAGGCGCGCGGTACGCTGAAGCCCGGGGGCACGATTGTCGAGGGCACGGCGGGGAACACCGGGATCGGCCTGGCGCTGGTCGCCAATGCCCTGGGCTACCGCACGATCATCGTGATGCCCGAAACCCAGTCGCGCGAGAAGATGGACACGCTGCGCGCGCTGGGCGCGGAACTGGTGCTGGTGCCTGCCGCGCCGTTCTCCAATCCCGGGCACTTCGTCCACACCTCGCGCCGGCTTGCGGAAGAGACCGAGGGCGCGATCTGGGCCAACCAGTTCGACAACATCGCCAACCGCAAGGCGCACATCGAATCGACCGCACCGGAGATCTGGGAACAGCTCGGCGGGCGGGTCGACGGCTTCACCTGCGCGGCGGGGACCGGCGGCACCATCGCCGGGGTCGGCATGGGCCTCAAGGCCTTCGACGAGAACATCCGCATTGCCCTCACCGATCCGCACGGTGCGGCGCTCTACAACTATTACGCCCACGGTGAGCTCAAGGCCGAGGGCACTTCGGTGGCCGAGGGGATCGGGCAGGGGCGGATCACCGCCAACCTTGACGGCGCGCCGATCGACACTCAGTTCCGCATCTCGGACGAGGAAGGACTCGACTGGGTCGCCCGCCTGCTGCGCGAGGAAGGGCTGTGCCTGGGGCTGTCCTCCGGCATCAATGTCGCGGGGGCGGTGGCGCTGGGACGCCAGCTGGTGGCTGAAGGGCGCGAGGATGCGCGCGTCGCGACGATCCTGTGCGATACCGGCTTCCGCTATCTCTCCTCGCTCTACAATGCCGAATGGCTGCGCGCGAAAGGCCTGCCGGTATTCCCCTGGCTCGCGTGATCGGCTAGAAGGTCGGTAATGGCAACCAAACCGCCGCAACCGCCCCGCGTGGTCGATGCACCCCAATTCTTCGTGCCGCCTTCGGTGCGCGAACTGCGCGCCCAGGCCGTGCAGCGGCTCCAGGCCGGGCTGTTCGGGCTGGCCGCGATCGTCCTGATCGTCGGCCTCGCCAACATCATCAACGACCGCGCCCGGCTGGCCGAGGCGGAAGCCGGCAAGGCTCCCGCCGCTGCGACCGCTTCCGAAGGCGCGGCGCAGAACGATCCGCTGGCGGAAATCGGCGTGGTCCCCGCGACCAGTCCCGATGCCGCAGCCTCTTCGACCAGCACTTCCGCGCCGCGTGGTCGCTGACCGGCGCAGGCTTGGCCTGGCGCTGCTGCTGGTAATCCTGCTGGGGCTGGGCGGCTGGCTGGGCTTCGGTCGCGCCAAGGCGCCGCCGCAGGCCCCGGTCGGGCTGTTCACTACCCTGCCGATCCTGTGGAACGAGGCGGACGACGTCGCGCAGTTGCTGAAGGATGAGCAGCCGCCGCACTGGGCGCGCGGCGAACTGGCGCGGCGCGGGGCGATCGTTCCGCTCGACGCGCTGGCTGGGCCGCAGGGCTATGGACCGCTCGCGCCCCTGACCCGGCTGGTCATCGCCCAGCCGCGTCCGCTGAGTCCGGACGAGAACGTCGCGCTGGATGACTGGGTGCGCGGCGGGGGGCGCCTGCTGCTGATCGCCGATCCGGCCCTGACCGAGGACTCCCGCTATGCGCTGGGCGATCCGCGCCGGCCGCAGGGCGTGGTGCTGCTCTCGCCGATCCTGCGGCGCTGGGGGCTCGACCTGCAATTCGACGATGTCCAGGCGCCCGGCGAGCGCGCGGTCGAGGCGATGGGCCTGATCGTGCCGGTCAACCTGCCGGGCCGTTTTGCCCTGACCGATCCGCGCTTGTGCCGCCTGTCGGGCGACGGGCTGGCGGCAACCTGCGCCATCGGCAAGGGCCGGGTGGTCGCGCTTGCCGACGCGGCGCTGCTCGAGCGGGACGATACTGACGGCGCGCGCGCTGCGGCGTTTTCCGGCCTGCTCGACAGGGCCTTCTTGGCGCACTGAATTCCACCGGATTGGGGAAAACACGGGACGCCTGCCGCGTCCTCGTGGAGTCGTGCGGCAAACTGCTGATTTTACGCAGGAACAAACCAAAAACAGAGCTCGGACTGGAAAAGTTATGCACCGAATCAAATATAGGTTAATCAGGTATTTACCGACTAGTCCCGTGAAATCCCGCAATTTTCCCTTCCATCCCCCAAAGAGGGGCAGTAAGGAGTCGTTTCATCGACATGGAATGTCATCTCCGCACCTTTCGGGGTGATCCGTTCGCGCGCGTTTGCGGTCGGAGCGGGGGAGGCTTTCCGAACGGTCCGGGGGGTTTCCCGGCGGGAATGGGGCAGACGGCGTGGAGGCGGCAAAGCCGGTCAGTTACAGCGGTCAGGGCTTTTCGCTGCTCGGCGAAAAGGGCCGCTTCGTGCTGCCTCCCGAATTCCGCAAGGCGGTCCGCGATTCCGGCCAGGGCGAACGCATCCTCTGCCTCGCCAAGCATCCGCGCTGGAAGTGCCTGGTCGGGTTCGGTCTTGGCCGCGTCGCCCAGTTCGAGGCCGAACTTGACCGCGAAGAGCGCAACGCGCTGGAGCGCGGGCAGGACTATGACCGCGAAATGCGCGCCGCGCAGCTCTACGGCTTCGCGCAGGTGCCCTTCGACGACAGCGGCCGCTTCGTACTGCCCGAACGCTACTTCCGTCTCGGCGGGCTGACCGACGCGGTCTATTTCCAGGGTGGCGGCCTGCAGTTCACCCTGTGGAACCCGGAAGAGCTGGCGAAGATGGGCGCCGGCTGGGAAGACGCGCAGGAAGCCTGCCTCGATCTCGGCGCGCGTGCCCGCGCGGGGAAGGGCGGCAAATGAGCGGCGCCCCGCACATTCCCGTCCTGCTGGACGAAGTCATCGCCGCGCTCGCACCCGCTCCCGGTGCGGTGATCGTCGATGCGACTTTCGGCGCGGGCGGCTATACGCGCCGGATCCTCGATGCGGGGGCGACGGTCCACGCCTTCGACCGCGATCCCGATGCGATCGCCGCCGGGCGGGCCTGGCCTGAGACCAGCGAGAACCCGCCGCGCCTGATCCTGCACCCGCGCCGTTTCTCCGAAATGGTCGCCAGTCTCGCCGAAGCCGGCGTCGCCCGGGTCGACGGGGTGGTGATGGACATCGGCGTCTCCTCGATGCAGCTCGACCAGCCGCAGCGCGGGTTTGCCTTCGCCATGAATGGCCCGCTCGACATGCGCATGGGTCAGAGCGGGCCATCCGCCGCCGATTTCCTCAACTCCGCGCCCGAAAGCGAGATCGCCGACGTGCTTTACCGCTTCGGGGAAGAGCGCCAGTCGCGCCGCGTCGCCCGCGCGATCGTCGCTGCGCGCCCGCTGGAAACCACCGGCGAACTGGCCAGCGTGGTGCGCAAGGCGCTGGGCCACCGCCCCGGCGCGCCCAAGGATCCGGCGACCCGCAGCTTCCAGGCGATCCGCATCCACGTGAACGCCGAGCTGGACGAGCTGGAAAGCGGACTGGCCGCCGCCGAAGCGCTGCTCGTCCCCGGCGGACGGCTCGCGGTGGTCAGCTTCCACAGCCTGGAAGACCGGATCGCCAAGCAGTTCCTGCGCGAGGCCGCAGGCGCGATGGGGCAGGGCTCGCGCCATCTGCCCGCTGCCGCGCCGCGCTTTGCGCCGACCTTCACCGATGTCGCCAAGGCGGTTCGCCCCGGTGAGGCCGAGCTGGCACGCAACCCGCGCGCCCGCTCCGCCACGCTGCGCAGCGCCCGGCGCACCGATGCACCTGCACGCGAGAGGAGGGCGGCATGACCCGCGACCGGCTCCATTCGATCGGCTGGGCAGCCGTGCTGCTCGCCTGTCTTGCGGTGACCCTTGCGCTGACCTTCCGGGTCAACGCGGTAAAAAGCCAGGTGCGCCTGACCGAGCGCCAGATCGTCGCCGCGCGCCAGGAAAAGCTGCTGCTCGAGACCGAGTTCGAAACGCGCGCCAACCAGCAGCAGCTGCGCAGCCTAAACGATGTCGAATTCGGCTATCAGGCGCCGACCGCCGCGCAGTACGTTGAAAACGAGCGCCAGCTGGCCGCGCTGGGCAAGCCGCGCGGACCCGATGCGCCGAACCCGATCCGCGTTGCCAGTGCCGCCGGGCTGGGGGACGAGGACAGCGGCTTTCCGGCGATGGTCTCTCCGCTGACCGGCAAGGCCATGGCCGCCGAGGTTCCGGCCGACGCCGATCGCAAGCCGGTGACCGCCGCCACGCTGGGTGCGCGGCTGGGCAAGATCGAAAAGGTGGAGGAACGCCGCCCGTGACCGCTCCGGCCATCGCCATCTCCATCTCCACTGCGATCTCCTCGGGCCGGGGTGAACTGGTCAACGTGCGCCAGCGCTCGCTGCTGATGGCCAAGTGGCGGGTGCTTTGGGTGGTCGCCGGGTTCCTGCTGATCGCGCTGACGGCGGTGCTGCGCATCGCCTTCCTCGGCCTGTTCGCCGATGCCCCGACCCAGCAGGACATGGCGACCGCGCTGTTGCCGCCGCGCGGCGATATCGTCGATCGCAACGGCGTGCCGCTGGCGCGCGCCTTTCCCGCCTATTCGCTGTGGTACAATCCGGCGGCGCTGGGCGAAGGCGGTCCGCCGCTGGTGCGCAAGCCTGCCGAAGTGGCCGCGGCGCTGGCCGCGGTGTTCCCCGATCTCGACGCCGCGGCGCTGACCCGGCGCCTCGCCGAAGGCCGCCCGGGCTATCTGCGCCGCCGCATCCTGCCCGAAGACGCCAACCGCATCCACCAGCTGGGCGAACCCGCGCTGGAATTCCCGCGCGAAACCGAGCGGTTCTACCCGCAAGGTTCGATGGCGGCGCATGTCCTGGGCTATGTCGGGGCCGACGGTAACGGTCACGTCGGCATGGAGCAGGTTTACAACCAGCGCCTGACCGATCCCGCCCAGCGCGGCGCGCCGGCAGTGCTGTCGATCGACGCCCGCGTCCAGGGCGCGCTCGAGGACGAGTTGATGAAGGGCATGCTGGAAAGCAATGCCATCGGCGCGGCGGGGATCATCCTCGATGTCGATACCGGCGAAGTGCTGGCGCTCGCCTCGCTGCCCGCGTTCAATCCCAACCTGATCGACCGCGCGGGCGAAGGCCACATCTTCAACCGCGTCACCAACCAGGTCTATGAACTGGGTTCCACCTTCAAGCCGATCAGCGTCGCCGCTGCGATCGACGCTGGCGTGGTCACCGACCTGTCACGCCGCTATCAGTCGAACCGCCCGCTGGAAATCGGCGGCTTCTCGATCCGCGACAGCCACAATTTCGGGGAATCGCTGAATATCCCCGAGGCGCTGGTCCACTCTTCCAACATCGTCACCGCACAGGTCGCCGACCAGCTGGGCGGTGAAAAGCTCAACGCGACGATGCGCGCGCTCGGCATGGATCAGCGTCCGCAGATCGAACTGCCCGCGCGAGGCTTCCCGCTGTGGCCCAAGGGCAACTGGTCGCGCATCACCACCATGACGGTGTCCTATGGCCACGGCATCGCGGTCACTCCGCTGCATCTTGCCAGCGCCTATGCGGCAATGGTCAACGGCGGCATCTGGCGCCCGGCGACGCTGCAGAAGGTCGAGGCCGGGCAGACCGTGCCGGGGCGCCGCGTGTTCAAGGCCAGCACCAGCGCGCGGATGCGCCAGTTGCTGCGGATGATCGTCGACGTCGGCACCGGGCGCAAGGCGGATGCCCCGGGCTTCCGCGTCGGCGGCAAGACCGGGTCGGCGGAAAAGCCGGGGGTTGGCGGCTATCGCCGCAGCTCGCTGGTGGCGACCTTTGCCGCCGCCTTCCCGATGGATCACCCGCGCTACGTGGTGATCGCGATGCTGGACGAACCGCAGGGCACCGTCGCCACCTCGGGCCAGAGAACTGCTGCCTGGAACGCGGCTCCGATCGTTGGCCGGGTGGTGCCGCGCATCGGCCCGCTGCTGGGGATCATGCCCGACGCGACCCGCGACGTGGACATTTCCGATATCGCCCCGCTGGTCGCGCGCGGGGACGGCGAATGAAGCTGCGCCCGCTTGCGCAGCGCATCGGCATCGACTTGCCCGCAGAGGCCGAGCGTGAGGTGACCGGCTTCGCCATCGATCACCGCAAGGTTGCCCCAGGCACCGTGTTCGGCGCTTTCGCGGGCGCGCGGGTCAACGGCGAAGACTTCATTCCCGCGGCGATCGCCGCCGGGGCCGTGGCTGTGGTCGCCCGCCCCGAAGCCCGGGTCGAAGGCGCGGTCCATATCGCCGATGCCGAACCACGCCGGGCCTTCGCGCGGCTTGCCGCTGGCTTTTACGTGCCGGTGCCGGAAACGGTGGTCGCGGTGACCGGGACCAACGGCAAGACTTCCACGGTGGAGCTCGTCCGCCAGCTGTGGCGCATGTCCGGGCATCATGCCGCCTCGATCGGCACGCTGGGCGTGACCACCGCGGACGAAAGCGTCTCGACCGGGCTGACCACGCCGGATGTCGTCACCTTCTTTGCCAACATGACCGGCCTGGCGCGTGAAGGCGTCACTCATGTCGCCTACGAAGCCTCCAGCCACGGCCTCTCGCAGTTCCGCAACGAGGGGCTGCGGGTGAAGGCCGGGGCCTTTACCAACCTCAGCCGCGACCATCTCGATTACCACGCGACGATGGAGGACTATTTCGCCGCCAAGATGCGCCTGTTCGACGAGGTCGTCGAACCCTGCGGCGAGGCGGTGATCTGGGCGGACGATGAATGGTCGGCCAAGGCTGTGGCCCATGCCGAGCGGCGCGGGCTGGGGCTGATGACCGTCGGCACGCGCGGCAACGGCATCCGTCTGATCGCGCGCCGGCCGACTACGCTGGGGCAGGTGCTGGAAATCGAGCACCAGGGCGCAGCGCGCAAGATCGAGCTGCCCTTGATCGGTGCCTACCAGGCCGCCAATGCGCTGGTCGCGGCGGGGCTGGTGATTGCCACCGGCGGCGATGCGTCGCAGACCTTCGATGCGATGGCCCGGCTCCAGCCGGTGCGCGGGCGGCTCGAACGCGCCGCGATCTCGCGCCAGGGCGCGCCGGTCTATGTCGACTATGCCCACACGCCGGACGCGCTGGAAGCCGCCATTGCCGCGCTGCGCCCGCACTGCGAGCGCCGTCTGATCGTGGTGTTCGGTGCGGGCGGGGACCGGGACACCGGCAAGCGTCCGGAAATGGGCAGCATTGTCGCGGAGCAGGCTGAAGTGGGGATCGTCACCGACGACAATCCGCGCAGCGAGGACCCCGCGGCGATCCGCGCGGCGGTGCTGGCGGGCGGCCATGGCGCCCTGCGCGAAGTCGCTGACCGACGCGAAGCCATCGCCAAGGCGATCGCCGAGGCCGAAGCTGGGGATATCGTCCTTGTCGCCGGCAAGGGTCACGAGCAGGGGCAGTATAACGGCGCGGGCGAAAGCCTGCGGGTGCTGCCATTCGATGATGTAACAGTTGCCAGGGAGTGTGCCTGATGAATGCCCTAGCCCGGATCCTCGATTGGCCCAGCGAACCCGAAGACGCGCTTGGCCTGGCGCTGTGGGACGCGGTCAGCCTGGCGCGCGCCATGGGCGGGGTCGCGGTGGGCGAATTCCAGTGCTCGGGCGTCGAGATCGACAGCCGCGACGTGGTGCCCGGCGACCTGTTCTTCGCACTCAAGGGCGAGGCGATGGACGGCCACCGGTTCGTGCCGATGGCCTTCGAAAAGGGCGCTGCGGCCGTGGTCGTCGACCGCGCGGTGGATGGGCCGCACATCCTGGTTTCGGATACCTCAAGGGCGCTTGAGCTTCTCGCCGCCGCCGCCCGCGCGCGGGTCGACGCGCGGATCGTCGGGGTCACCGGCTCGGTCGGCAAGACCGGGGTCAAGGAAGCGATCTTCTCCGCGCTCGACCGCGCCAGCCGGGGCAAGGCGCACCGCTCGGTCAAGAGCTACAACAACCACGTCGGCGTGCCGCTCAGCCTGTCCCGGATGCCGGCGCGCAGCCGCTTCGGCATCTTCGAGATGGGGATGAACCACGCGGGCGAGATCGCTGCGCTGACCACGCAGGTCCGTCCGCACGTTGCGGTGATCACCACGATCGCGCCCGCGCATATCGAGAACCTCGGCAGCGAGGAAGCCATCGCCGATGCCAAGGCCGAGATCTTCGGCGGGCTGGAAGCGGGCGGAACGGCGGTGATCCCGGCCGACAGCCCGCATTTCGAACGGTTGCGCGATGCGGCGCTCGCCGTGGGGGCGAAGGTCGTTTCGTTCGGCAAGTCGGCCCATGCCGATGTCCGCCTGCTCGATGCCGTTTCCGCCCCTGGCGGCGGTTCGCTGGTGACGGCGGACCTCGGTGACCGGCGGGTTTGCTACACCGTCGCCGCGCCGGGCGAGCACTGGGTGGCCAATTCGCTGTGCGTCATGGCGGCGGTCCGCGCGGCTGGCGGCGATCTCGGCGCGGCGGGTCTCGCGCTCGCCGAACTCGCCGGGCTCAAGGGTCGCGGCGCGCGCTTCGGCTACAGGACGCGCGATGGCGGCATCGCGATGGTGATCGACGAAAGCTACAACGCCAACCCCGCCTCGATGCGCGCGACCCTGACCCAGCTGGGCCGGACGCCGGCCAACCGGCGGATCGTGGTGCTGGGCGCGATGAAGGAACTGGGCGAGCACGGCCCTGCCTACCACGCCGCGCTGGTCGACCCGCTCGGCGCCGCCCAGGCCGACTATGCGATCCTGGTTGGCGACGAGATGCAGCCCCTGGCCGACGAACTGGGGAAAGGCGCTGCCTCCGCGCTTGGCAAGGCCCTGCCCTTCGCGCATTGCGCTGATGCTAAGCAAGCGCTGGCCGCGCTTGAGGCATTCGGCGTGGAAGGCGGCGACGCGATCCTCGTCAAAGGGTCGAACTCCGTCGGGCTGGGGACGCTGGTTTCCGCGCTCGAACAGAACAAGGAATAAGGTCAGGCATGCTGTACCTGATCGCGCAGTATTTGCATTTCGAGGGGCTGGCGAACCTCATCCGCTACCAGAGCTTCCGCGCGGGCGCCGCGCTGATGACCGCACTGATCATCGGGCTGGTGATCGGCCCGCGCTTCATCAACATGCTGCGCCTGCGCCAGGGCAAGGGCCAGCCGATCCGCGAGGACGGCCCGCAAAGCCATTTCGCCAAGCGCGGCACGCCGACCATGGGCGGGCTGATGATCCTGATCGCGCTGGTGATCTCGATGGTGCTGTGGATGGACCTGTCGAGCCCGCTGGTCTGGGCCTGCCTTGCCGTGACCGGCGGCTTTGGCCTGATCGGGTTCATGGACGATTACGACAAGGTCAAGAAGCGCAGCACCGCGGGCGTTTCGGGGCGCGTGCGGCTGCTGGCGGAATTCGCCGTGGCGGGCGTTGCGGCCTGGATCATCGTCGGGCAGGTCGGCTCGACCGATATCTATGTCCCGTTCTTCAGCGACCGGGTGATCCCGCTCGGGCCGCTCTATTACGTCTTCGCTGCGCTGGTGATGGTCGGCGCGGGCAATGCGGTGAACCTGACCGACGGGCTGGACGGCCTTGCCACCATGCCGGTGGTGATCGCGGCAGGAACCTTCGCGATCATCGCCTACCTTGCAGGCCGTGCCGACTTCTCGTCCTACCTTGGCATCCCGCACGTGCCGCGTGCGGGCGAGATGGCGATCCTCTGCGCCGGGATCATGGGGGCCTGCCTGGCCTTCCTGTGGTTCAATGCGCCGCCCGCCGCCGTGTTCATGGGCGATACCGGGAGCCTTGCCCTCGGCGGAGCGCTGGGCGCGATCGCCGTCGCCTCGCACCATGAAATCGTGCTGGCGATCGTCGGCGGGCTGTTCGTAGCCGAGGCGCTGTCGGTGATCATCCAGGTCGCGGTCTACAAGCGCACCGGCAAGCGGGTGTTCAAGATGGCCCCGATCCACCACCACTTCGAACAGCTCGGCTGGAAGGAATCGACCGTTGTCGTGCGCTTCTGGATCGTCGCGATCATCCTGGCTATGATTGGCCTGTCGACGCTGAAGCTGCGATGATCTCTACCCCCGCCTTTGCCGGAAAGCGCTTTGCGGTCCTCGGTCTTGCCCGTTCGGGGCTGACTGCGGTCGAAAGCCTGCTGGCGGGCGGGGCGCAGGTGACTGCCTGGGACAACCGCGAGGAACCGCGCCGCGCGCTGGAAGGCCGGGTCGAGCTCGCCGATCCGCTGACCATCGACCTCGCCGGCTTTGCGGGCGTGGTCGTTTCGCCGGGCGTGCCGCTCAACACCCATCCGATCGCCGCCCATGCGGCGGCGGCGGGCGTGCCGGTGATCGGCGACATCGAACTGTTTGCGCAGGCGCGGCCCCACCTGCCCGCGCACCGCGTGGTCGGGATAACCGGAACCAACGGCAAGTCGACCACCACCGCGCTGGTCCACCACCTGCTCCAGTCCGCCGCGCTGCCGGTGCGGATGGGCGGCAACATCGGCCTGCCGATCCTGGGCCAGAACCCGCTCGCCCCGGGCGGGGTCTATGTGCTGGAACTGTCGAGCTACCAGATCGACCTCACCCACAGCCTCGAGTGCGAGGTTGCGGCGCTGCTCAACATTACCCCCGATCACCTGGACCGCTACGACGGGTTCGAGGGATACTGCGCGTCAAAGGCGCGGCTGTTCGCGATGCAGCGCGCCGATCAGGTCGCGGTGTTCGGCACGGGCGAGCCGGAGACGATCGCGATTGCCGAGCGCGAGCACGCGCGCCGCGCACCGGGCAAGGCGCTCAGCGTCGATGGTGCGGATCTGGCAGCTCTCCAGCCGGGCTGGCCCTCGCTGCAGGGGCCGCACAACCTCCAGAACGCCGCCGTGGCGGTCGCCATCGTCGAGGCGCTGGGGCTGACGCGCGGCCAGTGGGCACCCGCGCTGGCCACCTTCCGGGGCCTGCCGCACCGCATGGAACGCGTCGCCGAAGCGAACGGCGTGCTGTTCGTCAATGACAGCAAGGCGACCAACCCGGCCTCGACCGCCCCCGCGCTCGCTGCCTTTCCGCCCGCGCCGCAGCGGCGGATCCACTGGATCGTCGGCGGCCTGCCCAAGGGCGACGATCTGGACGAATGCGCGCCCTCGTTCGGCAATGTCGCCCGCGCCTATGTCATCGGCGAGGCGGGGCCGCGCTTTGCCGAGCTGCTCGCCCCGCACATGCCGGTGGTGCGCAGCGAAATGCTGTGCGAGGCCGTGCGCGAGGCGATTGCTGCCGCCCACCCCGGCGATGTGGTGCTGCTTTCCCCCGCCTGCGCCAGCTTCGACCAGTTCCGCGACTACGAGGCGCGCGGCGACAGCTTTCGCCAGATCGTCCAGGCCCTGCTGGAAGACGGACCGGCGGCAACGAGTGGAGCGCCCTGCTGATGGCCACGGTTCCGCCCTACGTGCCGCATTCGGGCAAGTCCGCCGCCGCCAGCGGGCCGCGCTACAAGCGCACCCGGCGCGGCGACTTCGCGATCTGGTGGCGCGAGATCGACCGGGTGCTGCTGGCGCTGGTCCTGACCCTGATGGCGATCGGCACCCTGGCGGTTGCCGCAGCCTCCCCGGCCAGCGCGCGGCGCCTGTCCACCTCGGCCGTGCGGCTCGATGATCTCCACTTCTTCTACATCCACCTGCGCTGGCAGGCGCTGGGACTGATCGCGCTGGTCGGCGCGTCGATGCTCCCGCGCGAGATGGCGCGGCGGCTGGGCATCCTTCTGGGCTTTGCCATGCTGGTCGGGCTGATGCTGGTCCCGGTGATCGGCACCACGGTCAACGGCGCGCGGCGCTGGCTGAATCTGGGCATTTCGCTCCAGCCGTCGGAGTTCCTCAAGCCCGCCTTTGCGATCATGCTGGCTTGGATTCTCAGCTGGCGCGCGCGCGATCCGGGACTGCCGGTGATCGAGCTGGCGACCGGGCTGATGGGCATGATCGCGGTGCTGCTGATGGCCCAGCCGGATTTCGGTTCGACCATGCTGTTTGTCGGCGTGTGGTTCGTGATGGTCCTGATGTCGGGCATTTCGCTGAAGAAGATCGGCCTTGCCGGCGGGTTCGGCCTCGGCGCGGTAATCGCGGCCTACCTGTTCTACGACAACGCGCGCCACCGCATCGACGCTTTCCTTGGCGGCGGCACGGCATTCGACCAGGTGGATCTCGCCAGCCGTACGCTGCTGTCGGGCGGCTGGACGGGATCGGGGCTGTGGCTTGGCACCCGCAAGCTCGGCCTGCCCGAGGCGCATACCGACTACATCTTCTCCGTGATCGGCGAGGAATTCGGCCTGCTGGTCTGCGGCCTGATCGTGCTGCTTTACCTGGCGCTGGTGGTGCGGGTGCTGGTCCGCCTGCTGGACGAGGAGGACCTGTTCACCACGCTCGCCGCCGCCGGTCTCGCCGCGCAGCTGGGCGGGCAGGCGTTCATCAATATCCTCGTCAACCTGCAACTCTTCCCGTCGAAGGGCATGACCCTGCCGCTGATTTCCTACGGTGGTTCTTCCACCATCGCGCTGTGCCTGGGGGTGGGCTTCCTGATTTCCATCACCCGGCGCAATCCGTTCATCCGCCGCGAGCCGTTCTCGCTGGAAAAACTGGGGCTGGGCAAATGAGCGCGGTCAGCCGTCACTATGTTCTCGCTGCCGGTGGTACCGGTGGGCACCTGATCCCGGCCTTCGCGCTGGCGGTCGAGCTGGAGCGGCGCGGCCATCACGTCGCGCTGATCACCGACGAGCGCGGGGCCAGGCTGCCGGGCAAGCCGCACTCGCTGGTCGCCCATGTCCTGCCCGCCGGGCGGCTGGGCAAGAACCCGCTGCAGTGGCCCAAGGGGGTGGAGGCGATCCTCGAAGGCCGCCGCATGGCGCTGCGCCTGTTCGAAAGCTTCCAGCCGTCCGCCGTGGTCGGCTTTGGCGGCTATCCCGCCTTCCCCGCGTTGTGGGCCGCGACCAGTGCGGGCGTGCCGAGCGTGATCCACGAGCAGAACGCCGTGCTGGGCCGGGTAAACCGCCTGCTCGCCGGGCGGGTGGACGCCATTGCCACATCCTACCGCGAGGTCGAGCGGCTCAAGCCCAAGCATCAGGGCAAGGTCCACGTGGTTGGCAACCCGGTGCGCGATGCCGTGCTGGCGCTACGCGACCAGCCGTTTCCGGCGTTCGGACCCGAAGGCCTGCTGCGAGTGCTGGTGACCGGCGGCAGCCAGGGCGCCTCGATCCTCTCCGACGTAGTGCCCGATGGCCTGGCCATGCTGCCGCCCGCGCTGCGCGGACGCCTGCAGGTGACCCAGCAGTGCCGTCCGGAAGATATCGAGGCCGTGCGGGCGCGCTATGCCAGCCATGACATCCCGGCTGAACTCGCCACCTATTTCGAAAACATGGCCGAACGGCTGGCCGACGCCCACCTGTTCATCGGCCGCGCGGGCGCCTCGACCATTGCCGAACTGACCGCCGTGGGCCGCCCGGCGATCCTCGTGCCGCTACCGATCGCCACTGACGATCACCAGGCCGTCAACACGCGAGAGATCTGCGCGGCGGGCGGCGCGCGAATGATCCGGCAGGACCGGTTTACTTCGGCGGAGCTTGCCAAGCAAATCCAGGCCATCGCGCAGAGCCCGGAAACGCTGGGCAATGCCGCCCACGCGGCGTGGAACTGCGGCTATCCCAATGCGCTCGGCGACCTTGCTGATCTGGTCGAGAGTTTCGGGGGAGCGCCGCTGATGGATACGATTTCGATCAAGGACGCGGCGGTTGCGGGCGCGGTGATGGGCGCCGCGGCCTCTGCGGCAGGATAAGAGGAACCCATGAAGGGCGTTGGCACCGATATCGGGACTATCCATTTCGTCGGCATCGGCGGGATCGGCATGTCCGGCATTGCCGAGGTGATGCACAACCTGGGCTATACCGTGCAGGGCAGTGACATTGCCGAAGGTTATGTCGTCGAAGGACTGCGCGCGCGCGGGATCAAGGTGATGATCGGCCATGCCGCCGAGAATCTGGGCGATGCCGCCGTGGTCGTCACGTCTACCGCCGTGAAGCGCGACAATCCCGAAGTCGCCGCCGCGCTGGAAAGCCGCATCCCGGTTGTGCGCCGGGCGGAAATGCTGGCCGAACTGATGCGGCTGAAGCGCACGGTCGCCGTCGCCGGCACCCACGGCAAGACCACCACCACCAGCATGGTCGCCGCGCTGCTCGACGCGGGCGGGGTGGACCCCACCGTGATCAACGGCGGGATCATCAATTCCTACGGCTCCAACGCCCGTCTCGGCGCGAGCGAGTGGATGGTGGTCGAGGCGGACGAGAGCGACGGTTCGTTCCTGCGGCTCGACGGGACCATCGCCGTGGTCACCAACATCGATCCCGAACATCTCGATCACTACGGCAGCTTCGATGCGGTGAAGGACGCCTTCGTCGAATTCATCGAGAACGTGCCGTTCTATGGCTGCGCGGTGCTGTGCATCGACCATCCGGAAGTCCAGGCCGTGATCCCCAAGGTGCGCGACCGCCGCGTCGTTACCTATGGCTTCTCCGCCCAGGCCGACGTGCGCGGCGAGAACGTCCAGCCCTATCCGGGCGGCAACCGCTTCGACGCAGTGCTGCGCCAGCGCGATGGCAGCTTCCGCCGGATCGAGGGGATCGAACTGCCGATGCCGGGCCGCCACAACGTCCAGAACGCACTCGCGGCGGTCGGCGTCGCGGTGGAGATGGGCTGCGCCGACAGCGTGATCCAGTCGGGCTTTGCCAAGTTCTCGGGCGTCAAGCGCCGCTTCACCAAGGTGGGCGAGGTCGATGGCGTCACCGTGATCGACGACTACGGCCACCACCCGGTCGAAATCCGCGCCGTGCTGGCCGCCGCGCGCGAGGGCGTGGGCACGGGGCGCGTGATCGCCGTGGTCCAGCCGCACCGCTACACCCGCCTGCGCGACCACCTCGACGAGTTCTCGGCCGCCTTCAACGATGCCGACATGGTCTATGCCGCGCCCGTCTATGCTGCTGGCGAGCAGCCGATCGAGGGCGTCACTTCCGACGCGATGGTCGCGGGGATGAAGGCGCGCGGGCACCGTTCGGCACAGGTCATCGCCGGGCCTGACGCGCTGGCCGATGCTTTGGCCGCCGTGGCGCAGCCGGGCGATATGGTCGTCTGCCTCGGCGCGGGCGACATCACCAAGTGGGCGGCGGGCCTGGCCGACGCGATCCGGGCGCGGAGGGGCGGGTGAGCCTTGCCGAGCTTCCCAAGGTCCGGGGCAAGCTGACCCCGAACGCTCCGCTGGCTCCGCTGGTCTGGTTCAAGTCCGGCGGTGCGGCTGAGTGGCTGTTCGAGCCTGCCGACCTTGCGGACCTTCAGCAGTTCCTGGGCGAGCTCGATCCCGCCGTGCCGGTGATGGCGCTGGGGCTTGGCTCCAACCTGATCGTCCGCGATGGCGGGGTGCCGGGCGTAGTGGTGCGGCTGGGCAAGGCCTTTGCCAAGGTCAGCCAGAGCGCCGACCTGACGCTCGATTGCGGGGCAGGAGCCTCGGGCATTCTCGTTTCCTCGACCGCGCGCGATGCGGGGATCGCGGGCCTTGAGTTCCTGCGCTCGATCCCCGGCACGGTCGGCGGCTTCGTGCGGATGAACGGCGGGGCTTATGGCGGCGAGGTGAAGGACATTCTCGTCGATTGCGACGTGGTGCTGCGCGACGGATCGCTGCGCACCCTGCCGGTCGAGGCGCTGCACTACACCTATCGCCATTCCGAGTTGCCGGACGGCGCGATTGTCGTCGCCGCGCGGTTCCGGGGGCGTCCGGGCGAGCCGCAAGCGATTCAGGCCGAGATGGACCGCATTGCCGCCAGCCGCGAGGCTTCGCAGCCGCTGCGCAGCAAGACTGGCGGATCGACCTTCAAGAACCCTGAGGGTCACAAGGCTTGGGCTCTGGTCGACGAAGCCGGGTGCCGGGGGCTGGTGCTGGGGGGCGCGCAGGTCAGCGAAAAGCACACCAATTTCCTGCTCAACACGGGGAGCGCCACCAGCACCGAGATCGAGGCGCTGGGCGAAGAAGTGCGGCGGCGGGTGAAAGACAAGTCGGGCGTCGAGCTCGAATGGGAAATCCAGAGGGTAGGTAAGAAGTGACTTTGCCGAAGCTTCATGTCGCGGTGCTGATGGGCGGCTGGTCGAATGAGCGGCCGGTTTCGCTGATGAGCGGCGAGGGCGTCGCCAAGGCGCTGGAAGAGCGCGGCCACCGCGTGACCCGCATCGACATGGGCCGCGATGTCGCCGCGCGGCTGGCCGAAGCAGCGCCCGACGTGGTGTTCAACGCGCTCCACGGCACCCCCGGCGAAGACGGGACCGTGCAGGGCATGATGGACCTGATGGGCCTGACCTATACCCATTCCGGCATGGTCACCTCGGTCATCGCGATCGACAAGGAACTGACCAAGCAGGCGCTGGTCCCCCACGGCATCCCGATGCCCGGCGGGCGGATCGTCGAAACGCGCGAGATCCACGAGCGCGATCCGCTGGCGCGGCCCTATGTTCTGAAGCCCGTCAACGAAGGCTCCTCGGTCGGAGTGGCGATCGTCACCGACGAAGGCAATTACGGCAACCCGATCAGCGCGGATGCCAAGGGGCCGTGGCAGGAATTCGACCGCCTGCTGGCCGAACCGTTCATTCGCGGGCGCGAACTGACCACGGCGGTGCTGGGCGACCGCGCGCTGATGGTCACGGAACTGCGGCCCAAGTCCGGCTTCTACGATTTCGACGCCAAGTACACCGAAGGCATGACCGAGCACATCTGCCCGGCCGACCTGCCCGAGGAGATCACCCAGGCCTGTCTCGACATTGCGCTGCGCGCCCACCGGCTGCTCGGCTGCAAGGGCTGCAGCCGCACCGATTTCCGCTGGGATGACGAACGCGGGCTGGATGGGCTGTTCGTGCTGGAAACCAACACCCAGCCCGGCATGACCCCGCTCAGCCTGGTGCCCGAACAGGCGAAGAAGCTCGGCATTTCCTATGGCGAGCTGGTCGAGATCATCATTGCCGATGCCCTTGCGGGGAAGGGGAAGCCAGCATGAGCCAAAAGGTCAAACGCGGGGGCAAGAGCGCGCGCAAGGTCGCGGCGGCGCAGGGTAAGGCCCGGCAGGTCCGCGCGGCGAAGCAGCGCACCGGCTCGGCAGTCGATGCGGCGATGGGCTGGCTGCCGTTCAGCGAGGACCAGTTGCAGCGCGTGTTCCTTGCCGCGATCCTGGGCGGCGCGGTGGTGCTGGCGTGGATGGTGGCCAGCTTTGCCGGAGTTCCGGCGATGGCCAGCCGCCAGCTCGCCGCTGTCGCCGCCGATGCCGGGTTCGAAGTGCGCCGCGTCGAAGTGCGCGGGGTCAAGCAGCTCAACGAGCTCAAGGTTTATGAGCGTGCGCTGGCCGAGCGCGACCGGGCGATGCCGCTGGTCGATGTCGAGGCGTTGCGCGGGCGGCTGATGGAATTGTCGTGGGTGGCGGATGCGCGCGTCTCGCGCCAGATGCCCGACACGCTGGTGATCGATATCGTCGAGCGCAAGGCGGTGGCCGTGCTGCGCAAGGCTGACCGGCTGGTGCTGATCGACGCGGAAGGGCACGAATTGGAACCGGTTTCCGCCGAACGGGCGAAGGGCAAGCTGGTGATCGCGGGGCCGGGCGCGGGCAAGCAGGTTCAGGCGCTCGCCGCGCTGCTCGATGCCGCCCCGGCTCTGAAGCCGCAGGTCCGAGAAGCCGCCTGGGTAGGCAATCGCCGCTGGAACCTGACCTTCAAGACCGCGCAGGTGCTCGCCCTGCCCGAAGGCGAGGAGCTTTCGCGCAAGGCGCTGGTCAAGTTCGCGGCAATGGACGGCAGCAACCGCCTGCTTGGCGGCAAGGCCATCGCCTTCGACATGCGCGCGCCCGAACGGCTCTATATCCGCATGCCCAGCCGGGTGGACCAGCCGGAAACCGCCACCACTGCGGCCGCTGCACCCAAGGTGGCCGAAGCCAGCCCGGCCCCCGCGACCAAGCCCGCCCCGGCCAAGCAGGAGAACAACTGATGGCGCCTCCGCCCCGCATCGCCCGCGTGTTCGGCGCGGTCAACCTGGGCTCCTTCCGTATCTCCGCGATGATCGCCGGGTTGACCGAGACCGGCGAGATGGTCGTGCTCGGCTCCAGCCACCGCGCGGCGCAGGGGATCAAGCGCGGGTATGTGACCGACATGCAGGCCGCGACCTATGCCGTGCGCGACGCGGTCGAGCGGGCCGAGAAGATGGCCAACACCTCGATCTCCAGCGTGTGGATCGGCTGCTCCGGCGCGGGGCTCGCCAGCCAGGTCGCGCAGGTTGAGGTCGACATCGGTGGCCGTCGGATCGAGGCGGAAGACGTCGAGCACCTGCTGGTTTCCGCACGTGACGTCATCCAGCCCGACGGGCGGATGGTGCTCCACGCCCAGCCCGCGCACTACATGCTCGACGGGGCGGACGGGGTCGCCGATCCCAAGGGGCTCCATGCCGAACGGCTGGGCGTAGATATCCACGTGATGCTGGCCGACGGCGCGCCGGTGCGCAACATCACCGAAGCGGTGCAGAACGCACACCTGCAGGTCGAGGCGGTGGTTGGCTCGCCCGTGGCGGCGGGCCATGCCTGTCTGACCGCGGAGGAACGCGAACTGGGCGTCGCGCTGGTCGAATTCGGCGGCGAGGTGACCAACGTCTCGGTCTATGCGGCGGGCATGCTGCTGGGCCTCGCCACGATCCCGATGGGTTCTGCCGACATCACCGATGCGATCGCCAGCGCCTTCGGCATCCGCCGCTTCCAGGCGGAACGGCTGAAATGCGTCCACGGCTCGGCAATCCCCAGCCCGGCGGACCACCGCGAGATGATCCCGGTCAACGCACCCGGCGAAGAGGCGACCGGCCCGCTGGCGCGCCATGCCGACGATAAGAACCGCATTCCGCGCGCCGAACTGGTCTCGGTGATCACGCTCCAGCTCGGGCGGCTGATGGAAGAGGTCGGCAAGGCGCTGAAGGGCCTTGGCTTCACCGGCCAGCGCGGTCAGCAGGTGGTGCTGACCGGCGGCGGGGCGGAACTCGCCGGGCTCGCCGATTTCGCCCAGGCGGCGCTGGGCAAGCCGGTACGGGTGGGCAAGGTGCAGCACCTCAAGGGGCTGCCCGAAGCCCACGCCACGCCGGGCTTCGCGACGCTGGCCGGGCTGGTGCTTTATGCGGCTGCCGACCCGATCGACATTCGCACCGTCGGCCGCAATTATACGCCGACGTTCAACTATACGGGTTTTGCCATAGTCGGCCGGGTCTACCGGGCGCTGCGGGAGTACTTCTGACTTCGTTCCGTCCGATCCGGCCCTGCCGGTTGTGGACAAAGTAGTGGATTACCTTTGATTCGACGAATCGAAGGGTGCAAGAAACAGACCATTCGCAAGTGTTGCATTCGCTTGCCGGACAGGAGAGCGCCATGAGCATCAATATCGGACCGCCCGCCGTCGAGGAGCTGCGCCCGCGCATCACCGTGATCGGGGTTGGCGGTGCCGGCGGCAACGCGATCGCGAACATGATCCAGGCCGGGATCGAGGGGGTCGACTTCGTCGTCGCCAATACCGATGCCCAGGCCCTGAACAATTCGATCGCCGAAAACCGCATCCAGCTGGGGCCGGACATCACCCAGGGTCTGGGTGCCGGTTCGCGCCCTGAAGTCGGGCGCGCCGCGGCCGAGGAAACCATGGCCGAGATCGAGCGCGCGCTCGAAGGCGTGCACATGTGCTTCATCGCCGCCGGCATGGGTGGCGGCACGGGCACCGGCGCTGCCCCGGTCGTTGCCAAGCTGGCGCGCGACAAGGGCGTGCTGACTGTTGGCGTGGTCACCAAGCCGTTCCTGTTCGAAGGCACCCGGCGGATGCGCTCTGCCGAATCCGGGATCGAGGAGCTGCAGAAGCACGTCGATACCCTGATCGTCATTCCCAACCAGAACCTGTTCCTGGTCGCCAAGGCGGAAACCACCTTCAAGGAAGCCTTCCAGCTGGCCGACGAGGTGCTGCAGCAGGGCGTCCGCTCGATCACCGACCTGATGGTCATGCCGGGCCTGATCAACCTCGACTTTGCCGACGTCCGCTCGGTCATGGCCGAGATGGGCAAGGCGATGATGGGCACCGGTGAAGGCTCGGGCGAGAACCGCGCGCTTGAGGCCGCGGAAAAGGCGATTGCCAATCCGCTGCTCGACGGCGTGTCGATGCAGGGCGCGAAGGGCGTGATCATCTCGATCATCGGCGGCGAGGATATGAAGCTGCTGGAAGTCGACGAGGCCGCGAACCACATCCGCGAACTGGTCGATCCCAACGCCAACATCATCTGGGGCTCGGCTTTCAATCCCGACCTCCAGGGCAAGATCCGCGTATCGGTGGTCGCCACCGGGATCGAACAGAGCGCCGAGCAGGCCGAGGAAGCCAGCCGTCCGTTCAACCTGGGCGCATCGCGTGGTCCGGCGCGTCCGCCAATGGCTGCCGCGGCTGCTCCGGCACTGTTCGAGCGCGAGGCTCCGGCCCCCGCGCCGGTCGCTGCCGAGCCTGAGCCCGAACCCGAGCCCGCTCCGGTTGCGCAGGCCGAGCCTGAGCCGGCGCGCGCGCCCGCCAAGTTCTACAGCGACGATGACGAGGACGACGACTGGAACCTCGGGCCGGCGACGGACGAGGCAGCAGCTGACGAACCTTTCGAGCTCGACCAGGTAGCAGCCGGCGGCAACGCCGATGACGAACTGCTGCTGGGCGGATCGAGCCTGGCCGAGGAAGCCGGACCGGACGATCAGGACGATGGCCAGCCGCGCCGTCGCCGAGGCCTGCTGGCGCGCGGTGATGATGCCGGCGATAGCGCAGGTGCTGGCATGGGCGGCGGTGAACCGCAGGCCGAAGCTCCGCCTCCGCCGCGCGCTCCGCGCCTGGGCGGCGGCGGTGGTGGCGGCGGCGCCACCCTGTTCGAGCGCATGGCCAATCTTTCGCGTGGTGGTCGCTCGGCGACAAGCGAAGACGAGGACGATGAGGACGAGGGTTCGGGCCCGTCTATTTCGATCCCCCGTTTCCTCGGGCGCCAGAATAACCAGTAATCCGCGCGCTTTCCGGGCGCGCGGGACCGGTCTGTTCCGGAGCGGTTCAGACACGGAGGCCAAGGAGGGGCGGCGGCGGGCGCTCGCCTGATGCCTTGGCCTTGCAGGATTGATCGTGACGCGGGAATGAGCGTGAACATGCCGAACCGGGCCGAAGGATGGTATCGCAGGCGGAGCGCGCCACTGCTGGTCGGCGGAGTGCTGCTTGCCGCGCTGAGTCCCGCGGTTCAGGCGCAGAACCTTGCGGCAAATGGCGTTGCGACCGGTACCAGCCAGGCGGTGATCCAGCCCATTCCCGGCGCCGAAAGCATTCGCCTTAATGCCGCGCTGTCGCGTCTGGCGCGTGATGCGCGCGATGTCCCCGCGCTGATCGATGCGGGGCAGGCCTCGCTCGATCTGGGGGACTTTCAGGCGGCGATCGGGTTCTACCAGCGCGCCGATGCGATCTCGCCCGGCAATGCGCGGGTCAAGGCTGGTCTCGCCGGGGCCTTTGTCCAGGCCGAAGATCCGCTGAGCGCGATCCCCCTGTTCGAAGAGGCGGCGAAGGCGGGCCCGCTCGATGCGGACCGGCTGGCCGACCGGGCGCTGGCCTATGATCTCGTCGGCGACAGTATCAGCGCGCAGCAGTTTTACCGGCAGGCGCTTGCCGCCAAGCCGGACGACGAGATCGTCCGCCGCCTCGCGCTGAGTCAGGCGATTGCGGGCGACAAGCGGGGGATGGAAGTCACCCTCGCGCCGCTGTTGCAGAAGCAGGACAAGTCCTCGTGGCGGACCCGCGCCTTCGCGCTGGCGATCCTGGGCCAGACCGACGAAGCGGAATCGATCGCCCGTTCGACCCTGCCCGCCGACATGGCCGGGGCGATCGCCGCCTATCTGCGCTTCATGCCGCGCCTTACTCCGGCGCAGCAGGCGGCCGCGGCCAATCTTGGGCGATTCCCGCGCGCGGCGGAAATCGGCATCGACGATCCCCGCTTCGCGGCCTATGCGCGGCCGCGCGCCGTGCTGGCCAGCGCCAGCCAGACGCTGACCCCGGCTGGAGAGCCGCTCGGCAAGACGGTGCGCACCGCCAAGCCGGCCGACGACCGCCGCACCCGCCGGGAACGCGAGCAGGCGGACAAAGCCGCGGCCCGTACCGCGAAGACGGAAGCCAGGCCCACACTTGCCGCAGCGGCTCCGCCGCCGGATCCGCGCCCCGGACGTGAAACCACGCAGGGGCCGATCAAGGTCGCTACTGCAATGTCCGCTCCGCCGTCGCCTGTTCCGGCGCCGATCAAAGTCGCGCTGGCTGCGCCGCCGCCCGCGCCCGTCAAGACGGCGAGCGCTGCCCCGCCGTCATCGCCGACGCCGGCCAGGACCGCCTCCGGGCCAGCCCCCGGGTTCGGATCGCTTGAAGCCGATGGCGCCTCCTCCGCGCAAGGCTTCGACCTGCGCCAGGTGCCCAGCACCCAGTCCGCGCCGAAGCCCGCAACCGCCACCGCGCAGGCCGCGCCCGCCGCAAGCGTAACCAGCCCGACGCCAGCGCCGCAGCAGGTGGCAACTGCCGCGCCTCCGCCTCCTCCGCCGGTTAAGGCCGCAACGCCGCCCCAGGCTGCCGCGTCCAAGCCCGCTCCGGCCACGCCCCGCCCGCGTCAGCTCGAGGATGTCTTTGCCGACCTGACCCCGCCCAGCCGACAGGCCGATGCAGCCGCCGGCGCGGTCGATGTGCGGCGGATCAAGCCGGTACGGGTGGAAGCCGCCGCTTCCCCGGCATGCGAACCCGCGCCCGATCCCAAGGCCAAAGGCGGCAAGCCCGCAGCCAAGGGCAAGCAGGCCCCGGTAAAGGTGACCAAGGGATCGCCCGCCACCCAGTGCGTCGACGTCAAGAAGCCCGCCGCACCCAGCCATCCCAGCCGCATCTGGGTCCAGGTCGCGACGGGCCGGGATCGCAAGGCGCTGGCGTTCGACTGGCGGCGTATGGTCAAGGAAGATGCAGCGGTGTTCACCGGGCGCAAGGGCTTTACCAGCGCCTGGGGCCAGACCAACCGCCTGCTGACCGGGCCTTTCGAAACCGAAGCGGCGGCCAACGCCTTCATCGCCAAGTTGAAAAAGGCGGGGGTCGACGGCAGCTTCCTCTGGACCAGTCCGGCCGGGCAGGTGGTCGACGCCGTTTCGGCTGGCAGCTGACCGGGCCGGTGGGCCGGGACTACGCCTTTTCCACACCTTGTGAACAGGCAAGCCGAGTTTTGCGCAGGCGCGGTGGCGGGGGCGATTGTCCCGCGGGGCGCGTCCATGCATCCAGCAGGCGTATCGCGATCCCCGCGATGGAGCCGTACAGGGCCGGATGATGCAAGGCAGGGAATACGAGCGCGAAGAGGATTCGGCCCCGGTCGATATGCTCGCTTCCCTGTTCGAAGCGCGCGGCTGGCCCTGCGAATTCGTCGCCGAGGACGAGATTTCGGGCGAGATCAAGGGGTCCTGGGCCAGCTACACCCTGCGCGGGGTGTGGCGGCGCGAGGATCACGTGCTCCAGCTGCTGTGCCTGCCCGATATCCGCGTGCCCGAGGACAAGCGCCCGGCGATGTGGGAACTGCTCGCGCTGGTCAACGAACAGCTGTGGGTCGGGCATTTCGACATGTGGTCGAACGGTTCGGTGCTGCTCTATCGCCACGGCCTGCTGCTGGGCGACGAGGGCCTGCTGAGCCTGGCCCAGGCGCAGGTCGCAGTCGAAGCCGCGGTCGAGGAGTGCGACCGGTTCTACCCCGCCTTCCAGTTCGTGTTGTGGGGCGACAAGACCCCGACCGAGGCGCTGTCCAGCTCGATGGTGGACGCAGCGGGCGAAGCCTGAAGCAGACGCGCGAAGCTCCTTGATTTCCCCTCCCGCTTGCGGGAGGGGGCAGGGGAGGGGTTGTTCCTGCCTGAAGCGACGGATCACGCCCTCCCCCGACCCCTCCCGAAATCGGGAGGGAGAATGGAGATACGGCGTGACAATTCTCATCTTCGGTTGCGGCAACATGGGCGGGGCGATGCTCGCCGGCTGGCTGCGCGGCGGGCTGGACCCGGCGCGTTTCACCGTGGTCGACCCCTACCTTGCCGCCGTGCCTGATGGCGTCCCGCTGCTGCGGGAAATTCCGGCAGGCAATTTCGATGTCGCGGTGCTGGGGATCAAGCCGCAGATGCTGGATGAGGCTGCTCCCGCGCTGGCCCCGGCGCTCGGCGCTGGAACGGTGCTGGTCTCGATGCTGGCGGGGGTCGAGCTGGCCAGTCTGGCGGCGCGCTTCCCGGCGGCCGGGGCATTGGTGCGGGTGATGCCCAACCTTGCCGCGGCGATCGGCAAGTCACCTATCGCGCTGTTCGGTCAGGGGCTGGCGGCAGAGCAGCGCCTTGCCCTCGATGCGCTGATGGCGCCGCTCGGCACGCCGGAATGGTTGGCCGACGAGGGGCAGCTCGATGCCGTCACCGCGCTCGCCGGTTCGGGGCCGGCCTTCGTTTACCGCTTCATCGATGCTCTCGCCGTGGGCGGTGCTGAACTGGGCCTCGATCCCGGGCAGGCGCAGCGTCTTGCCCTCGCGATGGTCGAGGGGGCGAGCTCGCTGGCTGCGGCTTCGGCGGATTCGCCCGGAGAACTGGCCCGCAAGGTCACCAGTCCCGGCGGGACGACCGCGGCGGGTCTTGCCGTGCTCGATGAAGGGCAGGCGCTTGCCCGGCTGGTCGAAGCCACGCTGCGCGCGGCGCGCGATCGCGGCGCGGAACTCGCCCGCGCGGCGCGCTGAGCCTGCGCTTTCCCGATCGTATCCAATTGTAACAGCTTCCCGGTTTAGCTTGAAAGCAGGGGGCTTTGCCCCGATATTCGCCGGTATCGCCCCGCCTTTGGGGCAGAAGGAGTTGTGAAATGTCGATCTGGAACGAACCCCGGCCCGGAACTACCGGCCTCGGCGCGTCTCCGATGCTCAATGGCCAGTCGATGGGCGCGGACGTGCTCGATCAGGGCCTGCGCCGGCACATGCTGTCGATCTACAACTACATGGCCTCGGGCGTGCTGCTTTCGGGCATCATCGCGCTGCTCTTCGCCCAGTCGGGCATGGCGCAGCAGATGTTCGGCTCGCCGCTCGGCTGGATCGTCCAGCTCGCGCCGCTCGGTTTCGTGCTGGCGATGAGCTTTGGCCTCAACCGCATGCAGACCTCGACGCTGCAGATCCTGTTCTGGTCGTTCTGCGCGGTGATGGGCCTGTCGCTGTCCTTCATCTTCCTCGTCTACACCGGCGGGTCGATTGCCACGGCGTTCTTCTCGGCGGCAGGCGGTTTCGCGGGGCTCAGCCTCTATGGCTACACCACCAAGCGCGACATGACCGGGATGGGCAGCTTCCTGATCATGGGCCTGATCGGCCTGATCATTGCCTCGATCATCAACATCTTCCTGCAGTCGCCGGGCCTCTACTGGGCGATCAGCGCGCTGGGCGTGCTGATCTTCGCTGGTCTTACCGCCTATGACACCCAGAAGCTGAAGGAGCAGTACTTCTACGTCCACGGCACCGACATGGCCGGCAAGGCCGTGGTGATGGGGGCGCTGAACCTGTACCTCGATTTCATCAATATGTTCCTCTACCTGCTGCGCTTCCTCGGCGACCGCCGCTGACCGCGCAGGGCGAACCAACGGACTGCCCGGTGCGACCATCCGTCGCGCCGGGCATTTCTTTTGCGCAGCAAAACGGTTAATAGCCGTGCCCCGGCACCGGGACGCCAGCGTGGCGCTCCGCCCGGCCAGAGTGATAGGTGGGGTACGATGAGCGCACAGATCAAGCGCACGATCATGGTTGGCGGCGTTGCCGTGGCAATGGGCCTGCTGGCTGCCTGCGGGCCGAAGAGCACGCCTGCGCCGCCCCCGCCGCCTCCGCCGCCCCCGCCGCCGGTCGCCGTGGTCATCCCGCCGCGTCCGCTGCCCCCGCTCGGCGCGGGCGCCGGGCTGGTCGTGCCGCTGGTCGGTCCTGATGGCGTGCGCCAGACGGTCAACGCCAAGCTGGGTACCGCGCAGACGGTGTGGAACCTACGTTCGGCCTATAACGTGGCGGCGCTCAACTGCCTGAAGCCCCAGCATGCCGAGATCCTGACCGGCTACAAGGCGTTCCTCAAGACCCAGAAGAAGGGCCTGGCCGCCGCGAACCAGCAGGTCGATGCCGACTTCCGCAAGCTTCACGGATCGGCTTTCATCCGCCCGCGCGAAGCCTACATGACCAAGGTCTACAACTATTTCGCCTATCCCGCGACGCTCGACAATTTCTGCGACGCGGCGCTGGTGATGGCGCGCGAATCGCAGGTCACCAAACCGGCGGAACTCAACGCCTTTGCGGTGCGCAACCTGACCATGCTCGACCGCGTGTTTGAAACTTTCTTCCGTTCCTACGAACAGTATCAGAGCGAATTGGCCGCCTGGGATGCCAAGTATGGCCAGCCGGCCGCGACGGTTACCGCGGTTGCCGCGCCTTCGCCGCGGTAGCGGTCGGGCAAAGCGGCGGGTACGCAAATTTGCTCTTTCATGGGCGCGGACCTTTCGCTAAGGGGGCCGCTCCCGATGGCGCCCGGCGCTTTCGCGGACTGCACTGGAACGGGGCCGTAGCTCAGATGGGAGAGCGCGTCGTTCGCAATGACGAGGTCAGGGGTTCGATCCCCCTCGGCTCCACCAGTGTCGGGGGGGGGGGGGGGGTGGCGGGGGGGGGCGGGGGGGGGGGGCCGGGGGGGCGGGCGGGCGGCGGA
>JAYRMP010000007.1:0-29493 GCA_041912655.1 Novosphingobium sp. | reverse complement strand
CGTTTGGCCGTGGATTTGCTCCATGCCGGGCTGCAATTGGCGGCCTTCTGCGCTTCCGGTGCTCACGACCATCAAGGTCGCTCCGCTCCGGTTCTCGAACTCCACCATTTTCGCCTCGGCCTGAACCAAATCCCCGGCCAAACGAGGCCCGTACTGCCCGCAATCCCGCGCGCGACTTTTTCCGCTCAAGCCGCTAAGCTGAAACCATGCATTTTCTCGACCAGGCCAAGATTTATATCCGCTCGGGGCAGGGCGGCCCGGGGGCGGTCAGCTTCCGGCGCGAAAAGTATGTCGAATACGGCGGGCCCGACGGCGGCAACGGCGGGCGCGGCGGCGACATCATTTTCGAGGCCGTGGCTGGCCTCAACACCCTGATCGACTTCCGCTATGCCCAGCACTTCAAGGCGAAGCGCGGCACGCCGGGCATGGGCAAGAACCGCACCGGCGCGGCGGGGCCGGACCTGGTGATCAAGGTGCCGATCGGCACCCAGGTGCTCGACGACGACCGCGAGACCGTGCTGATCGACCTGACCGAGCCGGGCCAGCGCGTCACCCTGCTTGAAGGCGGGCTGGGCGGGCGCGGCAATGCCAGCTACAAGACCAGCACCAACCGCGCCCCGCGCCAGCACCAGCCGGGCGAGGCCGGGCAGGAAATGTGGGTGTGGCTGCGGCTCAAGCTGCTGGCCGATGTCGGGCTGGTCGGCCTGCCCAACGCCGGCAAGTCGACCTTCATCAACCAGATCACCAACACCAAGGCCAAGGTGGGCGACTATGCCTTCACCACGCTGACCCCGCAGCTGGGCGTGGTGCGGCACCACAATCGCGAATTCGTGCTGGCCGACATCCCCGGCCTGATCGAGGGCGCGGCGGATGGCGCAGGCATCGGCGACCGCTTCCTGGGCCATATCGAGCGGTGCCGGGTGCTGATCCACCTGATCGACGTCCACGGCACCGATCCTGCCGAGGCGCTGCACGTGGTCGAGGGCGAACTCGAAGCCTATGGGGCGGGCCTTGACGAAAAGCCCCGGCTGATTGCGCTCAACAAGATCGACTTGGTCGATGCCGAGCTGGTCGAGGCCTTCACGGCGGAGCTCAGGGAAGCCGGGGCTGACCGCGTCTTCCCGATTTCCGGCGCGACCGGGAACGGCATGGATGCGCTGCTCGACGCGGTGCTGGAATACCTGCCCGCCGCGACCGTGACCGAACGCCCCGACGGCGAGCAGGAAGAGGGCGAGGAGCAGCCCTGGTCGCCGGTGTGACGCCCGCGTCGTCCCGGACCTGATCCGGGACCGGTGCCGATTGGCGCTTGCTCTGCCTGGCCAGCGATCCCGGGTCGAGCCCGGGATGACGGCTGCCCGGGCATCGAGCCGCGACGCCCGCTTGCATCCTGCGCCGTTTCGCCTAATCCCCCGCGCATGAAGATCGCGCGGCTTTCCGATCTGGCTGACAAGGCGGCCTGCCCCCGGCTGGTGGTCAAGGTCGGCTCGTCGCTGCTGGTCGGGAAAGAGGGCGTGCGGCGAGACTGGCTGGAAGGGCTCGTCGCCGAACTCGCGACCGCGCGGGCGCGCGGTCAGGAAGTGATTGTCGTCTCCTCCGGCGCGATCGCGCTGGGTGCGGCAACGCTGAAGCTGGAAAAGGGCGGGCGCGGCAGCCTTGCCGATGCGCAGGCCGCAGCCGCCGTCGGGCAGATCGCGCTTTCCGGGCTGTGGGCCGAACTGCTCGGCCAGCACGGGCTCACCGCCGCGCAGCTGCTGCTGACGCTGGAAGATCTTGAGGATCGCCGCCGCTACCTCAACGCCACCGCCACGCTGACCCGCCTGCTCGATGCCGGGGCGGTCCCCGTGATCAACGAGAATGACAGCGTCGCCACGCAGGAAATCCGCTTTGGCGACAACGACCGGCTGGCCGCGCGCGTCGCCCAGGCGGCGCGGGCGAGCGCGGTGCTGCTGCTGTCCGACGTCGATGGGCTCTACGACCGCAACCCGGCCGAACCGGGAGCGAAGCTGCTCGCCGAAGTGCGCGGAGTGACGCCGGAAGTGCATGCCATGGCTACCGGCGGCTCGTCCTCAGGCATGGGCTCGGGCGGCATGACCTCCAAGCTCCAGGCGGCGGAGATTGCCGAACTGGCCGGAATCGCGCTGGTGATCGGCAGCGGCCTCCATCCCGCGCCCATCGCCCGCGTGACCGGGCAAGGCATCGGCACCCTGTTCCGCCCGCGCCGCAAGGCCGGAGCGCGCAAGGCCTGGCTGGGCGGGCGGCTGCGGCTGAAGGGTGCGCTGCTGGTCGATGCCGGCGCTGCCGCTGCGCTGGGCCGGGGATCGAGCCTGCTCGCTGCCGGGATCACCGGGGTTGAGGGCGACTTCCAGCGCGGCGATGCCGTGGCGATCCGCGATGGCGAAGGGCGCGTCCTAGCCCATGGGCTGGCCGAATATGACGCCGTCGAGTGCACCCGGCTGATCGGGCGGCAGAGCGCCGAGCAGGCTGCGATCCTGGGCTATGCGCCGCGCTCAGCCGTGGTCCACCGCGACCAGCTGGTGCTCCTGTGACCCTTGCGCTGACTGGAGCCACCGGCTTCGTCGGCTCCACCCTGATCGAAGCGGCGGCAGAGACGGGCACCGAGCTGAAGGCCCTGACCCGCCGCGATCAGCCTGCGCGCGCAGGGGTAGAATGGGTACGCGGGGACCTTGACCACATGGCCGCGCTGCGCCGTCTGGTGCGCGGGACCGAGGCGGTGCTGCACGTCGCCGGGGTGGTCAATGCCCCCGATCCCGCCGGGTTCGAGGCGGGCAATGTTGCCGGAACGCTCAACCTGATCGAGGCCTGCCGCGCCGAAGGGGTGCAGCGCTTCGTGTTCGTCTCCTCGCTCTCAGCGCGCGAGCCGGAGCTTTCGGCCTATGGCGCCAGCAAGGCGCGCGCGGAGAAGGTCGTCATGGCCAGCGGGCTCGACTGGACCATGGTCCGCCCGCCCGCGATCTATGGCCCGCGCGATACCGAGATGTTCGAGATGTTCCGCATCGCCCGCTGGGGGCTGATGCCGATGCCGCCGCGTGAAGGGCGAATGTCGGTTATCCACGCAGCCGACCTGTCGCGCCTGCTGCTGGCGCTGGTTCCCGGCGGCGAAGGGGTCAGCGGGCAAATGTTCGAACCCGACGATGGCCGCAAGGGCGGCTGGAGCCACTACGAGATGGCGCGCGCGATCGGCTGGGCGATGGGGCGCCGGCCCTGGGTTATCCACCTCTCCCGCCGCTCGCTCGAACGTGCGGCCCGCGCCGACCGGGCGTTCCGCGGGCACAAGGCGAAGCTGACCGCCGACCGCGTGGGCTACATGGCCCATCTCGACTGGGTGGTGAGCGAAGGCGCAAAGCCGCCGTCGGAGCTGTGGGAGCCGCGCATCGCGACGCTCGAAGGGCTCAAGGCTACGGCGCAATGGTACCGCGAGAATCGCTGGCTTTGACTTCGTAAGCAGTTGCTTAGGCGCCCGCATGTAAGCGCCTGTGGCTTGGCGGACGAAGGCTGAAGGGTCCACGTCCGGCTCCTGCACATGGCAAGGAGTACGGGCATGGAAGAGACAGCACCCGCGCCGCGGCGCTGGGATCCGATCGTCAAGCTGACCCACTGGGGCGTGGTCCTCGGCGTGATCGGCAATGCGCTGGTGACCGAGGAAGGTTCCGGCTGGCACATCTGGGTCGGCTACGGGCTGGCCGCGCTACTGGGTCTGCGACTGCTGTGGGGGCTGATCGGCACCCGCAATGCCCGCTTCAGCGCTTTTCCGCCCAGTCCTTCCCGGGCGATCGACCACCTTGGCGAGATCGGACGCGGCGAGGTTACCCGTCATGCCTCGCACAATCCGCTCGGTGCGCTGATGGCCTATGCGATCTGGGCGACGCTGCTGGTGATCTCGGCCAGCGGCATCGCGATGTCCGGCCCGCCACCTGCCGACCCGGCTGCCGTCTCGGGCGAGAAGGACGAAGGCGGCGAGAAGGGCGAAAAGGGCGGGGACGAGGAGCGCGTAGAAGCTCGCGAACGGAAAACCGCTGATCAGCCTGCCAGTCCCGCCGCCGCAGCGCGTATTCAGGGGGAGGAGCGCGAGGAAGCCGAAGAGCGGGCCGAAGCCCGCGAGCGCATGCCGGCTCAGGCCGCAGCGCCAGCTGCACTGCCTGCTACGGGTGAGCCCGCGGTCGACAACCTGGCCGCCTACGCCGAAGCCGGAGAAGCCGAGGGCGAAGAGGAAGGCGGCGAGGAAGCGCTCGAGGAAGTCCACGAAATCGCCGTCAATTTGCTCTATGTCCTGATCGCGCTGCACCTGATGGGTGTAGTATTCGAAACACGGCGCAGCGGGCGCGAGATCGTTCGCGCGATGCTGCCGGGGGCAAACCGCCCCGTTTGATGGAGCACGGCATGGGGGCAGGCCCCGCAGTTCCCGCAAGACGCCGCGACCGGCAGGTGATGCTGGTCGCGGCGACTGTCGTTGTCCAGGCGATCGCTGCGGCCTTCTTCGTCGCCGATGCGATCGGCGATCTCGCCGAGCGCGGGGTGACCGTGCACATCGCCATCGAAGCGCTGATTGCCTTCGCCCTGCTGGCCGGAGTGGTAATCGGTGCGCGCCACACCCGGCTGATGCTAGCGGACGCGCGCCGCGCCGATGCGGCGCTGGACATCGCCTCTGGCGCATTGGCCCAGCATATCGCCGAGCGGTTCCGCGACTGGGGCCTGACCGCTGCCGAATCCGAAGTGGCGCTGTTCGCGCTCAAAGGCTGCGATGCGGCGGAAATCGCGCGGCTGCGCTCTGCTGCCGCAGGCACCGTGCGCGCGCAGCTCAGCGCGGTCTATGCCAAGGCCGGGGTGGGCAGCCAGGCGGCGCTGGTCAGCCTGTTCATCGAGGACCTGCTCGGTGCCGGGGTGACGGAGCACGGCCAAGAAACGACTGCGTAATCCGCCCGGTCGGGGGCGATGTTTTGCCTTCCGGCGCAATGGGCATAGTGTTCGCGCGAGGTCGCGAGTCGCGTGCGGAAAATCCGCCCGAATTTCCATTGGAAACTGGGAGAGCGAAATGCGTCATGTCCTTGCGATAACAGCCGTCGTAGCCCTTGCCGCCTGTTCGAAACCGGCCACCGCGCCCGAAGCCGATGCCGGAGCCACGGCCGAAGCGAGCGCGCCGGCCGCCGCCGCGAACGTTGCCGCGGACGGCAAGTCTTCGACCGGCACGTTCAAGATCACCTCCAGCAACGGCAAGGTGTCGATGGAGGAGGTGAAGGCCGACGGCACCTATGAAAACAAGACCGATGGCAAGGTGACCGAGACCGGCAAGTGGGAGCAGAAGTCTCCTTCGGTCTATTGCTACACCGCAGACGGCCCCGAGGCGAAGCAGGTGTGCAACGAGGAGAAGGTCGAGAACGGGGTGTGGACCACGAAGGACCCTGACGGCAAGGTAGCCACGGTCGAACGCGTCGGCTGATCGGCGCAGGACGCGCTGGCACATTCCCTGCCAGCGGGCAGGGATGGGTCAGAACGCGGGATCGTAGCCCGGCGGCAGTTCGCTGGCGGCGCCATCGACGTGGATGCCGCACTCGGTCTTGTCCCAGCCTTTCCACCGGCCCGAACGCGGGTCCTCGCCCGGCGCGACCTTGCTGGTGCAGGGCGAGCAGCCGATCGAGGGATAACCTTGCGCCACCAGCGGATGCGGCGGCAGGCCGGTGGCGGCGAAATAGGCGTCGATCTGATCGCTCGACCAGTCGGCCAGCGGGTTGATCTTCAGCCGACCGGCGGCGTCGGTTGTATCGATCTCGAACCGGGGGAGGCCCGCGCGGGTCGCGCTCTGGAAACCCTTGCGGCCCGTGAAGCTGGCGTCGAACCCGGCCAGCGCCCTGGCCAGCGGGGCCACCTTGCGGATTTCGCAGCAACCATCGGGATCGAACGACCAGCGCAGCCCATTGGCATCACGCGCGGCGATGGCTTCCGGATCCGGCACGAGGTTGATCAGGTTCGTCAGCCCCAGCCGAGCGGCGAGGTCGTCGCGGTAGGCCAGGGTTTCGGCAAAGTGCTTGCCGGTGTCGAGGAACAGCACCGGCACCGACGGATCGACGCTGGCGATCAGGTGCAGCAGCACCGCGCTTTCCGCGCCGAAGCTGGAGACCGAGGCGATCCGTCCGGCCAGCCCCTGTTCCAGCACTTCGGCCAGCATGTCGCGGGTCGCCACCCCGGCAAAGCGCACATTGAGCGCGTCGGCATCCGCCGCGCTGAAGCGCGGGGCGGTGTCGAGCACGTCGATGCGGCGCGCAGCCTCAGCCATTGACAGCTCCGCCATGCCGCTTGGCCCAGACCGGCGCGCGGCCATCGGTGGTTGGCTGGTAGACGTCCGCCCAGCGCGCGAAGGCAGCCTCTGCGTCGGCGGGTTCCAGCGGCTGATCGGGGGCGAAGGCATCGAATCCGCAGCGGCGCATCAGCGCGATCTGATCGACCAGCACCTGGCCCACGGCGCGCAGTTCGCCGGTATAGCCCGCTTCGCGCAGGATTCGCGCGGAGGAATAGCCGCGCCCGTCGCCGAACACCGGGAAATTGACCTCGACCAGCCGCAGCCGTTCCAGGTGCGGCAGCAGATCGCGCGCATCGTCGCCCGGTTCCAGCCGCACGGCGGCGGCGTTGGACTGTTCGCCGAACGAATCGACCGTCACGCCCGGGTCGGCGACTGGTTCGTCGTCACGGAACCGGTACTGGACTTCAACCATAGAGCGCCTCCTTGAACGGGGCCATGCCGATGCGGCGATAGGTATCGAGGAAGCGTTCATCGCCCTGCTTGTTGGCGAGGTAGACGTCGGTGGCCTTCTCGACCGCGCCGACGATCCCGTCCTCGTCGAAGCCGGGGCCGGTGATCTGGCCCAGCGAGGTATCCGCGCCCTCGCAACCGCCGAGCAGCAGCTGGTAGTTCTCCACCCCCTTGCGGTCGACGCCGAGGATGCCGATGTGGCCCGCGTGGTGGTGGCCGCAAGCGTTGATGCAGCCCGAGATCTTGAGCTTCAGCTCGCCGATCTCGGCCTCGCGCGGGGCCAGCCGTTCGCTGATCTTCTGCGCGACCGGGATCGAGCGCGCGTTGGCGAGGCTGCAATAGTCCAGCCCGGGGCAGGCGATGATATCGCCGATCCGGTCGAGGTTGGGAGTGCCGAGGCCGTTCGCTTCCAGCACCTGCCACAGTGCATGGAGGTCTGCCTTCTTCACGTGCGGCAGGACGATGTTCTGGGCATGGGTCACGCGCAGTTCGTCGAACGAGTACTGCTTCGCCAGCTCGCCCATCAGGCGGATCTGGTCGGCGCTGGCGTCACCGGGGATGCCGCCCACGGGCTTGAGGCTGATCGTCACCGCGATGTAGCCGGGCTGCTTGTGGGCTAGGCAATTGGTATCGACCCAGCGCGCGAAGGCGGCGTCGCTGCGGTCGAGTTCGTCCGGTGCGCCTGGTTCGAAGGGCGGATCGGCGAAGAACTTCTTGATCCGCTCCAGCTCCTCGGCAGGCGGTTCGATGTTCTGGGTCAGCAGGTGGGCGAACTCGGCCTCGACCTGGCGCGTGTATTCGTCCTTGCCCAGTTCGTGGACCAGGATCTTGATCCGCGCCTTGTACTTGTTGTCGCGGCGCCCGTGGCGGTTGTAGACGCGCAGGCAGGCCTCGGCGTAGGTGATCATCTGGCCGATCGGCACGAAGGCATTGATGCACGGTGCGATCATCGGGGTGCGGCCCATGCCGCCGCCGACGTAGAACGCAGCGCCCAGCTCGCCCGCCTCGTTGCGCACGATCTGGATGCCGATGTCGTGCAGGCGCATCGCCGCGCGGTCGGTATCGCTGGCGATCACCGCCATCTTGAACTTGCGCGGCAGGAAGTTGAATTCCGGGTGGACGGTCGACCACTGGCGGATCAGTTCCGCATAGGGGCGCGGATCGACCACTTCGTCGGCAGCAGCACCGGCGTACTGGTCCGACGTGGTGTTGCGGATGCAGTTGCCGCTGGTCTGGAAGGCGTGCATTTCGACCGTAGCGAGGTCGGCCAGGATATCCGGCGCCTCTTCCAGCTTGATCCAGTTGTACTGGATGTTCTGGCGGGTGGTGAAATGGCCATAGCCGCGGTCGTACTTGTCCGCGATGTCGCCCAGCACCTTCATCTGCGCCGAATTGAGCGTGCCATAAGGCACCGCTACGCGCAGCATGTAGGCGTGGAGCTGGAGGTAGAGCCCGTTCATCAGGCGCAGCGGGCGGAAGGCTTCCTCGGGCAGGTGGCCTTCGAGGCGGCGGCGGACCTGGTCGCGGAACTCCTCGACGCGGGTATCGACCATCGCCTGGTCATATTGGTCGTACTTGTACATCAGATCACCCAATTTCCGGCTTCGGGATCGGCCGGCTTCAGCGTCAGGTCGGGGCGCACGGTCGGGCCGAGCGCGCGGATGCGATCCTTGATGTGAGCTGGGCGCACCCCGGTTTCGTCCTTCACCGCGTCGATCGCATAGGCGGAATTGACCCGGCGCGCGGCTTCCTCGCGGGCGAGGATGGTGTCGGCGTGGTCGCCCACGTCCACCGCGTCTTCCACATGGAGCGACCATTGCACCCCGTCCCACCAGGTGACCGCCCCGGTCTTCAGATCATTGCCGGTCAGGATCTTCACTTCAGCACCTCCAGCGCGATGGCGCGCAATTCTGCGGTTTGCGGCTCGGCCGCGACCGCGCCGATCACGATCAGCGCCGGGCTCTTGACCCGGTGCGCCTCGACCAGCGCGGCAAGCCCCGCCACCGGCGCGCGCAGCATGCGCATGTCGGGACGGGTGGCATTCTCGATCACCGCCACTGGCATCTCGGGCGAAAGGCCGTCGGCGATCAGCTTGTCGGCAATCGCCTCTGCGGTGGCGAGGCCCATGTAGACCACCAGGGTGCGGCCCTTGCCGGCCAGCCCCGACCAATCCTGATCGGACAGGCCCTTGCACTGCCCGGTGACGAAGGTCACGGCGGAGGAACTGGCACGGTGGGTGAGGGGAAGCTGCGCGGCGGCAGCGGCGCCCAGCGCGGCGCTGATCCCGGGCACGACCTCAACCGCAACGCCGGCCGCGCGGCAGGCCTCGGCCTCTTCGCCGCCGCGTCCGAAGATGAAGGGATCGCCGCCCTTGAGCCGCACGACATCGCGCCCGTTCAGCGCCTCGCGCACCAGAAGGGCGTTGATCTCGTCCTGCGGCATGGTGTGGCGCGAACGGCGCTTGGCAACGGAGACCAGCCTTGCTTCAGGATGGGCCAGGGCGAGGATCGCCGGATCGACGAGGCCATCATGCACGATCAGCCGCGCCTGCATGATCAGCCGCGCCGCGCGCAGCGTCAGCAGATCGGGATCGCCGGGGCCGGCGCCGACCAGCCAGACCTTGCCGGATTTAGGGACAGTGTTGCTCATTGGATCGCCTTGCCGGGGCGGGGGCATCAGGGCCAGTCAGATTGCCTTGGGGCGGCGTAAGGTCAGCTTTAGCGGCGACGGGGAATCAGGCCGCCCGCCAGGCGGCGAAGCCGCGCTCCAGATCGGCGCGCAGGTCAGCCACGGCTTCCAGCCCGATCGACAGGCGCACGCCGTAGCGGTCGGCGGGGTCCATGCCGGGCAGGGGCCAGTCGGTCGCGCTGCGCAGGTCGGCGGGATCGATCGGAGTGATCAGGCTTTCATAGCCGCCCCACGAATAGCCGATCCCGAACAGGCCGAGCGCATCGATGAAGGCATCGCGCGCCTTGCCGTCCTTGCCCCGGAACACGAAGGAAAACAGCCCGCAGCCGCCGGTGAAATCGCGTTCCCAGACCGGGTGGCCGGGCGATCCGGGCAGCATCGGGCAGAGTACCCGCGCGACTTCGTCCAGCGAAGCCAGCCACATGGAAAGTTCAAGCGCGCTTGAGGTTTCCTGGGCGAGCCGGATTCCCATCGTCCGCAGCCCGCGCAGCGCCAGTGAGGCGTCATCGGGCGAGACGACCTGCCCCAGCGCCTGCGCGGTGCGGCGCAGCTTGGCGTAATAGCGCTCGCCCGCCGCGGCGCTGCCCAGCATCAGGTCGCTGTGGCCGCCGACGTGCTTGGTCAGGCTCATCACCGCGATGTCCGCGCCGCGTTCCAGCGCCGGGAAGCCGAGCGGTCCGGCCCAGGTGTTGTCGAGCACCACGGCAAGCCCGCGCTCGTGCGCAATGGCGGACAGGGCAGGGACGTCCTGCACCTCCAGAGTCAGGCTGCCGGGGCTTTCCAGCAGCACCGCGCGGGTGCGATCGCAGATCGCGGCCTTGAACGCTGCCGTAACCAGCGGATCGAACCAGCGTGTTTCGATCCCGAAATCCTTGAGCAGCCCGCGCCCCATGTTGCGGGTCGGCTCATAGGCGTTGTCGGTCATCAGCAGGACGTCGCCGGGTCGCAGCACGGCCAGCAGCGCGCCGGCCAGTGCGGCCACGCCCGAGGGATAAAGCACCGTTCCCGCCGCGCCCGGTTCCAGCACGGTCAGCGCGTCGGCCAGCGCCCACTGGGTCGGTGCGCCGCGCCGGCCATAGTAGAAATGCCCGTCCTTGTTGGGCTTGCCCGCATGAAGCGCGGCGCTGTCAGGATAGAGATGCGTGCTGGCCCGCCAGACCGGCGGGTTGACCACCGCCCCGGGTTCGGCCGGGGTGCCGGTCCATTCCGCGCGCCGTCCCGCCGTGACCAGCCGGGTGGCGGGACCGAGCTTTGATTCGTCGGCCCCGCCCGCCATGGCTCAGGCCGTCTTGACCGCCTTGGGGGTGTCGGGATCGGCGCCCCATTCGGTCCAGCTGCCGTCGTACAGCGCCATGTCTTCCTTGCCGAGCAGGTGCATGCCGAACAGCAGCACGCAGGCGGTGACGCCGCTGCCGCAGGAGGTGACCACCGGCTTCGCCAGGTCGACGCCCGCGCCTTCGAACGCGGCCTTCAGTCCGGCCTTGTCCTTGAAGGTGCCGTCTGCGTTGTAGAGTTCGGTATAGGGCACGTTGAACGAGCCGGGAATGTGGCCGCTGGCGATGTTCGGGCGGGGATCGGCTTCCGCACCGGACCAGCGGGCCGCACCGCGCGCGTCGACGACCTGTTCGTCCTTGGAGTGGAGATTGGCGAGGACGTGGGCCTTGGTCCGCACGTTCTTGTCATCCTGCCAGACGGTGAAGTGGCGGTGGCGCAGGGTTTCCTTGCCCTGGCTGAGCGGGCGGCCTTCGGCCTTCCACTTGGCGAGGCCGCCATCGAGGATCGCCACGTCGTGCGCGCCGAACATCTTGAGCATGAACCAGGCGCGGGCCGAGGTCTTCACCGCGCTGTCATCGTACAGCACGATGCGGCTGCCATCGCCCAGGCCCAGCGACTGCATGCGGCTGGCAAACTTCTCTGCGGGCGGCAGGGTGTTTTCGATCGGCGCGCCGGTGTCCACCAGATCGGCCAGGTCCATGAATACGGCACCGGGGATATGCCCGGCTTCGTATTCGGCGGCGGCATCGCGGCCGGTGCCGGGCAGGTGGCGGGTGCAATCGACGATCCTGAGGTCGCTCGCGCCCATTTCATTGGCGAGCCACTCGGTCGAAACGAGACTATCCATCGTACTTGCGTCCTCCTCGCACGGGATGGGCCAGAATGGGCCCTGGCAGCGTCCCTCTCGCTGCACTTGCGAAAAGACTAGCCCCGGAGCAACGCGGCGTCGAGGGGGGAATCGCGGGATCCGAGCGATCAGGCGACCGCGCGCTGGCTGATCCGCGAATAGACCCGCGGCCCAAGATCGAGCCGGAACGGACGCAGCGCCGCGCCCGGATTTTCGGGCGTTTCGCCCACCACGAAGGTCTGGACCAGCACCTTCGATCCGCCGTCCGGCAGTCCCGCTTCGATGCGGAACCGGGCGAGCGGAACGAAGTAGGCGGCATCGCCGGCGCGAATCGGGGTGACCGCGCTCAGCGGCAGGCGGAAATCGCCGGTGAATTCCGTGCTTTGCCCCGGCGCCAGTTCGACCAGTGCATGGCGCAGTTCCAGCCGTTGTCCGTCCGAGGCGATCTGCTGGTCGGGTGGCAGCGAGGCATGGGCGGCGATCATGTCGCCTTCCACGGCCAGCGCGGAAAGCGGATGCTCGCCGGTGTTGGTAAGGCGCAGGGTGTAGCTCAGCGTGGTGGCCATCAGCGAGGCGCTCATCCGGCGCGCTTCGAGCGTGATGGCAAGGCCTTCGGTAGCCAGCGCGGCGGGCGCGACGGCAGGTGCGGGTTCGGCATCGTTGGCCGCTGTCGGTGCGGCGGCCAAAGCCGGAGCCGGGGCAGGTGCCGGAGCCGGTCGGGGCTGCGGTTCGGCATTGCGCGCGGGGACGACCGGCGGTTCGAACGTCAGCGCCAGCGGACGCGCGCTGCGACGGTGGAGGAACCAGCCCCCCGCGCCGCCGGCGAGCAGGGCCAGCAGCAGCGCGCCCCACGGCCACAGCCATGTGGAGTCTTCGCTCGCGGCCTGTGCGGGCGCTGGTGCAGGTGCCGGTATGGAAGCCGGCGTGGCGGCGGCCTGGGGCAGGGTGGTTGGCAGCGCGGCGGGTGCGGCAGCGCTGGGCGTCGTCGCCGGAGTGGGGGCCGTTGTTGCCGTTGGGGCCGGCTGCTGCCGGGGTTCGGCAGTCGTGACGCGGCGCACGGCTTCCCGGCGTGGCTGCGGAGCCGGTGCGGTAGCGGTCGGCTGAGGACTCGCGGCAGAACTCGGCGTTGCGGGGGGCTGGGCCGATGGGCGCGGCGCGGGGGTGCGGACCACGGGTGCATCGCTGTCGACCGGGCCGGGGGCGGCGCTGCTCGGCTGGGTAGTGACGGTTCCGGGCAGACGGTATTCGTTGACGCTTTGCGCCGCTGCGGGCGCGGCTGCAAGCAGTGCGGCCAGCGCCGCCATTCCTGCCGTCATGCGGTTCGAACCCCCACCGGATGTCATCGTCTTGTCCATGTTGCGCCAGACCCCGCGCCTAGCGCCACGCGGAGTGAATGGGAAGTGAATGCTTGGGCCGCATCCGCCCGCTTGTGCGCGCGGCGCGATCGGGGCATGGCAGGGCCATGTCAGACACTCCCCGCCCGCTGCATCTGGGCCAGACCAGCCAGCTGCCCGCATCGCCCGAAGCGGCGGTGCTGGACTATGTCCCCAACCCGCGCCGCGGCGCGCTGTACCTGGCGCGCTTCGCCGTGCCGGAGTTTACCTCGCTCTGCCCGGTCACCGGCCAGCCCGACTTCGCGCACCTGGTGATTGACTATGCGCCCGGTGAAACGATTGTCGAATCGAAGAGCCTGAAGCTGTTCCTCGGCAGTTTCCGCAATCACGCCGGCTTCCACGAAGACGTGACCGTGGGGATCGGCCAGCGCCTGTTCGATGAAATGCAGCCGCGCTGGCTGCGGATCGGCGGCTACTGGTATCCGCGCGGCGGCATCCCGATCGACGTGTTCTGGCAGAGCGGCCCCGCGCCCGAAGGGCTGTGGGTGCCGGACCAGGGCGTCGCCAGCTATCGCGGCCGGGGCTGAACGCTCAACGCGTTCCCAGCCCCCGGGCGATGATCCCGCGCAGGATCTCGCGCGTGCCGCCGCGCAGTGACCAGCTCGGCGCGTTGTGGACGATGTTCGCCAGCACCGCCGCATAGCCCGAGGCTGCGACGGGGTCCGGCTCGCAATCGACCAGTTCGCGCGCCACATCGGGCAGGCTCTGCTCGAACAGCGCGCCGACGTCCTTGACGATCGAGGCCTGCAATCCGGCGTCCTGATGCTCCTGAAGCATCGAGGTGACCGAGCGCGACAGGCGGCGCAGCACGGCCAGCCGCGCGGTGATACGGCCAAGGGTGATCTGCGCGGCATCGCTCTGCCGCCCTTGCAACACGCCGACCAGCTGGTTGAGCAGTTCGATGGACGAAAGGAAGCGTTCCGGGCCGGAGCGTTCGAAGGCCAGCTCGCTCATTACCTGCGCCCAGCCCTGGCCTTCGCTGCCGAGCAGCTGGCTTGCGGGGATCACGGCGTCCTCGAAATGCATCTCGTTGAAGTGATGCTGGCCCGCCAGATCGATGATCGGGCGGATGGTGAGGCCGGGGGTGTTTTTCAGGTCGACCAGCAGCTGGCTGGTGCCGTTGTGCCGATCCGCCGGGGTGCCGCTGGTGCGGCAGAACATGATCGCCCAGTCAGACTGGTGAGCAAAGCTGGTCCACACCTTGGTGCCGGTGACACGGTAGACATCGCCATCGCGCACCGCGCGGGTGCGGGTGGCGGCAAGGTCGGAGCCTGAATCCGGCTCGCTCATCCCGATCGAGAAATAGAGCTCGCCTGCGGCGATCTTCGGCAGGAAATACTGCTTCTGCTCCTCGGTCCCGAACTTCAGGATCGAGGGACCGCTCTGGCGGTCGGCAATCCAGTGCGCGCCGACCGGGGCGCCGGCGGCGAGCATTTCCTCGACCACGACATAGCGTTCGTACGCGGTGCGTTCGTGCCCGCCGTACTGCTTCGGCCAGGTCATGCCGAGCCAGCCGCGCTGGCCCATCTTGCGACTGAAGTCCTTGTCGGCGCCGCACCAGCTGTCGCTGCGCTGGCGGTCGGTGCGTGTGGCCATTTCCTCGGCCAGGAAGGCGCGGACTTCGGCGCGCAGGGCGATCACGGCCTCGCTGTCGGCGGGCGGGGCGGGGAAGGGAATTGCGCTCATAGTGCGGTCACCATCGGCCAGTATCCGGCAGTTCCCGCGTCCAGCGCGGCGCTGCCCAGCAGTTTCGCCCATTGCACCTGGCCGCCGAATTCATCGCGCCAGGTCCACAGCGAGGTGGTGTAAAGGTGGAGGCGGTGCTCGCGGGTGAAGCCGATCGCGCCGTGGGCCTGGGTGGCGATCGAGGCGCCGGTGCCGGCGGCTTCGCGGGCGCGGAGCGATCCGGCGGCCACGCCTAGCACATCGCCGCGCGCCAACGCCTCGGCGGCAAGGTCGGCGGCGGCGGTGGCGCAGGCGAGTTCCCCGGCGAGGCGGGCGAGTTCGTGCTGCACCGCCTGGTTCTTCGACAGCGGCTTGCCGAACTGCACCCGGGTGCCGGTGTGTTCGATCGAAAGGTCGAGCGCGGTTTCGAGCGCACCGGCGATCTGGAAGGCGCGCAGCGTCGCGCCTTCGGCCAGCGGGCAATGCGGCAGGGCCGCGCCTGCGTCCGCCTGCCAGTCAATCGCGAGCGAGGGGCGCGGGTGGTAATTGGCGGCGTGGCCGGGCGCGGCAATGGTCCAGCCCGAGCGCGGGACGCGATAGAGGCGGTCCCCCACGGCCAGCGCGAGGCAATCGAGGTGTTCGCCCCAGGCGACGCGATCGACCGTGCCGGTCAGGCGTCCGCCCTCCAGCGTCAGGCCATCGGCGCGGGCAAGCCCGGCGGGGCCTTCGGCGAGCGGCAGGCCGGCGGCGGCCAGCAGGCGGTTCGCGCCCATCGTTTCGGCCAGCGGCAGCGGCACGGCGTGCCGCCCGAGCAGGCGCAGCGCCTCGCCCTGCTCAGCGGCGGACAGGCCGAAGCCGCCCTGGTCCTCGCTCAGCAGCGCCAGCGGCAGCCCCATTTCGGCAAGTTCGGCCCAGAGATCGGCGAGCCATTCGCCGTCCCGCGCGCGGGCCTGCGCGCCATCGTCGAGCGATCGCTCGAGCAGGCGCTGGATCATGTCTGCAAGCATCGGTGCCGCCTGCTCCCTTTGATGTGATGGTGCCGGCTACAGGATTCGAACCCGTGGCCCCCTGATTACAAATCAGGTGCTCTACCAACTGAGCTAAGCCGGCAACGTGACCTTATGTGCAGCGTCCTTTGTCTCAACGAGCGCCGAAGGTCCACCCTTCTGTGCGGGCAATTTCATCGCTGAGGGCCTGCGGGTGCCACAGTGCGCGCTGGTGAGCGGCGGTGCGCAGCCAGGCGGCGGTCAGCAGCGCGTCGCTGGCATGGTCGGCAATCGGCCCCTCGCCGGGAACGGGCGCGCTGCCCAGCGCGGTCAAAGCCGCGTTGAGTTCCTCGAAAGAGCGCATCTTCGATTTTCCGGCGCTGCGCCCGGCGGCCATCGCGGCCAGCGTGGTGTAGATCTCGGTCACCACCGAGCCGCTGGCGGGCAGTGGATCGACGGGCCAGACCGGCAGCCGCGCGGGGAGGCGGCTGAGCAGGCGCATGCCCGTAAGGCTCGACTTGCCGACCTGCGCCGCGCCGACCAGGTTGAAGTTCGAATAGGGCTTGCACCCCATCGCCTCCTGCGCCCGTTCGGTGACACGAAAGCGCCCGCGCCCGCCGCCGAAGCGATCCCCCTCGCGCCCGCCTTGGCGGCGAAAATGGCGCGCGGCCTCGGGATGATCGACAAAGCTGGACACGCCAAGGTGCGGGTCTGCGGCGCAGAGGTCGTCGACCATGGCCCACAGATCACGGGCATGGGCCGGGCTGGCCTCCCATCCGGGAAAGAAGGCGCCCGCGTCGGCATGGGCGAGGCTGATCCCCATGTCGAATCCGACCAGCGTTTCAGCGGGCAGGTCCGCCACCAGCCAGTCCAGCACTTCGCCGCGTGACCAGCGGTGGACGGGTTTGACGAGCGAAGGCGCGCCCTGACCTTCGGCGCACAGTGCCACGGCGATGCCCCGGTGCCGCTCCCCCGCCGCTCCGGACCAGTCAATTGCCGCGAAATGCCGAAATCGCGTCACCCGGTTTGGCAACCCTGCGGGGCGGGAACGAAGGCCCAGCCGCTGGCGTCCTTGCGCATGGTGAACCGCTGGCGGGCCTCGTCGATCTCCGCGGACAGTTCGAAGCAGTCCTCGCCGCGCCAGTGTTCGATCCGCCAGTTGCCGGACAGCTCGGGCAACTGTTCGTAGCGGACGAGTTCCTTGAGAGAGCCGGGCAGGACGTCCATCACCAGCACGGCGTTGAGCGAACCGAAGCCGGAGGGCGACCATTCGACCGAGGCAAGGCGCTTGCCCGAAGGCGAGAATACCGGCGCGGCTCCGGTATCGATTGCCAGCCCCTTGCCCGCGCGATCGAACAGTTGGAAGCCGTTCGCTTCGTACCCGAACCAGGCGTAGCCGAAGAAGCGGTTATCCTGATAGCTTGCGAAATCCTGCGCAGAATCGTGATAGCGTGCATCGGCGCAGAGCGTCGCGCCGCCGAGTGTGGCGACGGCGACATGGTCGCGGTTGGCGGCGGCGAAGGCGGCGTACCGGGCGGGGATCGCCAGCGGCCCCTTGCGCTCCAAGCCTTCAGAATCGATCGGATCGAGCCGTTCGCACTTTGCGAGGTCGGGTTTGGCGGGGATGACCGGTGCAGCCGGGGCGGGCTGGGCCGCTGGCGCTGTGGAGGGCGTGGGGGCTGCTTCCTGCTTTTCCGCCTCGCCGCAGGCCGTCAGCGAGAGCAACGCCGCCAGTGTCATGCCCCTCATGCCTCGTCCTCCCCGCGCCTCTCGCGGCGCTTGCGGTCCCACCATTCGAGGCGTTTCAGCACTTCGCGCTCGAACCCGCGTTCGACCGGGCGGTAATAGGTCTGCGGCGCCATGCCTTCGGGCCAGTAGTCCGCGCCGGAAAAACCGTCCTCCGCATCGTGGTCGTAGGCATAGTCCTTGCCGTAACCGATGTCCTTCATCAGCTTGGTCGGCGCGTTGAGGATGTTGGCGGGCGGGGCGAGGCTGCCGGTCTCGCGCGCGCTCTTCCATGCCGCCTTCTGCGCAGTGTAGGCCGCGTTCGATTTGGGCGCAGTGGCGAGGTACAGGCAGGCCTGAACGATCGCCAGCTCGCCTTCCGGGCTGCCGAGGAACTCGTAAGAATCCTTGGCGGCAAGGCACTGCACCAGCGCCTGCGGATCGGCGAGGCCCACGTCTTCACTGGCGAAGCGCACCAGCCGCCGCAGGACGTAGAGCGGTTCCTCCCCCGCCGTCAGCATCCGCGCCATGTAGTAAAGCGCGGCCTGCGGATCGGACCCGCGCAGCGCCTTGTGGAGCGCGGAGATCAGGTTGTAGTGCCCGTCGCGGTCCTTGTCGTAGACCGCGACGCGGCGCTGCAGGAACTTGCCCAGCGCGGCGGGATCGAGGGCTTGCGCAATCTTCGCGTTGTAGAGCGTCTCCGCCTGGTTGAGCAGGAACCGCCCGTCGCCATCGGCCGAGGCGATCAGCGCGGCGCGCGCCTCTGCGGTGAGGGGCAGGGGGCCTTCCAGCGCCTCGCCGCGTTCCAGCAGCTGTTCGAGCGCCGTCGCATCCAGCCGGTGGAGGATCAGGACCTGCGCCCGGCTGAGCAGCGCGGCGTTGAGCGCGAAGCTGGGGTTCTCGGTCGTTGCGCCGACGAGGGTCACCGTGCCGCGTTCCACGTAGGGCAGGAAACCGTCCTGCTGGGCGCGGTTGAAGCGGTGGATCTCGTCCACGAACAGCAGGGTGCGCGAGCCAGTTTTCGCCATAGTCTCGGCCTCGGCGAAGACCTTCTTGAGGTCGGCCACGCCAGAGAACACCGCACTGACCGCGGCAAAGCGCATCCCCACCGCCGCCGCCAGCAGCCGCGCCATGCTGGTCTTGCCGGTGCCGGGCGGACCCCACAGGATCATGCTGGACAGGCGCCCCGCCGCGACCATCCGCCCGATCGCGCCTTCCGGTCCAGTCAGGTGCTCCTGCCCGACGACCTCCGCCAGCGAGGCCGGGCGCAGCCGGTCGGCCAGCGGCGCGTCTTCGCGCAGCGGCTCTTCGCCCGCAGGGACGGGATCATCGGCAAACAGATCGACCATCGGCGCAGGATAGAACGCCGTCGGCGCAATTGCACGGCCCGCGTTTGGGGGATTTGCACTTACGTGTTAGTCTCTCCGCGGGGCGCGATAAAACGACAGGGGAGAGGATACATGGAACACGGACAAGCGGTGCGACCACCGACCAGTTTCTGGGTGGTCAGCGTCATCTCGCTGATCTGGAATGCGTTCGGCGGGCTGGACTACACGATGACCCGGCTGCGCAATCTCGACTATCTCAAGTCGGCGGGCGATCCGCAGGTGATGCTTGCCTGGATCGACGGCTTCCCGCTGTGGGCCCAGGCGGCCTGGGGTCTGGGGGTCTGGGGTTCGGTTGCGGGATCGCTGCTGCTGCTGCTGCGCAGCCGCCACGCGGTGCTGGCCTTCGCCCTTTCGTTGCTGGGGGCGCTGGGATCGTTCGGCTACCAGTTCACCCACGCCGTTCCGACCGAGCTGGACACGACCGCGGGCAAGGTCATGCCGGTGCTGATCATCGTGATCGTCGGCTTCCTGCTGCGCTTCGCCCAGGTCGAGACGCGCAAGGGCACGCTGCGCTAGGGTCACTTCCACTTGCGCTGTTTCAGTTCCACTGAAACAGCCCCTCGCAGTCAGGGCCGGGGTATGCCGCGCTGGCGGATCAGCCTGATATAGGTATCCGCCACGACCTGGTTGATCCGGTCCCAGCTGAAATCGAGGCTGCGCGCTTCCCCGGCGGCGCCGTGGGCCGCGCGCAGCTGAGGCTGCTCGATATAGGCGCGCAGGGCCTCGGCAAAGGCGTGGACCGCGCCCGGGCGGATCAGCCGCCCGGTCAAGCCGTCCTGCACCAGGCTTTCGCTGCCGGTAGCGTCGGCGGCGACCACCGGCAGACGGCAGGCCATCGCCTCCAGCGTGACGTTGCCGAAGGTCTCGGTGATCGAGGGGTTGAAGAACACGTCCATGCTGGCGACCGCGCGGGCAAGATCCTCGCCGCCCTGGAAGCCGGTGAACACCGCGTCGGGCAGGCGCGTTTCGAACCACTGACGGGCCGGGCCTTCGCCCACCACCAGCACCTTGTGCGGCACCCCCCGCCGGTTCAGTTCGTCGATCGCGTCGGAAAACACGTCGAGACCCTTTTCCATCACCAGCCGGCCAAGGAAGCCCACCGCCACCTCATCATCGGCGATCCCCAGCGCGCGGCGCCATTCGAGATCGCGGCGACCGGGATGGAAGATCTCGCGGTCCACGCCGCGTGACCAGATGTCGATGTCATAGTTCATGCGCTGGCTGCGCAGCACCTGGGCCATCGATTCCGACGGGGCAACCAGCGCGTCGCAGCGCCGGTAGAGCCGCCGCAGGATCGCTTCCATCACCGGTTCGAAGAAGCCGAGGCGGTAATAGCGGAAATAGGTTTCGAACCGGGTGTGGACCGAGGCCAGCACCGGGATCCCGCGCGAGCGCGCCCAGGTGACCGCGCGGTGACTGCCGGTATCGGGCGAGGCGATGTGGACCACGTTAGGCGCGAACGCTTCCAGATCGCGCCGCACCCGCGCCGACAGGGCGATCGGAAATCGGTATTCGCTGCGCGCCGGGATCGGGAAATTGGGAACGTTGACGAGGTCCCCCGTCGGCGGGAAGGCGGGGTTTTCCACCACCGGCGAATAGACCCGCACCGCCGCGCCCTGGCGCAGCAGATAGCCGACCAGCCGGTTAAGCGCCTGGTTCGCCCCATCGCGGACATAGTTGTAATTGCCCGTGAAGAGCGCGATCCGAAGGTCCGAAGTCTTCACCTTGCCGCCCCCCGCAGGCCCACGCTGGACACACTGGACACAGTCCATGCACAAAAGTCCATCCCGGTAAGGCGCGCGGGTTCAGGCCGGGCGGGCGCAGGGCAGGGGGCAGAACTGATCATGGCTGCTGGATAAGGCACCGCAGCCGGGTAGGAAAGGGCAAGCCCAGACTTTCCCGGCTCAGCATGTCCCCCCTCCGCCAGGCGGGAGGGGGCTGCCCGGACTTACGCCGATTCCTTGACGCGGCTGGCCTTCTTGCGCTCGTGCGGGTCGAGCAGGGCCTTGCGCAGTCGGATCGACTTGGGGGTGACTTCGACCATTTCGTCGTCGTCGATATAGGCGATGGCCTGTTCCAGCGTCATGATCCGCGGCGGGGTCAGGCGGATCGCGTCGTCCTTGCCGGTCGAGCGGAAGTTGGTCAGCTGCTTCGACTTCATCGGGTTGACTTCAAGGTCTTCCGGCTTGGCGTTTTCGCCGATGATCATGCCTTCATAGATCTTGTCCTGCGGGCGCACGAACAGCACGCCGCGATCTTCGAGGCTGTTGAGCGCATAGCCCACCGCCTCGCCCGCGCAGTTGGAGATCAGCACGCCGTTGGGGCGGCCCTCGATCGGGCCCTTGTAGGGGCCGTACTTCTCGAACAGGCGGTTCATGATCCCGGTGCCGCGCGTGTCGGACAGGAATTCGCCGTGATAGCCGATCAGGCCGCGGCTGGGGGCGGAGAAGACGATGCGGGTCTTGCCGCCGCCGCTGGGGCGCATGTCGGTCATCTCGGCCTTGCGCAGGGCCATCTTCTCGACAACCGTGCCCGAGTGTTCGTCGTCGACGTCGATCACCACGGTCTCGTAGGGCTCGGTGCGCTGACCGTTCTCATCCTGGCGATAGAGCACGCGCGGGCGGCTGATGCCCAGTTCAAAGCCTTCGCGGCGCATCGTCTCGATCAGCACGCCCAGCTGCAGTTCGCCGCGCCCGGCAACCTCGAAACTGTCCTTGTCGGCGCTTTCGGTGACGCGGATCGCGACGTTCGATTCCGCCTCGCGCTCAAGCCGGTCGCGGATCATGCGGCTGGTCACCTTGGTGCCTTCGCGGCCCGCCATCGGGCTGTCGTTCACCGCAAAGCGCATCGACAGGGTCGGCGGATCGATCGGCTGGGCATAGAGCGGCTCGGTCACCGAAGGATCGGCGATGGTGTTGGCCACGGTCGCCTCGGTCAGGCCGGCGATCGAGATGATGTCGCCCGCGCGGGCCTCTTCCACCGGAACCCGCTCAAGCCCGCGGAAGGCCATCAGCTTGGAAGCGCGGCCGGTTTCCACGACCTTGCCGTCGCGGTCGAGCGCGTGGATCGGCGAATTGACCTTGACCGTGCCCGACTGGACCTTGCCGGTCAGGATGCGGCCGAGGAAGTTGTCGCGATCGAGCAGGGTGACGAGGAACTTGAACGGCCCGTCGACATCGGCGGCGGGGGCGGGGACGTGCTCGACGATCTTGTTGAACAGCGGCTCCAGCGTGCCTTCGCGCAGGTCCGGGTTCTCGTTGGCATAGCCGTTGCGGCCCGAGGCGAACAGCACCGGGAAGTCGCACTGCTCGTCGGTGGCGTCGAGGCTGACGAACAGGTCGAACACCTCGTCCAGCACTTCCTGGATGCGTTCATCCGGGCGGTCGATCTTGTTGACGACGACGATCGGGCGCAGGCCCAGCGCCAGCGCCTTGCCGGTGACGAACTTGGTCTGCGGCATCGCGCCTTCGGAACTGTCGACCAGCAGGATCACGCCGTCGACCATGCTGAGGATACGCTCAACCTCGCCACCGAAGTCGGCGTGGCCGGGGGTGTCGACGATGTTGATGCGGGTGCCGTTCCATTCGACCGAGGTGCACTTCGCGAGGATGGTGATCCCGCGTTCCTTTTCGAGATCGTTCGAATCCATCGCACGCTCTTCGACGCGCTGGTTGTCGCGGAAGGTGCCCGACTGGCGGAACAGCTGGTCGACCAGCGTGGTCTTGCCGTGGTCGACGTGGGCGATGATGGCGATATTGCGCAGCGGCAGCGGGGCGGACATCAGGGTACTTTCATGCGAGGGAGGGGCGGCGCGTGCTGCGCCGCAACATTGCGCGCGCCCCTACCCCAAAGGACGCATCGGGGCAAGCTTTGCGCAATTGCGCGCCCCGCCAAAGGGACTATAGGCCCGCGCCATGACCAAAACGCTGTTCCGGGCCATTCTTCTGGCCACCGCCACCCTCCCCGCCGCCGCCTATGCGCAGGACGCCGCGCCTGCCGAAGAAGAGGCCCTGCCGCCCGAGGAAGAGGCTGCTCCCCCCGCCGACGATGCCCCGATGGCCGAGGCCGAGGGCAACGAGATCGTCGTCACCGCGACCAAGCGCGAGCAGACCCTGCAGGACGTGCCGATTGCCGTATCGGTCGCGACCGCCGAAACGCTTGAGCGCGCGCAGGTGCGCGATCTCAAGGACCTGCAGAGCCTGGTGCCCTCGCTGCGGGTCAGCCAGCTGCAATCGAGCGCCAACACCAACTTCATCATTCGCGGCTTCGGCAACGGCGCGAACAACGCCGGGATCGAGCCTTCGGTCGGCGTGTTCGTCGATGGCGTCTATCGCTCGCGCACCGCTGCGCAGATCGGCGACCTGCCCGACGTCCAGCGCGTCGAAGTGCTGCGCGGGCCGCAGTCGACCCTGTTCGGCAAGAACGCCAGCGCCGGCGTGATCAGCCTGGTCACGCGCGAGCCCTCGTTCCGTTTCCACGGCAACGTCGAGGCGGGCTATGGCAACTACAACGCGATTGTCCTCAAGGGCTATGTCACCGGCCCGGTGAGCGAGAACATCGCCGCCAGCCTGTCGGGCGGGATCAACAAGCGCGACGGCTATGTCACCGATCCGGGCTGGGGCGGCAAGTCGAACGAACGCGACCGCTGGTTTGCGCGCGGGCAGGTGCTGTTCCAGCCGAATGACCAGCTGAAGCTGCGCGTGATCGCCGATTACGACAAGATCAATGAGGTCTGCTGCGCGGTGGTCAACATCCGCCGCTCCGGAGCGACCGCGGCGCTGGAAGCGCTGGGCGGCAAGGTCAACCCGGCCAGCGATCCGTTCGGCGATGTGGCTTATTCGAACTTCCCGTCGAGCAACAATATCGAGAACTGGGGCATTTCGGGGCAGGCCGATTACCAGGTCGGCCCGCTCAAGCTGACCTCGATCACCGCCTGGCGCGAAAGCAGCAGCCTGACCAACCAGGATTCGGACTTCACCAGCGCCGACCTGATCGGCGGCAACCTCGGCCGGACCGATATCGGCACCTTCACCCAGGAACTGCGCGTCCAGGCCGGGTTCATGGACCTGTTCAACGCCATGCTGGGCGCCTACTACTTTGACGAGAGTGTCCAGACCGACAACGCGCTGACCTATGGCACGCAGTTCCGGCCCTATGTGAACCTGCTGTCGGCCGGCGGCGTTACCGCGCTGGAAACGCAGGTGCTGGGCCTGCCGCTCAACACCTTCCAGAAGGCCGGGCAGGGGCTGTTCGATTCCTACAGCATGAAGAACACCGCCTGGTCGGTGTTCGGCAATGTCGACGTGAAGCTGGGCAAGCTGACCCTGACGCTGGGCGCCAACTACACCCGCGACCGCAAGTCGGTGGTGTCGAATGTGACCAGCACCGATACGTTTTCTGCCCTCGATCTGGTCGCCATCGGCAACGGTGTGATCCGCAACACCGTGATCGCCCAGCAGGTCGGCGCGCAGATGGGGCTGGGCGGGGCGGCCAACGCCACCCAGATCCAGACCTGGGCGGCAGGGAACCTCGCCACCTACAACGCGATCGTCGCGGGTGCGACCAGCTTCGCCAATGCCAACCAGGCCAACCCGGCGGTCAATCCGCTGCTGGCGCTGAAGCCGCTGCAGTTCCTGCCGCCGTTCCGCAATTTCCCCAATGCGGTGGAAAACGGCAAGACCAGCGACGGCGACTGGAGCTGGACGGCGCGGCTGGCCTATGACCTGTCGGACAGCGTCAACCTCTATGCCAGCTACGCGACCGGCTTCAAGGCGAGCTCGTTCAACCTCTCGCGCGACAGCCGCCCGCTGGCGTCGGACTATGCCGCGCTTGGCGCTGCGGGCCTGCTGGTGCCGAACCTCACCACCGGTTCGCGCTATGCCGGGCCGGAAAACGCCAAGGTGTTCGAACTGGGGCTGAAGGCCAAGTGGGACGTCGCCAGTGCCAACCTGACCCTGTTCAAGCAGCAGATCGACGGCTTCCAGTCCAACACCTTCACCGGCACCGGCTTTGCCCTGGCCAACGCCGGGCGGCAGACCACGCTGGGCGTCGAATTCGACGGCATGGTCAAGCCGCACAAGGACCTGACCCTGACCGTGTCGATGGTCTACCTCGATCCGAAGTACGACAGCTATGTCAATTCGCCGCTCGGTGATGCCTCGGGCATGGCGCCGGCGGGGATTGCCAACCTGGCGGCGACCTTTGGCGCGCAGTGGAACCGCGAGCTGGCCAACGGCGACCGAATCGTGCTGCGCGGCGACTATCACTACGAAGCGCCGGTGCAGGTGCTCGACGGGCTGCCCGGCTTTATCCAGCGCGACGCGCTGGGCAAGGTGATCAGCTATAAGCCGGCCTTCGATGCCGCCCGCCCGTTCCGCCGCGAGGTCAACGATCTGGGCGCTTCGGCGACCTACATCATGGGCAATGGCCTGGAGCTGTCGGTGTGGGGCCGCAACCTGCTCGACGACCGCTACCTGGTGCAGATCTTCGATTCCGTCGCCCAGTCGGGCTCGGTTTCGGGCTATCCGAACCAGCCGCGCACCTATGGGGTCAGCGCCCGCTTCAAGTGGTAGGCACCCGCCTGCCGCTACGGCATCCGGATAAAGGGGGCGGGCGACCGTCCCCTTTTTCGTTGCGCGATCAGCATATTTGTGGTGCCTTCCCTTATTCTGGCGCCACCCGGGGCCGGGGGAATCGAAGGGGGAATTGCGATGCTCGATGTAGCGCGGCGCAAGCTTTTAGAATCTGGGACAAGAGCTTTTGGAGCACTCGGCAACCTAACATTCCCCCCGGGCCATCCTGATAGACTTGCCCACCTTGCGCCGCACCGCGCCCCGCCAATTTGCTAGCGCCTCCTCGTTGAGGTGGTCGTAGAGCGGGTGCCCCTCACAGGCCACGCTGTCCTCAACCTCAACCGCCAGCCATTCGGAAAACCAGACCGGATCGCGCACCATCTCGACCGCCCAGTCAGGCCGGTTTTCAAGCAGCCTTCGCGCGCAAGGCCGAACCGCCCTGTTATCCCCACACAGGGCGCCCAGCTCACGGATCAGGATGGCCTCCAGTCGGGCCGACTCGTCGGGGCTCATGGTCTCGCTCATCCGCCCGAGATTATCAGCTCCCTCGCAGGCGTCACCTTGCCGCTGGCACGATAGTTGAGGGAAACTTCCTCCATCTCGAACCCGGCGAAGATCTGGCGCACCTCAGGCGTGTCGTTGATCGACAGGATGAAGCGTCCCTGGATGCCGTCTAAGAGCCCTCTGAGATGCCCGAAATCGGCCTCTGAGAAGAGGTCCTTGCCGTAGTCATCAGTGCAGCCCCAGTAGGGCGGGTCGAGGTAGAACAGCGTGCCCGGGCGGCTGTCATAGCGGCGGATGCACTCGGCATAGGGCAGCTGCTCGATCAGCACCCCGCACAGGCGCTCGTGGACCTCTTCCAGCATCGGGACCAGCTTGGTCAGGTCGAACCGCGCCGGGTTGTCATAGGCCACACCGAAGCTCTGCCGAACCATCATCCCGCCGAACGACGTGCGCTGCAGGAAGAGGAACCGGGCGGCCCGCTCCAGATCGGTCAGCGTGGCAGGGTCCACCTTCACCAGGCGGTCAAAGTCGGCCCGGCTGCACACCTGCCACTTCAGCACGTCCAGCAGCTGCTGATAGTGCCGCTGAAGCAGCCGGAACAGGTTCACGACGTCGCGGTTGATGTCGTTGATAACTTCCAGCTTGGGGCGATGCCGGCGGCGGAAGAACACCCCGCCCATACCGACGAACGGCTCCACGTATCGGGTATGCGGCACCGCCGCGATCCGCTCGGCGAGGCGGCCGGCAAGGACTCGTTTTCCGCCCAGCCATGGCGCCACCGGCCGGGTCGGCCGAACGGGCTCCAGCGGGATGGTTTCCTTCAATGCTTCCTTCATGGTTTGCACCTAACTGTGCCCCCGCCTGTCAGGCCGGGGGAACTGAAGGCTGGTGCGCCAGCCCGAGGTGCGAGTTACCGCTCGCGGTTAGGGGCGCTGCTACGCCCCGCCACCCCCGTTAGGGGCAGATATTCAGGTCTCGTCCCACTCGATCGAGGCGCGGCAGTGATCCCGCTCCCCGGCAAGGTTCAGGAACAGCCAGTTGATCACGCGCTCGCACACCAGCGCGAACCAACCGCCGCGCATCGCGGCCTTGCCCACCCGGCTGCTGATCGTCTCGTCCGGATGGCCGCCCAGGAAGGCGTTCCACCCCTGGTCGATCGCGATCAGCAAGTTCAGCAGATAGCGCTTCACAGATCGGCCGCTTGAATGAACAGCGCGTCGATCCCGGCATCATCCAGACCAAGAGCTTGCCCCAGTTGGGCGATCAACGCGCTATTTCGCCAGACATCGGCAGCATACTCCCACTCGATGTGAGCGGCTTCGCGCAGAGGAGAAGGTAGATTATCGATTGCCGCATCGACCTGATCCAACATACCGCCGAACAGCAACGCCAGTCTGGCCTGGCGCATCGTGATGCGGGGCGGAACCGGTGCGGAGGGCTCGATCGGGGGAGCAAGTATGCCGTTGATCCAAAGCCAGCCTATCCCGGCTTCGTCGGGAAGCGGCACCCACCCCCGCTCCGCCGCGTAGTCCGGCTCGGCGATCACGACGTTGGCAACCTCATCGCCGATCACGATGCCGTATCTTTGCTGTCCCATCACGCCCTCGAAATCACGATGACAACCCCTGCACCGCCGGCCCCGCCGGCCCCGCTGTTGCCGGTGCTATCAACCGATGCGCCGCCACCACCGCCACCGCCGCCAGGAAACTGCCCCTTGCCGCCCGCTCCGGCATTACCGGTGAGATTGGCACCGCCGCCCGCACCACCCTGTCCGGGGCGAGGGTCACCGCCATTCCGATCAGCAGCTGCGCTACCGGCGCCGCCTGTACCGCTTCCCCCGCCAAGGGTGGCGCTTTCGTTGACCCAGCCGCTATCAAACCCGGAGTTTGATCCGCCGGCACCGGCAACATTGCTGCTGCTAATGCCACCGCCACCAGATCCGCCTCCACTGCCCGCGTTGGTTGGAAAATTCACTGCGCCGCCAGTACCAGAGGTGCCCGAGGCCCCTCCGTTTCCAAGCCACATCCCGATAGAGTTAACCCCGCCAGCGGCGCCTGTGGTGGCAGTCCCCTTCTTTCCCGAAATTCCGCCGCCCGCTCGCACCCGGCTCCCGAACGAACTTGTCCCGCCGTCCGTCCCATCGTTGCCATCAGTGCTGTTAGTGGTCCGGCTCGCACCGCCGGTTCCGCCAGCGCCAACCGTTATCGTTTCAGTCGCGCCCAGTATGCTGCTGGGGAGTTCCACCCGGCTCATCTGGCCACCTGCGCCGCCACCGCCACCAAAGCGGTTGGTTCCGGCGGCGCCCTTGCGGCCAGACCCACCGCCTCCGCCGCCACCGATGCAGATTATCGTCACATTGTTGGCCCAGGACGGCTTGTTCCAGGTGCCCGACGAAGTGAAGACATCGGTCTTGGTTTTGGTCGTATTGAACCGCTCCGCGATGGCTGCGGCGAGGTCCTCGATACGCTGCTGGAGCGACGCCATGGCAGGATCAGCTCAGCGCGGCTGTGAACACGCCAGCATAGTCCGTATCCACTGTCCCCAGCGATGGGGCGAGCGCGGCCACCGCGCGGGCATTGGTGAAGTACAGATTGGACGCGCCTTCGGGGACCGAGTCTGTCGATCCCGGAGAGCCATCGATGTGCACATATGCGCTGCCGGACCACCGATAGATGAACCCGGTGTCGATGGCGATGTAGAGCACCCCGCTCGTCCCGCTACCGGGAAACGCCGCGAGATTGGCGTATTCAAGCACATCGTCGACGAAGGCCGGTAGCTGTCCGGCAGGAACCCTTCCGCTACCGTCGAGGCTGGCTACCCCGCCCGCAGCCCCCTTCGTTGCCGCATCGATCGGCGTGAAGCCCAGCGCGTCCTGCTTCCCCGCCGCGAGCCCGCGCACTTCGTTAAGGGCTGCGACAAGGTTGGTCTTGGTGGTGGTGGTCAGCGCCGAAAGGTCAGCGGCATTGCCGTTGATCAGCGTCATCACGGCTTTCACTTTGGTGCCGATCCCCGTGGCGAGATCACGCAGCCGCGTTTCGAGAGTAGCCATAGTTGCCTCCTAGGTAAGTCCATTTTCAAAGTAGATCATGAGATCGCCGGGATCGGGTGCGCCTTCTCCTGGCGGCCCTGGCGCCCCAGGTTCGCCGTCCCTTCCAGGAGGGCCGATCACTGCGGCAATGGCTGAAGGAACGACGAACTCGCCGAACGCAGGCGCTTCGCGGCCATCAGGTCCGATCCAGGCCGTCTCCAGTTCCGGAGAAGGGCGATACCAGGCTGTAGCCAGCGGCTGCATCACCCGCTCACACTCGGCGCGATTTCGATGAACGCGGGTTCCGTAATCATCACCGGTTCGCCATCGCGCATGAATTTGGCGTCGGTAACGTACCTCCCTTCGAGGAGAAGCGCCGCCTGCACTGCCGGAATGCTGAGCAGCCAGCGAGCCGGATCGCCGTCCGTAGCGGGTAGAAACTCGACAAGGAACGTCGCCGCCGCCGCGACAGATTCAGCAGGGATATTCGCCGAATCCGTCGGCTTCAACTTGGCTGAAACAGTGTAGCCGGTGGGATCGCCGGATAGCACCTGGCGTCCGATCACGATCGGTTCCCCGCGCTGAAAGCGGTAGACCGGCCGGTTGGTGGTGCCGGCCATGATCAGCCCTCCGCCTGGGTGAGCTCGCGCCGGATCGT
>JAYRMP010000006.1:0-58159 GCA_041912655.1 Novosphingobium sp. | reverse complement strand
AGCGTAGTCGAGACACGTCCGCGCTAACGTGTCTCGACTGCGCTCGACACGAACGGTGAGGCGGGGAGAAAAAGGGGGGAGCCTTACCCCAGGTCGTCCAGATACCGTTCCGCATCCAGCGCGGCCTGGCAGCCGCTCGCCGCACTCGTCACGGCCTGGCGATAGATCTGGTCCTGCACGTCTCCGGCAGCGAACACCCCCGGCACACTGGTCTGGGTCGCCATGCCGTGGCGACCGCCGCGGGTGACGATGTAGCCGTTGTCCATTTCCAGCTGGCCGGCGAAGATGTCGGTGTTGGGCTTGTGGCCGATGGCAATGAAGACGCCCGCCACCGGCACCTCGTCGGTCGCGCCGGTTTCGGTGGAGCGCAGGCGCACCGCGTTCATCACCTTGCCGTCGCCCAGCACCTCATCCAGCGTGGTGTTCCAGCGGATCGTCACCTTGCCTTCGGCTTCGCGGGCGAACAGCTTGTCCTGCATGATCTTTTCCGCGCGGAACTTGTCGCGCCGGTGGATCAGGGTGACGTGGCTGCAGATGTTTGCGAGATACAGCGCCTCTTCCACCGCCGTGTTGCCGCCGCCGACCACGGCCACCGGCTTGCCGCGATAGAAGAACCCGTCGCAGGTCGCGCAGGCCGAAACGCCGCCGCCCATGTACTGCTGCTCGGACGGCAGCCCGAGGTACTGGGCCGAGGCTCCGGTCGCGATGATCAGCGCATCGCAGGTATAGGTGCCGCCGTCCCCTTCCAGCCGAAACGGCCGCTCGCCCAGCGCCACCGTGTGGATATGGTCATAGATCATCTGCGTCTCGAACCGCTCGGCATGGCGCTGGAAGCGTTCCATGAGCTCGGGTCCCTGCACCCCGTCGGCGTCGGCGGGCCAGTTGTCGACCTCGGTCGTGGTGGTCAGCTGGCCGCCCTGGTACAGCCCGGTGACCAGCGCCGGCTTCAGGTTGGCGCGCGCGGCGTAGACGGCGGCGGTATAGCCAGCCGGGCCGGAGCCGAGGATCAGCACGCGGTGATGGTTCGACACTGGGGTGTTCTCCTGCCTGCCCGGCGATTCGCACGAGCCATTTGCAGGGGAATTGGAAGCTGCGCGCGCCAAGCGCAAGGGGGCGTTCCCGGCGGTCCACCACAGGATTCCTGGTGCCGTGCAAGGCAAACCTTTTTGCCGTTCAGGGAACCCTTTCCCCCCCAGTTCGTTCCACCACCATCGGAAGCAGTGGAGTTCGTGGCATGAATATCATCATCCTCCTCGTGGTCGGCGGCATCCTTGGCTGGCTGGCCAGCATCGTGATGCGCACCGACGGACAACAGGGTGTCTTCCTCAACGTGGTTGTGGGGATCATCGGCGCGGTGCTCGCCGGGTTCATCATCACGCCGCTGATCGGCGGAACCCCGATTACCCAGGGCGGCTTCGATGTCCGCTCGCTGATCGCCTCGTTCCTCGGCGCGGTGGTGCTGCTGGGGATCGTCAACCTGTTCCGCCGCGGCGCGGTGCGCTGAACCACGACGAAACGGAAATCCTGAGACCCCTCCGCCTCGCGGAAGGTACCGGGCGGCCAGACCCCCTGCTGGCCGCCCGGAATTGTTCTGAATGGGGTGTCCTCCGTGGGGTGGGCCGTCGGCCTTCGTCGGAGAATTGCAACCCCGGCCCCCTTACTTCGCCTCGGCCGCCGCTTCTTCCTCTTCGCCCGCAAACAGGTCTTCCCCGAACAGGAAGCCGATCACGTTGGGGCTGCCCATGTGTTCGAACAGCGCGAGCAGGATGATCAGCAGGGGGACCGACAGGATCGCGCCGAGCGCTCCCCAGACCCAGCTAAAGAAGCTGAACGCCAGCAGGATCGCCACCGGGTTTACTGTGAAACGCCGCCCCAGCAGCGCCGGGGTAACCAGATTGGCCTCGATCGCATGCAGCCCCAGATAGAGCAGTGCCGGCAGCAGCCCGACCAGTGCGGATTCCGCCGTGCCCAGCCCGAACGCCGCCAGCAGCGCGCCGGTCACCAGCGGGCCGAAATAGGGCAGGAAATTGAGCAGCGCGGCGATGCCGCCCCACATCACCGGCGAGTTCAGGCCGAAGGCCCACGCCCCCAGCCCCACGATGACGCCGACCCCGATGTTGATCAGGGTGACCGTCAGCAGATAGGCCCCCACCCGCTGCTGCACGTCCCGCAGCGCCCGGGCGACCCGCAGCGAAGCGTCGAGATCGCTGCGATCGAGCAGCAGGCGGCGGCGCAGGCGGACGCGCGATTCGATCATGAAATAGGCCATCAGCAGGGTCAGCAGCCCTTCGAACAGGAGCGTCGGCGTGGCATAGGCCGCCTGCTCCAGCACCGATGGCGCTGCAACCACCACCTGCTGCACGTGGCGCGCGCCCGTCAGCCGCGAAACCTGATCGCCAAGGCGAGTGATCACCCGCATATCGCCGCGCCATTGCTCGAGATGCCCCGCGATCACCTGCAGCGTCTTGGGCAGGCTGGCGAGCAGGTCTGCTGCTGGCTGGACGATCAGCGAAACGCCAAGCCCCAGCACTGCAATGAAAACCACCAGCGCCAGGGCGGCGCTGAGCGAGTTGGGAATGCCCAGCCGTCCGATCGCATCGGCCAGCGGCGAAAGCGCCACGGTGATGACGATGGCGGTGACGATTGGCAGGAAGAACGACTTGCCCGCAGTCAGAGCGAATGGCAGCGCCAGCAGCAGCAGCGCCGCCGCAACGAGCAGCAGCGCGGCCTGGATACGGGATTGCTTGGCGCCTTCGGCGGCAAGGTCATCTGGCTTGGTCATGGTTGGCGGCGACCCTGCTCCGGTTGTCCGGTGGCCAGCCTAGCCTGCCTCGACCACCTTGGCGAGATCGGCCATGATCCCGCCGGCCGCATCCGTACCGATTTCGCGGCTTTCGGCGCCAAGATCCTCTTCGCCGTCGGTCATCCGCGCCAGCGCGGCACGGGCGCGGGCGACGCGGCTCTTGATCGTGCCAACCGCGCAGCCGGCGATCTCTGCCGCTTCCTCGTAACTGAAGCCGCCTGCGCCGACCAGCAGCACCGCCTCGCGCCGTTCCGGAGGCAGCCGCAGCAGCGCGCGGCGCAGGTCGGCAAGGTGAAGCGGCCCTTCCTGTCCGGCGCCCCCGGCGGTGATCCGTTCGGCGGCGGCCTCGTCATAGTCGCCGCGGAAGCGGTTACGGCGGACTTCGCTCAGGAACACGTTGCGCAGGATCACGAAAGTCCAGGCCTTCATGCTCGTCTCGGGGCGGAACCGCTCGCGCGCGTTCCAGGCGCGGACCATGGTTTCCTGCACCAGATCGTCGGCGAAATCGGGGCGTCCGCACAGGCCCCGGGCGAAAGCGCGCAGGTGCGGGATCACGGCCACCAGTTCGCGCTTGAACACGTCCGGCCCGGAGCGGTCCGCACGCGGCTCAGTCATTGGCAACCTGGTCAAGCTGCAGGAGCAGGTCGGCAAAGCTCTCCGGCAGGGGTTCACGCACCACCGATTCGTAAAGCTGGCGCAGTCCGGTGGACCACTGCACGCCCGGGGCAGCAAGACCATCCGCGCAACACGGGCAGCCGGCACCCTCGCAGATGCACACCGCGATCGCTGCTTGTCCGCGTTCTGGGATCGGGACTCTTTCCCTCATGCAATCAATCACTTATCGTCAATTCCGGAGCCGCGGCGCGAATGGCTTGCCCTGACTGGCTCTGCCGCTAACGTGCGAACTGCGTTCCGGTTCCCGTTGCTTCGAGATTTAAGGATCGCACATCTGGCGGGCAAGGGAGAGTGGAATGGAAAACCGCGTCCGCGCCCGCGTGAAACGCCAGGCATGGTTCCATCGCTATCCGCGCGGACTGCCGGTGGGCCTGTTCGTGCTGATGGCAGCATTGACCATGGCCATGGTCGCCATGCTGGAAAGCAACGACCGCGACCAGCGCGCGCTGATGCTGGAACGCAACGCAACCGAGGTTTCGTCAGCGCTTCAGCAGCGCGAGGCGGAACATCTGGCCTATCTGCGCGCCGCTGCTGCGCTGTTTTCGCGCCAGGCCTCGGTCGACGCGGCAATGGTCGAGGCGTTTCACCGCGACCTTGGCGAAAGTCTGGCAGAGCGCGGGGCGCTGGGGCTCGGCTGGGCGGAGGCGATCCCCGCCAGCGCGCGGAGTGAAGTCGAAGCGCGGCAGCGCGCCCGCGGCGAAGCGGGTTTCAGGATCTGGCCAGCGCAGGGGCCGGCGCAGGAACAGAGCGTGGCGATCCTTTACCTGTTCCCCCGAAACGTGGTGAACCTGCGTGCGATCGGGTTCGATCTCTATTCGGAACCACTGCGCCGTGAGGCGCTGCAACGTGCGGCGCGGCTCCGCCGCCCGGTCGCCACGGGGCTGGTCCAGCTGGTCCAGGACGGCAACAGTGCCCCGGTGCAGAGCTTCCTGATCTTCATGCCCGTGTTCGACGATGCCACCGGCGCCCTGCGCGGTTATGTCTACAGCCCGTTCCGCGGCGGCGAATTCCTTGCCTCGGCCAACCGGCTGCACGTTTCGCGGCGGATCGGCATGGCGCTGTATGACGGCGACGTGGCGGACCGTTCGCACCTGCTTGCCGAAGTCCCGCTGGATGAACCATCCGGCACCCGGCTGACCAAGCGCATCATGATGGGCGAGCGGCGCTGGACCCTGGTGGTAACCGAGCCGCAGCAGGCCGCGCTGTCCGCCCTCTCTCGCGTGACTCTGCTGTCAGGCGCGCTGATGGCGGTGCTGATGCTGGTCATCGCCCAGCTGGTCACCCGCCGCGCGGCGGAGGACCAGCACATGCTCGAATGGGAGAGCCGCCAGTCAGAAATCCGCAACACCCTGACGCGCGAACTCAATCACCGGGTGAAGAACACCCTGGCGAACGTGCTGTCGATCATCGCATTGACCCGCCGAAGGTCCGACAGCCTTGACGGCTTTGCCGACAGCCTGACTGGCCGGATCCGCGCGCTGTCGGCCACACACGACCTGCTGACCCGCTCCGAATGGGGCCCGACCCCGATCCGCGAGGTGATCGAGGCCGAGCTTTCACCCTACCTCGCGATGGAAGGTGGAAACCTGATGCTTGCCGGGCCGCCGGTCAGCCTTGCCCCCAGCGAGGCGCTGTCGCTGGGCCTCGCGCTGCACGAACTGGCGACCAATGCGGCCAAGTACGGCTCGCTTTCGGTGCCATCTGGCAAGGTCTCGATCAGCTGGCGGTTGACCGGTTCGGAAGCGGTGGAACTCAACTGGGTCGAATCCGGCGGCCCACCGGTAGAAGCGCCGGACAAGCGCGGCTTCGGGCGCGAACTGATCGAAAAGGTCGTCGCGCACGAACTCAACCAGCCGGTCGAACTGCGGTTCGATCCGGACGGTGTGCGGTGCCGCATGCGGGTGCCGGTGCGCACCCCCGGCGCCTTCAGCCTGCGCCGCGGCTGAAGGCGCGGGGTTTGCCGCCTAGCCCAGCGGGCGGCTCGATCCGAAGAACAGCGCCTGGCCGATCGCGGCGCGCACCGTGGATTCGTGGAACGGCTTGGTCACCAGATAGGTCGGTTCGGGCCGATCGCCGGTCAGCAGCTTCTCGGGATAGGCGGTGATGAAGATCACCGGCACGTCGCCGAAGCGCAGAATATCCTCCACCGCATCGATCCCCGAACTGCCGTCAGCCAGATGGATGTCCGCCAGCACCAGCCCGGGCCGCTCCGCCGAGAACACGGCGCGCGCCTGATCGCGGGTCGCGGCGGTTCCGGCCACGCCGTGGCCCATGTCGGTGACGATATCTTCAAGCTGGAGCGAAATCAGCGGTTCGTCCTCGATGATCAGGACGCGGGTCGCGGTCTCGCGCTCGATCTCCGCCACGGCTTCGGCAACCAGCGCCTGGACCTGCGCCGCGCTGCAGCCCAGGACCAGACCCGCTTCGGCGGGGCTCATGTCTTCCAGTGTGGTCAGGAGCAGGGCCTGGCGGCTTTCCGGGCTCATCCGGCCAAGGTGCGCCTGCGCCGCCCGCTCGTGCAGGCCGGCAGGAGCAGCGCCCGCCAGTTCGGCGCCAACTTCGACATTGGCGCTGGCGAAGATCCGGGTGAAAACGCCGTAGAGTTCGATCCGTCCGCGCGCCGCCTCTTCCAGCAGCGCACGATCGGCAAGGGCAGCTTCAAGCGTCGATCGGACAAAGGCATCGCCCGAATGCTGCGATCCGGTCAGCGCACGGGCATAGCGCCGAAGATAAGGCAGATGAGCAGCAAGTTGTTGGGATAACGACATTTCAGGCGGCTCCTCGCTTTTGGTCGGCGCCCAGACTTGCGGGCGCGGAAGGTGACATTGCAAGTCATTCGCACTTCCGGGTTCGAATGGCGGCAGTCTTGCCGTTCATTCCCGTCGGGGCAATCGAGCATACAGCGGCCCGCCGCAGGCTCAGGGCAGGCGGACGGAAAAAGATTCCGGTCGCCGGGGTGTCCTGACGGAACAACGGTCCGCTTGGGGGGTTCTGGATCTGTCACCCTGCCGGGGATTTGAACCTACCCCCCCGAACTTCCTGGCGGGTGACATTTTCGGGAGCGACCTGGTCCACACCGCCCCACCGAGCTCGGGGTAGGACCCGGGCGCTCCCGTTCTTTTTTGCACGAAATGGCTGGAAACCAAGACCGTCACCCTGCCAGGTGGTGCCACAGGCGGCCAAGCAGGCCCCGGGGCGCAGCAGCACGGACAACTGCATCGGCCAGCGCCAGCTGGGTGAAGGGTTTGCGCAGCACATGACCGCGTCGCGCGATGTCATAGGGAAGCCGCTCGGGCGCACCGGTGGCAAACACGATTGCTGGAGGCGTGCTCACGATCTCGCGCGCCAGTTCGGCCACGGTCCAACCGTCGCTGCGGTCGGCCAGTCCCAGATCGAGGATCAGCACCGTCGGACGCAGCTGGGCGATTAGTTCCAGCGCCTCATCGGCCGGCGAACACAGTTCGATCCGCTCGGCACCAAGCGCCGTCAGGGTGTCGACCACGGCAAGGGCGGTAAGCCCATCATCCTCCGCCACCAGCACCCGGTGGCCGGGCCCCAGCCGGGACTGGATCGGAGCTGGCGGGCAAGCCCGGCCCGGCGCCTCTTGCGACAGCACGCCGATCCCGACCTTGGCATCTACGTCGATGTTGCATCTGCGCGTCGTCATTGCCGACCCGCCTCCTCCCGGTCCACACCGGGATAACGCGCCAAAGTTCAATATGTTCCGTGCGTTGGTACCCATGCGACCCGCAGAGTGAAATTTTTCTGCTGAAGGCGGGAACCGCAGCGCCGCCCGGTAGTTCTACCTCTCAGCCGCCTGCAAGTTCGCTTGCGGCGCCGGCAGGTTGCGGACCGGGAGCACAAGGTGGACGGGATGGGCAGAGCGCTCTCCGTCGCTCCGCTGGGAGCCCCGGTCCGCAACCGCCGTATCAAGGGGCTTTGGACGGCACATCTTTAGCTCCCTTTCCCTCTCCTCCCAACTGGGCCGCACCCCTAGGGGTTGCGGCCCATCTTTTCCGCCCGGCTCGTGGGGATGCCGATGCGGCTCAGCTGCTTTCGCCGCGCCTCGCGGCTTCTTCGGCTTCGCGCAGCTGGTCGCCTTCCTCTCCGTCGAGCGCCTCAGCCGCTTCCCGGCCTTTTTGCGCGACCTTGCCCGACTGGGCGAAACGGTGCTGCTCGTTCTGGAACTTCTCGGCGGATTCGTAGTCGCCTTCGCCAATCTTGCGGTTCATCGTCGTTCTCCCGCGCGCGCCGGACTGCCCGGCGGCTCTGCAGGATCAACGGGCGGGGCAATGCCGTGTTCCGCGCGCTCGGCGGAACGAGGCGGCGATGCGATCAGATGCCGGAATGCCAATCGGCCAGCGCCGCGCGCAGGCGCTCGTCGTCTTCCAGCTGCGGCATGTGTCCGCAGCCATCGAGGCTGACCAGCCGCGCTTGCGGCAGGGCCTCGGCGATTTCGCGGGACGCCTCGGACGGAATTACGGCATCGGCAGTGCCGGTCAGGACCAGCGCGGGGCAGCTGATCGCGGCGATGCGCTCGGCAAAGACCGGCCGGCTCGCGGCGGCGTGCTGTTCGCGTGCGAAGCGGTCGAGGCCGCCGGCCAGCATCATCGCTTCGACCTGCGGCAGGAACGCCGCGCGGTTCTCCGGCGCCAGCGCGGCGCGGGCGAGGCGCGCGACCACGCCGGCAAAATCGGTTCGGGCCGCCTCGACCAGCGCGGCGCGCGCCTGGCGCGAGGCTTCGGTTTCCGCCCGCGCGGAGGTGGATATCAGGGCGAGGCCCGCGATCCGCTGCGGCTCGGCCAATGCGGCGGCCTGGGCGACATATCCGCCAAGTGAATGCCCCAGCAGCACGAAGCGCGGCGGCGCGCGGTCCAGCAGGGCGGCGGCCATGCCCTCGATGCTGTCCCCCCGGTTGGCAATGACCTCGACCGGAAGGCCGAGGGGAGCCTGCGCAGCGCGCCAGCTCTCCTCGTCCTCAAGGATGCCCGGGACGACAACCAGCGGAAGGGTCACCGCCCCGGCCCCGTCAGCCGCGCGTGAAGCTGCCGCCCGACGCGGCCTTCTCGGCCAGCAGCTTGGCCGGTTCGATCCCCATCGCCTTCAGCCCTTCGACCACCTTGGGCAGGCCCGCGGTATCGGCCCAGAACATCGGCCCGCCGGTGTAGACCGGCCAGTTGTAGCCGAGGATGCAGGCTACATCGATGTCGCTGGCGCGGATCGCGATGCCCTCTTCCAGCACCTTGGCGCCTTCGTTGACCACCGGGTAAAGCAGGCGGGCGACGATGTCTTCGGCGCCCAGCGAGCCCTTGCTGGCAACGCCCTTGAACGCCGCGAAATCGGCGATCACCTGCGCAGCGACCGGGCTGGGTGTGGCGTTGCGCTTCTCGTCATAGTCGTAGAAGCCGCCGCCCGACTTCTGGCCGAGCCGGCCCAGCTTGACGAGGTCACCTTGCAACGTGCGCTCGTTCGAGCCGCGCCCGATCACGTCGAGGCCGACCAGATCGCCCATCGCGAACGGCCCCATGGCAAAACCGTAGCCATAGATCGCGGCGTCGATTTCCTGCGGGGTCGGGCCTTCCAGCACCAGTTCCATCGCCTGGCGGCTGCGCGGGCTCATCACCCGGTTGGCGATGAAGCCGGGGCCGACGCGGCTGACCACCGGCACCTTGGCGATGGTCTTGGCGACGGCGAGCGCGGTCGCCAGCACGGCGTCCGAAGTCTTCGCGCCGCGCACGATTTCCAGCAGCCGCATGACGTTGGCGGGCGAGAAGAAGTGCAGCCCCACCACACTTTCCGGGCGCGCAGTGGCCGAGGCGATCTCGTCGAGGTCGAGAAACGAAGTGTTGGACGCCAGGATCGCGCCCGCCCTGGCAATGCCGTCCAGCTTGCCAAACACGTCCTTCTTGATCCCCATGTCCTCGAACACCGCTTCGATGATGAGGTCGGCGGAGGACAGCGATTCCATTTCCAGCGAGGGGGTGAGCAGCGCCATGCGCTGTTCCACCTGCTCGGCGGTCATCCGGCCCTTGGCGGCGGTGTTCTCGTAATTCTTGCGGATCACGCCGACGCCCCGGTCAAGCGCCGCCTGGTTCATTTCGACCAGGGTCACCGGGACGCCCGCATTGAGGAAGTTCATGGTGATACCGCCGCCCATCGTGCCCGCGCCGATCACACCGACCGACTTGACCGGCAGGGTCTCGGTCCCCTTGGGCAGATCAGGCACCTTGGCGCCCTCGCGTTCGGCGAAGAAGTAATAGCGCTGGGCGGCGCTTTCGGTGCTTTCGATCAGTTCCTGGAACAGCTCGCGCTCGCGCTTCATGCCGGCGTCAAAATCAAGCTCGGCGGCCGCCTCGATCGCCTTCACGATGTTGAAGGGCGCCTTGAACCCGCGCCACTGGCGGGCGTTCTTCTTGAGCAGTTCGGCGTAGATTTCCGGCTTGCCGCGATAGGGTTCGACCTTGTCCTGCCGGTCGCGCACGCGCACCAGCGCGCCGCCGTCGGCGATCAGCTTGCGCGCGAAAGCGATGGCATCCTCGCGCAGCTTACCCTCTCCGGCCAGCGCGTCGATCATGCCCAATTCCAGCGCCTTCTTCGCCGGAACGGGCGCGCCGCCGGTGATCAGGTCGAGCGCGGCGGGGATGCCGACGATGCGCGGCAGGCGCTGAGTGCCGCCCGCGCCGGGCAGCAAGCCCAGGTTGACTTCCGGCAGGCCGACCTTGGCCGAAGGCACGGCGATGCGGTAGTGGCAGGTCAGCGCGAATTCATAGCCGCCGCCCAGCGCCGTGCCGTGGATCGCGGCGACGACCGGCTTGGTGCCGCTTTCAATCAGATCGAACACTTCACCCAGGTTCGGCCCGCCGACGTTCTTGCCGAGTTCGGAAATGTCCGCCCCGGCGATGAAGGTGCGGCCCGCGCAGATCAGGACGATGGCCTTGACCGCATCGTCCGCCGCGAACTGGCGGAAGCCCTCGTCCAGCGCCATGCGGGTGTGGATCGAAAGCGCGTTGACCGGGGGATAATCGATGGTGAGGACGCCGACGCCGTCGATGACTTCGGTGGTTCCGACCTTGCTCATGGTTGCTTCCTTCGCCTTCAGATGCGTTCGATGATAATCGCGGGGGCCATACCGCCAAAGGCGCACATGGTGATGAGGGCATAGCGACCGCCCGAGCGTTCCAGTTCGTCCAGCGCCATGCCGATCAGGATCGATCCGGTGGCGCCGATCGGGTGGCCCAGCGCAATCGCGCCGCCGTTGATGTTGACCTTGGAGCGGTCGATCCTGAGGTCGCGGACCGCCTTTTCGGTGACCACCGCGAAGGCCTCGTTGATTTCCCACACGTCGATGTCGGCAACGGTCAGGCCGGCACGCTCCAGCGCCTTCTTCGCCGCCGGGACCGGGGCGTTGAGGATCAGGGTCGGGCAGTCGCCGGCGTTGACGGCGGTGACGATCCGCGCCCGCGGCTTCCAGCCATTGGCCTTGAGCCCTTCTTCCGAGGCCATCAGCAGCGCTGCCGAACCATCGACCACGCCCGAGGACGTGCCGACGTGATGAGTCGGCTCCCACTTGAGGCCGGGATACTTGCGCTCGATCATCTGGCGCATGGTGGTGCCGTCCGGCGCTGCGGCAACCTGCTCCATCGCGACGAAGGCGGGCTTGAGCGCAGCCAGCGTCTCGGCGGTGGTTTCGGGGCGCGGATATTCATCGTGGTCCAGCGCCAGGGTGCCGTCGCGGTTGTAGACCGGGATCAGGCTGTTCGCGAAGCGGCCCGCGTCGATCGCCATCTTGGCCTTGCGCTGGCTGTCGACGCCCAGCGCCTCCAGGTCGGCGCGGCTGATCCCTTCCATCGCGGCGATGGCATCGGCGGCGACGCCCACGGCGGAGATCGGGTGCTCCTCGTAGAATTCATAGTTGCCGCGCGCCCGGCCCAGCTTGCCCAGCTCGGTCTGGCTTTCCAGCGCGTCGAGCTCGGCGTGGTAGCTCATCATCTCGGTCCCGCCGGCGATGACCACGTCCTCGAAACCCGCCATGATCTGGCCCGCGCCGAAGCCGACGCTGGAAATGCCGCCGCCGCAGAAGCGGTCGAGCGTCACACCGCTGGCGGCATTGTCATATCCCGCCCACAGCGCGGAAAGGCGGCCGATATCGCCGCCCTGCTTGCCGCGCTGCTGGCTGCACGACCAGACGATGTCGTCGACCTTGGCGGTGTCGATGGAATTGCGGTCACGCAGCGCGCGCAGCACGGTCGCGCCCAGGTCATGTGGGTGAAGGTGGGCAAGCGCGCCCTTGCCCTGCTTACCGATCCCGCGCGGGGTGCGAACGGCATCAACGATGTAGGCTTCGGCCATGAGAATTTCCTTTCGGCTCGGCAGAGCAGCTTAGCGGGGCGCCATGCGGATCGCGCCATCGAGGCGGATCGACTGGGCGTTGAAGTACGAATTGCGGACCAGTTCCATCACCAGGCTGGCGAATTCCTCGGGCTTGCCCATCCGCTTGGGGAAGGGAACAGAGGCATTGAGCCCGTCGAGCACCTTCTGCGAATTGCGGGCGAGCAGCGGGGTGTTGAAGATCCCCGGCTGGATCGCATTGACGCGAATGCCCAGGTCCATCAGGTCGCGCGCCATGGGGAGGACCATGCCGCTGACCCCGGCCTTCAGCGAGCCATAGGCGACCTGCCCGACCTGCGCATCCTGCGCCGCGGCGGACGAGGTCAGCACGATGGTGCCGCGCTCGCCGTCTTCCAGCGGCTCAGCCCCGGCCATGCCCAGCGCGGCGAGCGAGGCGACGCGGTAGGTCGAAACCAGGATGCCCTGCGCGGCAAATTCGTAGTCCTCGGTCGAGAAGCGGGTCAGTTCGCCCGTCTCGCGATTGCGGCCCACCGTCTTGCCCTTGCGATTGGCCATCGCGCAGTGAACCAGCACGCGCTCCTGTCCGTGTGCAGCGCGCGCCTTGGCAAACCCGGCGAGGACCGATTCCTCGCTCATGATGTCGACCTTGCAGAACAGGCCGCCGATGGCCTTGGCCACCTCCTCGCCCTGTTCCTCGTTGAGGTCGAAAATAGCGACCTTGACGCCGGCCGCGGCCAGCGCCTCGGCGCTGGCGCGGCCAAGGCCCGAAGCGCCGCCGGTGACGACCGCGGCCGTGGTGTTATCGATCTTCATGTGACGTGCGTTCCTGTCAGGCGATCAGGCCGGCGAGGCGGCCCTTGATGATGGCTTCGGCATCGGCGACGATGCGCTTGATCAGCACTTCGCAGGTCGGGATGTCGTGGATCAGGCCCTGGATCATGCCGGCCCAGAAGATGCCCTTGGACAAGTCGCCCGTTTGCAGCATCTCGCGCCCGGCTGCGCCAGCGACCAGTTCCTTGACGTCGTCGAAGGTCGCGCCCGGCACGGCAAGGCGGCGGGCGACTTCCTCCGAAACCGCGCTGCGGCCCACGCGGGCAGTGTTCTTGAGGCTGCGGAAGATCAGCACCGAGCCGCGCTCGTCGTTGTCGATGTAGGCCTGCTTGACGTTGTCGTGGATCGGCGCCTCGACCGTCGCGCAGAAGCGGGTGCCCATGTTGATGCCTTCCGCACCCAGCGCCAGCGCAGCGGCAAGGCCGCGACCATCGCCGAAGCCGCCAGAAGCGAGCAGCGGGATCTTGACCTTGTCGGCAGCGGCAGGGATCAGGATCAGCCCGGGAATGTCGTCCTCGCCCGGGTGGCCGGCACATTCGAACCCGTCGATCGAGATGATGTCGCAGCCTGCCTTTTCGGCCGAAACCGCGTGACGCACGGCGGTGCACTTGTGCAGGATCGTGATACCGTGGGGCTTCAGCATTTCCCAGATTTCGCGCACCGCCGGGGTGCCGGCGGTCTCCACGGCCTTGACGCCGCTGTCGATGATCGCCTGGGCATAGGCCTTGTAGTCAGGCGCGTTGATCGTCGGGAAGACGGTCATGTTCACGCCGAACGGCTTGTCGGTCATCGAGCGGCAGCGTTCGATCTCGGCGCTGAGCGCGGCCGGAGTGGGCTGGGTCAGAGCGGTGAGGATGCCAAGGCCGCCCGCATTCGACACGGCGCTGGCAAGGTCGGCGGTGCCGACGCCCTGCATGCCGCCCTGGACGATGGGGTGCTCGATGCCGAGCATTTCGGTGATCCGGGTCTTGAAAGCCATGGTTCCCTCCTCTTGCCCCGGTCGCGCCGCAGGCTTGCGCGAACGGGTATTGACTACCCGTCCACCTGATCCCAATAGACAGCTTGAGTTATATAACTAGGTTGTACAGATCAAGCCACGATTAAGCGCTTGGTTAAACGGCTGCCCGCCCGGGGGCAAGCCATGGGAGCGGCAGGGTGAAATTGACCGCGCGAAAGGCAGGCACGGGGAGGCGCTCAGGGCAGCGCCAGTCGCCCGCTCGCGCCCAGTTCCCGGCGCAATTCCGCCTTCTGGATCTTGCCGCTGGGTGTGCGGGGGAACTCGTCCACTACGATCACCAGCTCGGGCGTCTTCTGCCGGGCCACGCCGATCCGGCGGAATTCCGCATCGATCGCAGCAACGTCCACCTTGGCCTCTTCCTCCAGCGTGACCACGGCGCAGATGCGTTCTCCGAGTCGCGGATCGGGCGCGCCGATCGCGGCAGCCTCGCGCACCCCGGGAACCTGGAGCAGCAGTTCCTCCACCTCGCGCGAGGAAATGTTTTCGCCGCCGCGGATGATGATGTCCTTCTTGCGGTCGGTGATGGCGAGATAGCCCTCGGCGTCGATCCGGCCGATGTCGCCGGTCAGGAACCAGCCGCCCGGCAAGAAGCTCACTGCGTTGAGCTCAGGATCGGTGTAGCCAAGGAACCGCTCCGCTCCGCGCACCGCGACTTCGCCTTCCGCGCCGGTCCGCAGGTCCGCGCCTGCATCATCAACGATCCGCACCTCGCACCCCGGGTTGGGGCGGCCATCGGTGCCGAGCCGCTTGTCGAGCGGGTCGGCAGGCACGCACTGGGTCACGGTCGGCTGTTCGGTGGAGCCATAGCAGCGGCAACAGCGGATTCCCGCCGCCTCGCACTGCGCGACCAGCGCGGGCGGCACGGTGGTCGCGCCGATCAGGAACTGCTCGAAACTGCCGAGATCGTGCCCGCCCCGCTCGGCAGCCTCCATCAGGCCGGAGAGGTGGAACGGGGTGCCCGACATCTGCGCCACCTTGAACTCGTCCACCAGCCGCGCGGCGAGCGCCGGGTCCCACGCTTCCATCAGGATTGTCGGGCGGCCCAGCAGGGCATGGCCCAGCACGCCCAGCGTCCCGGCGATATGACCCGAGGGCCAGGGCGAAAGCACCCAGTCGTCGGGCTTGCGGCCCAGGCCCTGGGCGGTCAGCTCGGCCAGCAGGCTGCGCGAGGAATGGCGCACGCCCTTGGGCGCAGCGGTTGTACCGGAAGTGTAGAGCAGCACGGCCAGCGCATCGGGATCGTGGTTCACCTGCGGCAGGTCGCCATCGGGCAGCCTGTCCAGCGCCAGCATGCCCTCCGGCGCCTCGCTGCCCATCACGATCCGGTGCTCCAGCGCGGGCAGTTCTGGCAGGCGGTCGAGCCGCTCCAGATAGTCGATAGTGCGCCAGCGGCGCGGCACGATCAGCGCCTTCGCGCCGCTATCGGCGAGGATATGCGCGAGCTCGTGCGGACCGTAGATATGGACGATCTGCAGCAGTGTGCAGCCCAGCGCCGCCGCGGCCTGGGTCAGGACCGCGTTCTCGATGCCCGAGGGTACCTGCATCGCCAGCACGTCGCCCGGGCGCAGGCCCAGGCCGTGGAGCCGTCCCGCCAGCTTCAGCCCCTCGACGTGCAGTTCGCCCAGGGTGATGACCCGCTCGCCCTCGGACCCGTGAAAGCGCAGTTCGGCATGGGGTCGTTGCCGCGCCGCGCGGGCCATCGCCTGGCCCAGCGATTCGTCCGTCCACAAGCCAGCCACGCGCCAGCCCTGTTGCAGCTCCGCCGGCATCGCAGTCTCTGTTCCACCCATCGTCGCATCCTCTCGCACGCTCACGTGTGCGAGGGTGCGGCCCTTCCCGTCCCTTCGTCAATCCCGGAGACCTGATCCCGATGGACATCCAGTTTTCAGCAGAGGAGCAGCGCTTCCGCGAGGAATGCCGCGACTGGCTCCACGCCAATGTGCCGGCCGAGAAGCGCCCGATGGACGCCGCCGACGCGCTGGACTTCGACAAGGCCTGGCAGCGCCGGCTGTTCGAAGCCGGCTGGGCCGGGATCAACTGGCCGGTGGAATACGGCGGGCGCGGCCTGTCGATCGTCCAGCAGGTGATCTGGCTGGAGGAATACGCCAAGGCCCATGCCCCGTGGATCGGCGCGAACTTCGTCGGCGTGAACCACGGCGGGCCGACCCTGATCATCAACGCCAGCGAGGCGCAGAAGGAATACCACCTCCCTCGCATCCTCAAGGGCGAGTCGATCTGGTGCCAGGGCTTCTCCGAACCCGGCGCGGGATCGGACCTGGCAGGGATCAAGACCCGCGCCCGGATCGAGGGCGACGAACTGGTGGTCAACGGATCGAAGATCTGGACCAGCTTTGCCCATGTCGCCGACTGGCAGGAACTGGTGGTGCGCACCGAGGAGGGATCGCAGCGCCATCGCGGCCTGTCCTGGGTGATCTGCGACATGCACGCGCCGGGGATCGAGATTCGCCCGATCCGCAAGATCTCCGGGCAGGTCGAGTTTGCCCAGGTGTTCTATGACGACGTGCGCATTCCGCTGGAAAATGTCGTCGGCGGCCTCGGCAACGGCTGGAAGGTGGCGATGTCGACGCTCAGCTTCGAACGCGGCACCGGGTTCATCGCCGACCAGGTCAAGCAAAGCCAGGAAATCGCCGAACTGATCGAACGCGCCCGCAGCACCGGCGCGATCAGGGACGACCGCATCGCCCAGCAGCTGATGCAGATGCGGGCCGAAGTCGCGGCGCTGCGCGCCATGACCTACCGCAACATCTCCGAAGTGGTGCGCAGCGGCCAGCCCGGGCCGGAGGCCTCGGTGATCCGCCTGTTCACCTCAGAACTCGGCCAGCGGCTGGAGCGCATGGCCCTGCTGCTGACGGGCGATGACATTCTGGACTTCCGCTACGGCGACGACAACCAGATCGCCGATTACCTGCGCGGGTTCGCGGCGACCATCGCCGGCGGCACCGCCCAGATCCAGCGCGACATCATCGCCGAGCGTGTGCTCGGCCTGCCCAAGTCGAGGTAAGACCCATGGACCTGACCCCCGATACCGAACAGGAAGCCCTGCTGGCCGCGACCGCCGACTGGTGCCGCGACAACATGCCGCTGGAACAGGCGCGCAGCCGCCAGCCTGCGCTGTGGAACCAGCTGGCCGAAATGGGCTGGCTGGGCATGACCGCGCCGGACATGGGCCTTGACCACGCAACCGAGGCGCTGGTCTTTGCCGAGCTTGGCCGCCATCTCGCCCCCCTCGGCATGATCTCCAGCGCGGTTGCCGCGCGCTGGTCGGGCCATGCAGGCAAGACCGCGCTGGCCCTGCTCGACCGCGACCTGACCGGCGGGTTGCTGCGGGTCTACGATGCGCCCGGCGCGACCCATGCACTGGGGCTGGTCAGCGGGCTGGCCGCATTGACCGCCCTGCCCTCGGACCTCGGCGGGGAGCCGGGGCTGGACCTGTCCGCGCCGCTCGCCCGCATCGATCCCGCCCCGCCGTTCACCGCGCTCGGCGATCCGCGCGCGGCCCTGCACCTTCAACTTCTCAGCGCGGCCTTCGCGGTGGGCGCTGCCGAAGCGGCGCGCGACATGGCGGCGGAATACGCCAAGATCCGCGAGCAGTTCGAACGCCCGATCGGCTGGTTCCAGGCGCTCAAGCACATCTGCGCGGACATGGCGGTGCGCGCCGCCGTCGCTCGTTCGCAGCTGCTCTACGCGGCTTGCGCGCTCGATGCCGGGGACGAGGACGCGGCGTTCCACATCGCCTCGGCCAAGCACCTGGCCGACCAGGCTGCGATCGACAACGGCCGCGCCAACATCCAGGTCCACGGCGGGATCGGCATGACTGACGAAGCCTATCCGCACCTGTGCCTGAAGCGCGCCCACTTGCTCACTTTCGTCGCCCCGCCGGTGCGGGACGTCATCCTTGGAGAAGCTGCATGACCGACAAGGTCCTCTACGAAGTCGTCGACGGTGTCGGCGTGATCACGCTCAACCGCCCCGAAGTCCACAACGCGATGGATGACGAGGCGGCGCACCTCTACAAGGTCGTGCTCGACCGCGCGCTGGAGGACGATGACGTGCGCGCCGTGCTGCTGCAGGGTGCGGGCAAGTCGTTCTGTTCGGGCCGCGACACCACCATGCTGGGTCACCGCGCCAGGGACGAGAGCGACTATCACTTCGTCCTGCGCCACCAGCAGAAGCGGCTGGTGGTTATGGACAGCCCGAAGCCGTTCATCGGCGCATTGAAGGGCGCGGTGATCGGCGGCGGGTGCGAAACCGCGCTGTCGTGCGACATCCGCATTTCCGACACCACGCTGAAAATGGGCCTGCCGGAAATCAACTATGGCATCCTGCCCGATACCGGCGGCACCCAGCTGATGACTCAGCTGATCGGCCCCAGCCGCACCAAGTACATGGTGATGACCGGTGAGCGGATCGGGGCCGAAACCGCTCTGGAATGGGGCGCGGTGGACTTTGTCGTCGCACCGGAGGAACTGGACGCAAAGGCGCTGGAGATCGCGAAGAAGATCGCCGCCAAGCCGCCGCTGTGCCTCGCCATGGCCAAGACCATGGTCGACCAGGCGAGCGCCGGGGCGGTGCGCAACGGCATCGCGCAGGAACTGATGGCCCAGTCCTACCTGTTCAAGACCGAAGACTATCACGAGGCCCGCGCCGCGCTCCGCGAGAAGCGCACGCCGGTCTACAAGGGGAAGTGAGCATGACCGAAGAACTGAAGGGCCTGCGCCCCGCCCCCGCGCGCGGCACGCGGATGCTGCCCGAAGGCACATTTGCCAATGATGTCGCAGTGATCACCGGCGGCGGCTCTGGCCTGGGCAAGGCGATTGCTGCCGAATTCGGACGGCTGGGCGGCTCCGTCGCCATTGCCAGCCGCGATCCGGACAAGCGCGCGCGCGGCATCGCGGCGGTCGAGGAAGCCGGCGGGCGCGCCATCGGCGTCCAGCTTGACGTGCGCGATCCCGAAGCGGTCAAGGCCTGCTTCGACGAGGTGGAGGACCAGCTTGGCCCGATCACCCAGCTGGTCAACAATGCCGCCGGGAACCTCGCGGGCGCGTCGGAGGACTTCAGCCTCAACGCCTGGCGCGCGGTGACAGGGATCGTGCTCGACGGCACCTGGATCTGCTCGACCGAGTTCGCACGGCGGCGGATCGCCGATGGCCTCGGCGGCTCGATCCTCAACATTGGCGCGACCTATTCGTGGACCGGCGGGCCGGGCACCAGCCCCTCAGCCGCCGCCAAGGCCGGAGTCACCAACCTGACCCAGAGCCTCGCGGTCGAATGGGCGCCCTATGACATCAGGGTCAACTGCCTGGTGCCGGGCCTGTTCCCGCACGAAGACCGCGCGGCGCACCTGCGCTTTGCCGATGGCAACAACCTCGACAACCGCCAGCCCGCGCTGCGCGTCGGTCAGACTCACGAACTTGGCTGGGCAGCGGCCTACCTCTGCTCGGACTATGCGGCGTTCTGCTCGGGTCACGCCTTCGTGCTCGACGGGGCGAACTGGCTCAGGCGTTCGCTGCGCATGCCGGTGTTCGAACCGGTGCGTTCCTGGCTGCCCAAGCGGGAAAAGTAAGCGGCACTCCCCTCCCGCAAGGGAGGGGAAGCCTGCTCAGCCGATGATTTTCTGCGCGCGGTATTCGGCGATCTCCGCATCGGAGAAGCCGAGCTCGCGCATGATCTCGTCGGTGTGCTGGCCGATGGCAGGCGCGGCCTGTTTGAACACGATCGGCACGTCACCAAAGCACCAGAAGGCGCCGAACTGCTCCACAGTGCCGTAAATCGGCTGTTCCAGCACCGAGATCAGGTTGAGTTCGCGATTGAGCGGGTTGGAGAAGTACTGCTCTTCCGCCGCCTCGAACGTCACCCGGTCGCACGGTACTCCGGCCGCTTCCAGCGCGGCAAACAGGTCATCCGAAGAGCGCGCGGCTGCATTGGCGACGAAGCCTGCCACGTCCCCGCCCATCACTTCACGCAGGGCCGCGCGGCGCGCCTCGGTATGGGCGGCGACCGCGATCCAGTGGCCGTCCTGGCACTGATAGATGCGGTGGTAGGGGCCGAAACCGGTCTGGTCGCTGGTCAGGTGATGCGTCTCGGCCAGCGAGCCGTCCGGCAGGATCAGCGTTTCGCCCTGCGTGAAAGCGGAGATGCCGAGCAGCGAGGTCTGCGTGGTGTGGGCCTTGCCGTGCGCGCGCTTGGCGTAGAGCGAGGCCATCAGCTCGACCAGCGCGCTCTGCGCCGAAGAGACGTCCATCGTGCCGGGACGGTTGAACACCGGCTTGTTACCCTCGCCCGCGTTCTCGAATTCCCACCCGGCGATGGCGTTGAAGATCGAGTCGTAGCCCGGCCAGTTGCCGCGTTGCCCACGCTGGCCATAGGCGCTGACATAGTTGAAGGCGATGTCCGGGTTGTACCTGCGGATGCCCTCTTCCGACAGACCGAGCTTGGCCGCACCCTTGAAGCGCATGTTGTGGTGCACCGCCTCCGCCCACTTGAGCAGGCGTTCAAGGATCGGCTGCGCGCCGGGGTTGTTGAGGTCCAGCGCGATCGAGCGCTTGGAACGCGAGGCCGCCTGGTAATAGCGGTGCATGAAGCGGATCCGGTCGCCGGTCAGCGCCTCCACCTTGATCACGTCCGCGCCCATGTCGCCCATCATCGAGGGGCCCATCGGCCCGGCCAGGAACATGCCGAAATCCAGCACCCGCACCCCGGCGAGCAGTTCCGCCGGCTGGCCATTGCTGCCCACCTGGGCCGGCGGCGGCGTCCAGTCGGCATCGCCGCCCTCTCCCAGCAGTGGCGCAGGGCGGGGCTTGGTGGTATCCGCCTCCAGATGGAACGGGACGTTGGGCTGGATCGTCCGGCCCAGCAGGGGATCGTCGACCTCGATCGCATAGCCGTTGGCCCGCACGTCCTCGTGGCTCAGCATGCCGCCCAGCGGGAACGCCGGTTCGGCGGCGATATCATCGGCGCGCAGGTCGGCCAGCCAGCGCTCCAGCGGGCGGCGCTTGAAGGCGTCGATCACCCCCGTCTCGCTGGACAGGTCCGCGCCTTCGGCCAGTACTTCCCACATGGTCGGCATGCTGGCGTAATCGTACTGGCGCGGCGGGTCCATGATCTGCAGCCAGTCGCCGCCCTCGCACTCGTAAAGCTGCAGGCCGATTGCCCGCGCGCCCAGCGGGTGCGGCTTGTTGTTGGGCATCGGGCCAGCGGAATTGCGCGCCCAGATCAGCGAGAGCATGACCATGTGGCCCTGGAAGAGCGAGGTATGCGCCGCGCCGCCCTTGCCCGATTGCAGCCGCGCGACCAGCCGCGCGAGGATGCCTGCAGCCGCAAGATGCGCCGCCGACCAGCTGCCGGCGTTGAAGCGCCAGACGATCGGCCCGGCACGGTAGCCGTCATTCTCGTACAGTGCGCCGAAGCGGGCGGCGACGAGCAGTTCGTCGTCCGAACGCTCGACGTCAGGGTGGTTATGGGGGCTGCCGGTGATCCCGCAGGTAACGAGGCGCGGGAAGCGCGCGGCGAGCGCCGCGTCGTCAAGCCCAAGCGCCTTGGCCCGGTTCGGTGTGAACTGGTGAAGCAGCACGTCCGCCCCCGCCAGTCGCTTGTCGAGCTCGGCCAGACCCTCCGGCGTCGCGAGGTCCAGTTCCAGGCTGCGCTTGCTGCGGTTCCAGTTGGCAAAGCGCGCGAGCCCCCGCGAAGGATCCCCGCCCGGCCGCTCGACCTTGAGCACGTCCGCACCCAGCGCCGCGAGCATCACACCCGCGACCTGCACCGCCTGACCCTCACCGATCTCGACAATGCGCAGGTCGTTCAGCATTTCAGAACCCCTCATCTGGCCTGGGCCTTCACCCCGGACCTGATCCGGGATGACGAAGTGGGGACGGAGGGCGCTCAGTGCACCACTCCACCCCCTTTACATTACACCTTGCGGAAGTTGGGCAGCACCCAGCCGTCCTGGATGTCGGTCCATTCGACTGCGACCCTCATGCCGATGCGCACGTCCTCGGCATTGCAGCCGGTGACATTGGCGTTGAGCCGGGTGCCTGGAGCGCCGTCGAGATCGACCACGACGGGAACATAGATATAGTCCTCGCCATTGGCCGGGTTCTTGTTGCACACGACGTAGCTGAACACGGTGCCGGTGCCGGGCAGCGTCGGCCATTCGACCGCACGGCTGGAGCATTCCGGGCAGTAGGCCGACGGCGGCATGCGGAAATGGCCGCAATCGGCGCACTTGCATGCGGTCAGGCGGTGGTCTTTCGCGGCCTGCCAGAACGGCTCGGTGTTGGGATTGGTGGTGATGCGGATCTGCTCACCCGGCAGCAGCAGGGCCGGGCCGTACTTGATGGGCTCGCTCATGTCAGGCGCTCCTCAGGATCAGGCTGGAAACGGGAAGCGAGGCGGGGCCGCCGGAGACCAGCGCGAACTCGGCGTCCTTGACCTGGTTGATCGCGGTGCCGCGCACTTGCTCCACGCCCTCGACGATGTGGGTCATGCCGATGATGTAGGCTTCGTTGAGATTGCCGCCGTGGGTATTGACCGGCACGCCGCCGTTCACCCCGCCCTGCGTCGCCGCGTCATAGCGGATCTTGCCGGAGAGGACGTAATCGTTGCCCTCGCCCTTTTCGCAGAACCCGTAGTCTTCCAGCTGCATCAGCACCATCGGGCTGAAGTGGTCGTAGATCAGCGCCACGTCCATGTCCTTCGCCGTCAGGCCCGACTGGGCCCAGATGCGATCAGCGGTGAACTTGTGGCCAGAGCTGGCGAAGTGCGGGTCGGGCATGCCCATCCAGGCAAAGGCCCGGCCCCATTCGCGCTGCCCGCCGTGGGCGCAGGCGTGGACCACCGCCGGCTTGTGGCGGCAGTCCTTCGCGCGGTCCATGGTGGTGGTGATCACCGCCACGGCGCCATCGGTTTCAAGGCAGAAGTCGAGCCGGCGCAGCGGATCGGCCAGCATCACCGAGGCGTCGTATTCCTCCTTGGTGAGCGGCGCCTTGCGCACTGCCTTGGGGCGGTTGTGGGTGTTGGCGCGGGTGGCCATCACGATCTCGCCAAAGGCATCCTGAGTGGTGCCGTAAAGGTGCATGTGGCGGCGAGCCAGCACGCTCATCAGGTGGCCCGGCCCGACCAGGCCCGACGGCTGGAGGAAGCTGTTTTCCGGGTTCGGCGTCGCCGCGCCGAACACCACGCCCAGCCGGTGCTGGGGCAGCTGCTGCAGCGCCATGACGGTGACGGCGTACTTGCAGTCCTCGTTGACCAGACCCGCCGTGGCGAGGCCGATCGCGCCGGGGCAACCGCCCCCGCCCGAGGTCAGCGTGGCCGAGAACGACACGTTGGGCATGCCCAGCGTTTCCATCAGGCTGGCCGTGTCGAACTTGTCGAGATAGCCCGCCCCGGCGGTGGAGTAATACGCGAAGCCGTCGATATCCTTGATCGAGATGCCCGCGTCAGCGCAGGCTTTCAGGATCGCCTCGCCCGCCATGTCGTTGATCGTGCGCGGCCACGATTTGCCCCGCACATAATAGTCTGTTGCGCCGATCCCGACGATCGCCGTCTTGTCCTGGTTTGCCCAAGCCACAGCCAGTCCTCTCCTCTACGAATCCAAGTTATATAACCAAGTGAGCTATGACAGCTATGAGCGCTTGTCCAGCACTCACGCGAAATGGAGGCGGCGGTACTTGCCGCGGAAATAGAGCAGCGGATCGCGCCGCGGTTCGAACTGGGCGCGCACCACTTCGCCGACCAGCAGGAAATGGTCCCCGCTCTCGTGAACCTCGAAGCGCTTGCACTCGAACGAGACGAGCGAACCGTCGAGCAGCGGCACCCCGGTCTCGCCCGGAGCCCAGGCGGTCGCGGCGAAGCGATCCTCGCCCTTGCCGGCGAAGCGGTTGGACGCGGCCTGCTGGCTGGTCTGGAGCACGTTGACGCCGAAGGTTTCAGCCTGTCGCAGCGCCGGGGCGCTGCCCGCCGAATTGGCGATGCAGACCAGCAGCAGCGGCGGATCGAGGCTGACCGAGGTAAAGCTGTTGGCGGTGAGGCCGATCGGCGTGCCGTCGGGCGCATTGGCGGTGACGATGGTGATGCCGGTGGCAAAGCAGCCCATCGCATCGCGCAGGGTGCGCGCGTCCGACCCGGCGCGAAACTCGGTCGCGGCGCGCGGCTGCTTGCGCTCCAGGAAATCGAGCAGGTGCCCCAGGAACGCCTCGGTCCGGTCGGTCACCACCAGCAGGTCGGCATCCTCCACCTCGACGGTTTCGGCATTGGGCAGCGAGGCGGCGAAGGCGCTGTCGGCATCGCGGTCGGCCAGCGGGCTCATCCCGCCCTGCACGAAAAGCACCGGCAGGGCGAGCGCCGAAGCGGCAGCGGCAACGCGGTCGGGCACTTCCAGCGTTTCCAGCCGGTCGAGCAGGCGCGCATCCCAGTTGCGTTCCCCCTGCGCGGCATCGACCTGGGCGCGCAGGCGCTCGCCAAAGGCAGCGAAGGTTTCGGGATCGCTGCGGGTCGGCAGGTCGACCAGCACAAGGCCGGCGGCGAGCAGGGCCGCATCGGTTTCCAGCGCGGCAGCGGCAACCCAGCCGCCCAGCGTCGCGGCGACCACCACCGGCCGCCCGCCCATCTGCGCCAGCACGGCGCGCAGGTCCTCGACGAAGGCTTCGAAATCATAGCGCCCGTCGGCGGGCCATTCGCTGCCACCGTGGCCGCGCAGATCGAGGCTGACGACGCGGCGGCCGGACTGGACGAGCGCCTGCGCCACTTCGCTCCACACGCTGCGGGTCTGCCCCGCACCGTGGACCAGCAGGATCGCCGGATCGTGCTCGTCACCGATGACTTCAGCTTCCAGGCGAACCCCGCCGAAGCCCTTGAACTGCACTGTTGTCACGCTTTCTCCCCGGCAGCCTGCCTGATCCATTCCGATACCGTGTCGCTGCGGCGCTTCATCATCAATTGGGCGATATCGCTATCGCGGTCCAGCAGCGCACGGCACAGGTCGCGTTGCTGCTTGCGGCAGATCGTGCGGTGCTCGGGATCGCGGAACAGCGCGACGCCCTGCTCTTCCATCCCGAACGAATAGCCGATCGCCATGACCAGCTCGATCACCGGATTCCCGCTCATCGCCGCGACCAGCCGCGCAAGGTCGCTTTCGGCGGCGATCACGCTGGCGGGGGTGTCATTCTGGTCGATCCGCGCCATGAATTCTTCCAGCCTGGTGCGCAGGCCCGCATCCTGGCAGGCGCTGGCAAGCGCTGCGGCGCGTTCGGAGATGCCGCGGCTGACCACCATGATATCGGCCAGCGTCGCGCCGCGCAGCCGCAGGAAACGGGCAAGCGTGCGGACCGCGTCGGCCGCATCGGGGCGGCTGGCGTAGAAGCCCCCGCGAATCCCGCGGCGCACGCTGATCATCCGGTCGTTCTCGGCGATCTTGGCGGCCTGGCGCAGGGTCGGTCGGCTGACGCCGAGCCGCGCGAGCAGTTCGTCCTCCGCGCCCAGGAACTCGCCGTCCTCGCTCTCCAGGCTGATCTGCGACAGCGCCCGCGCGGTGCGCGCAACCAGCGATTCCGCATGAATGGTGTGCTGCATGACCCCTTCCCTAACAGGTAGCTGTTTTAACGGCAAGGCGGCATGCTAGTCGCAAGTGCCTTGCTTCCACTTGTATAACCAGGTATTCATTTAGCCAACCAGACGAATCGGGAGAAACATCATGAAGCCCTTCGTGTTCAGCGCGGACAGCCACATTTCTGAACCGCCGACGATCTTTCTCGATGGCCTGCCGGCCAGCCTCAAGCGCCACGCGATCCACGCCCGCAAGGAGGGCGAGTTCCTGATCACCGGCACCGAGGACAAGATAATCTACCGCCTGCGCGTGGGCCAGCACCGCGAGAAGCAGCTGGGGGATAACGAGCGCAAGGGCATCCGCGAGATCCCGGGCCGGCTCGAGGACATGGAACTGGAAGGCATCGATGCCGAGATCTGCTTCCCCAGCCTCGGCCTGTGGCTCTACTGCCTTGACGATCCGGAAGCGGAAGCCGCCTCTGCCCGCCTCTACAACGACTGGAACGACAGCTTCCTGGGCGCGCATCCCAACCGCTTCGTGCGCTGCGGGATGCTGCCGGTGCTCGATTTCTCGAACACGGTCGCGGAACTGGAATACCTGGCGTCCAAGGGCTTCACTTCGGCCATGCTGCCCGCCGTCACCCCGCCGGGCCTGCCCAAGTACAATGACGAAAAGTGGGACGCCGTCTTCGCCAAGGGCGCGGCGCTGGGCATCGTCTTCGTGATGCACACCGGCACCGGCCTTGAAACCGTGATCCACGAACGCGGCCCGGGCGCGGGCATCATCAACTACACCAAGCAGATGAACGACGCGCAGAACTCGGCGATGTACCTCGTCGCGGGCGGCGTGCTCGATCGCAATCCGGGCGCCAAGGTGGCCTTCATCGAAAGCGGCGCCAGCTGGCTGGTGGCTCTGGCCGAGCGCATGGACGAAGTCGAAGTGGCCCACGCCAACTTCGTCTTCCCCAAGCTGTCGCGGCCCTGCAGCCAGATCATCGACGATCAGGTCTGGGCGAGCTTCCAGCATGACCGCGCCTGCATCGTCGCCGCGAACGCCGGCCTGCCGGGCGCCAAGAACGTGATGTGGGGTTCGGACTACCCGCACGCCGAAGGCACCTTCCCGATCAGCCGCCGGATTACCGAAGAGCTGTTCGCCGGCCTGAACGTCAGCGACGAATGCCGCCGGAACGTGCTGGGGCTGAATGCGGCGCGGCTGTTCCGGATCGAACCGACGGTCCAGACCAGCGAAAAGCTGGCGGCCTGACCTTCTGGTAACAAGGAAACCTGACGATCATGGTCGCGCTCAGCCTCTCAAGCGAACAACAGGCCATGATCGACAGCGTCGGTGGAGCGCTCGCCCAGCGGGGCGAGCGCACCGCTGGCGAAGTGCTCGCGGAACTTGGCATCGAAGCGCTGCTGGACGAAGGCGGCAACCTGCTCGACGCCGCGCTGGTGGCGGAAGCCGCGGGGCGCGAAGGCGCGATTGCCTTTCCGGGCGAGCGCATCCTGGTTGCCGCCGCCTGCGTCGGCATGGCGCGGCGCGCGCTGGACGAGGCCGCCGCCTATGCCTGCGAACGCGTGGTGTTCGGACGGCCTATCGGCGAATACCAGGGCGTCGCCCATACGCTCGCCGACGCCGTGACCGAGGTCGACGGTACGCGCCTGCTGATCTGGCGCGCGATTGCCGAGCGCGCCGAGGGGCATGGCGACGCCGCGCTGCGCGACGCCCAGGCCTTCTGGTGGGCCGCAAGAGCATGCATTCCCGCGATCCGCGCCGCGATGCGCACCTTCGGCGGCTACGGGGTGAGCGAGGATTCGCCGCTCCCCGCGCTTTACCGCACGGCGCGCACCGCGCTGCTGGCCGGGGGCGATCCCGACCGGGTGCTGGATGCGGCCCTGCCTGCGCTCACCCCGATCGAACCGGTGCCGGTGACTTTCACGCAGGACGCGGTGGCCGACGAATGGGAAGCGCGCACCCGGCGCTTCCTCGATGAAAACTTCACGGACGAGCACAAGCGCGCCTTCGCCACTACGCTCGACAATCACATCCCCGAACTGCACCGCAAGCTGGCGGCAGCGGGGCTGCTGTTTCCGGACTGGCCGGTGGAATGGGGCGGCTCGGCCGCGCCCGCCTTCGCCACCTCCGCCGTCCACCGCACCCTGAGCCGCGCGGGCTGGCCGATCTCGGTGCTGGTCGTGTCCGATTCCATCGGCAAGCTGCTGATGCTGTTCGGCACCGACGAGGCCAAGGCCGAAATTCTGCCCCGCCTCGCCCGGGGCGAAGCGCTCGCCTGTCTCGGTCTGTCCGAACCCTCGGGCGGTTCCGACGTGTTCGGTGCGAAGACCCGGGTCCGACATGACGGGAACCGCTGGCTGGCCGACGGGCAGAAGGTGTTCACCACCAGCGCCCATCTGGCCGACTATGTCCTGCTGCTGGCCCGCGCGGAACAGGGGCTGACCCTGTTCGTCGCCCCGCTGGGAGAGGGCTTCGACCTTGCCCCCGTGCAGACCTTTGCAGGGGAGCGGACCAACATCACCTTCTATTCCGACTTCGTGATTCCCGATCGCTACCTGCTGGGCGAAGCCGGCAAGGGCACCAAGGTGCTGGCCGCGACCATGGCGCTGGAGCACAACCAGGGCGACTATTACCTCGGCGCGCTGGAACTGGTGCAGCGGGAACTGAAGGCCGCCCTGCCCCAGTTGCTCGACCTGCCCGGCGTGAAGGACAACGAAGCGGCAGTGCGCCATTCGCTCGCCCGGCTCGATGCCCATGTAGCCCTGCTCGAATGCCTCTCGATCCGCGCGATCTGGGCGGGTGAGGCGGGCGTGTCGCAGCGCTGGTTCGGGCCGATGTGCAAGCTGTTCGGCACCGAGAGCTGGTCTGCCTGCTGCGCCGAACTGGTCGAACGTTTCGCCCCCCATTCGCTGGACGGCAGCATCGAGGCCCTGGCCGTGACCGAAGGCGAGGCGCGCAGCGGCATCCAGGCGACGATCTATGGCGGCACCAGCGAAGTGCAGCGCAGCCAGATCGCCGAAACCTACCTGGGCCTGCCGCGCAGCCGGTAGGCTCGTGGGCACCAGCAAACCACAATCCCGCCTTTCGTCATGCGAGCGGAGCGAAGCAATCCAGGAGCGGTTTATGCCGCCTCTGGATTGCTTCGCTCCGCTCGCAATGACGATTAGAGATAGCGCATTGTCGATTTTTCTGGAATTTTCGAGCGAATTTTGACCGCAGTCAAATCTAACAGATACCTCTTTAGTCATTCTCTCCTTGCAACCACACAGCGGCGCGAATCGCCGCAGGCCGGGTTTGAGGAGAACGACATGACGGACACAATTCGCCCCTTCGTGTTCAGCTGCGACGCCCATGTGGCCGAACCGCCGGACCTGTTCATCAAGGCGATGCCCGATCACCTCAAGCAGTTCGTGATCCATTCCGAAGCGGACGGCGACGTGCGCATCACCCGGATCGGGGAGCAGGTGATCCTCAAGATCAACACCAATTTCCACGCTCACAAGACCGGCGCAGGCGATGCCGCCTTCAACGCTCAGGCGGGTGGCGGCACCGACCGCTCGTGCACCGACGCCAGCGACAACTTCGTGTCCGACTGCGCGGTGGACACCAAGCGGCGCGGCGCGCGCGATCTTGAGCTGCGCCTGGCAGACATGGACCGTGACGGCGTGGATGCCGAACTGGTGTTCCCCTCGCTCGGGCTGATGTTGCCGCGCATTGCCGACCGCGAAGGCCAGCGCACCGCCTGCCAGATCTGGAACGACTGGGCCTGGGACTATACCGCCCCGGTGCGCGACCGCCTGATCCCGGCGGCGATGATTCCCTGCATCGATTTCGATGACGCGCTGGCCGAGTGCAAGCGCACCGCCGCCAAGGGCTTTGCCGCCTTCTGCCTGTGGGAAGGGCTCAACAACTACAACGACGCGCGCTGGGACCCGATCTTCGCCTTCGCGGCGGAGCAGGGCATCCCGCTGGTGTTCCACACCGGCGTGGGCAACATCAACATCCGCGCCCTCAAGGGTCCGGGCGGCGCGCTCTACAACTACACCCGCCAGATGAACGACGCGGTGGACGTGATTACCCAGCTGGTCGCGGGCGGCGTGCTCGATCGCAACCCCGGCGCACACATCCTGTTCGCCGAGCATAGCGCGGGCTGGCTGTGGGGCCTCGCCGAGCGGATGGACGAGGTCTACAACGGCCACGCCCCCTCGATCTCGCCCAAGCTTTCGCGCCTGCCCAGCCAGATCGTGCGCGATCAGGTGCACCTGGCGCTGCAGAACGACGGCAACAGCTCGATGGCGATCCGCAAGGGCGTCGGCATCGATGCGCTGCTCTTCGCCACCGACTATCCGCATGCCGAAGGGACCTTCCCCTTCAGCAAACAGGTCGTCGACAAGCTGGCCGAGGACAACCCCGATGTCACCACCGACGAACTCGTCGCGGTGCTGGGCGGCAATGCGGCCAAGTTGTTCAAGCGCGCCAACCTGAAAAGCCAGGTCGATGCGCGCCGCGCGGAGCTGATGGCTGCCGCCTGACGCCACGCGCCTAACCATTCTCCCCACCTGCCCCGCCGGTATCACTCCCGGCGGGGTTTTTGTGTCAGGCGGAAGCGGGCGTCTTCATGATGAAGAACAGCCAGGTCCTGCGACCGATGTTTTCCTTGAAGCTCTCGCGGAAGGACACCGAGACGCGGTGGCCGAACCATTCGGCCAGCACATAGGGCACCACCTGCGGACGCACGCCGAAGGGGTCCATTTCGCCCGCGGCGATCGGGCTCTGTTCCTCGCTGTGCTCGATCACCACGACGCCGCCCGGGCGGACCTGCCCCAGCCAGGCCTCCAGCGCGGCGCGCGGCTGCCATGACTGATCGAGCGAGTTCGAATAGACAAAATCGAACGCCCCCTCCCAGTCCTCGCGGGTGTCGTGAAAGTCCCAGACAACCGAATTGGGGAACTGCGCGGCACTAGGCGAAATGTCGGTGCCGATGACTGCGAAGCCAGGGTTGCGCGCGCTGAGGTGGTTCTGTTCGAACCCGTTGCGGGTGCCGTGGCACATTCCGCGCAAGGGACCGGTACCCAGCCGGACGATCAGTTCATCGGCCAGCAGGTCGAGCGTCTCGGCATCCGCCCAGACGCGCTTCAGCTTGCGCAAATTGTGATAGATCTGGACCCTTCGGTATTCCTCGTAGGAGGCGTAGCGGTGGAGGTAGAAATCCACGAAGGCGCGGCTGCGCAGCAGGTCGACCAGCACCCAGCGCAGCCCCCCGTTGAACTTCTGCACTGCGCTGCCCGCGATTTGGCGCAGGCGCAAGCCGGCATTGGCAAGCGGGGCGGTCCTGTCGCGGGTCCGGGCGACCGGGTGGTGCACTAGGCTCCGCACCCGGACGGAGCGGGGGGTGCGTGGCGCAGTTCCTTGCGCACGGCATCCATGTCCTTGCGGAAGGCCGGTTCGGCGTGAAGTCGGGCGACCGTAGCCGCCGCGACCACCTGCCCTGCCTCGACATCGCTCAGCCAGTGGACGTTGCAGAACCGGCGGCTGTCGGCGAATTCATGGCCCCGTGCGGTCAGCCGGGTGGCGCGCGCCGGGATCAGTTCGGCCAGGATCAGCCCCCAGCCGAACCCGATCGAGGCATGGCCCGAAGGATAGGACCCGTCCTTGGCCAGCAGCGCGCTGGCCTCGGGGGTGCAGTTGGGCTCGCCGTTGACCACGAAGGGCCGGGTCCGCTGATAACGGGTCTTGGCGGCATAGGAAGCCAGCCCCAGGTCGGGCAGCGTCTTGCGCAGCAGCGCGTCGAGCCGGGGCGTGGTCTTTGGCCCGATCTCCACCCCCGCAGCGCAGGAAAAGGCCCCGGTCGCGGCCGGGCTGAACAGGTCGGCATCGCGGGTGGCGAGCTGCCAGCGCGGGGTGCCGCGCTGGATCACGGCGGCAGTCGCGGCCTCGCGGTCGCGCGTTTCGGCGGCAGACCCGGCGGCGGGCGGCGGGGGCAGCAGGGCCAGGCTGTCCGGCAGGGCGGAGGGCTCGAGATAGCCCTTGCCCAGCCGCGACTGGGCGGAGGGCGCATCGGTGGCCAGCCCCGGCGCAGTCAGCGCCAGCGCGACAAGGGCAAGCAGGCTGGTGCGCATCGGCGTGTTTCCCATCGTCTCAGCGCCCCTTCCACTGCGGCGCGCGCTTTTGCGCGAAGGCCAGCGGCCCCTCGCGCGCATCCTCGCTGGCGCGCAGCGCGGCAAAGGCCGGATAGTCGGCCTGATTGGCGATCGCGGCCGCGAGGCTCGGTTCGTCGAGCCCGCGATAGGCAGCTTCCTTGGTCGCGCGGATCGACATGGGTGAGCATTTCAGCACCGCTTCGCAGAACCGCTGCGTCGCCGCGCCAAGCTCGGCATCGGGGACGACCTCGGTAACGAAGCCCATCCGCAGCCCTTCTGCCGCATCCACTTGCCGGGCCGAAAGCATCATGCCCATCGCCTGCTTCATGCCGATCTGCCGCGCAAGCCGGTGCACGCCCCCGCCCAGCGCCATCGCGCCGACCAGTGGCTCGGGCAAGCCGAAGCGGGCGCTCTCGGCGGCAATGATCACGTCGCAGGCCAGCGCCACCTCGAACCCGCCGCCCAGCGCCAGGCCGTTGACCGCGGCGACGATCGGCTTGGGGCAGTCGAACCGTTCGATCAGCCCGGCATAGCCGTGGGCGGGATAGGCGCGGTAATCGCCCTCGCTCGCCGCCTTGAGGTCGGACCCGGCGCAGAAGCCGCGCCCGGCCCCGGTGACCACGCAGACGAACTGGTCCGGATCGCCAGCGAAGGTGTTGAACGCCTCCTCCAGCTCGTCATGCATGTCGGGATTGATCGCGTTGAGCCGTTCCGGGCGGTTGAGCGTGATCGTGGTGACCCGCCCTGCCCGTTCGACGATGATGTGCTGCATTATTGCTCCTCAAGCGGACGCGCCGTCCGCCCGGCCATGATTGCCGCAATTCCGCCCACCAGCAAGCAGCATGAGATCAGCGCGAGCGCGGGCTGCAGCGACCTGTCCCCATAACCGGCTGCGAAGGCCTGGCTGACATAGCCCGCGACGGTGCCGCCCACCCCGGTTCCGGCCAACCCGATGACCATGCCGATCGACGCGGACATCGTCGCGCGCATTGTAACCGGCACCTGGGCATAACAAAGCGCGATGATCGGCCCGAGGTGCAGGGTCATCATGAACTTGACCACCACGAAGCAGGCCAGCGCGACGTAGGGGTTTGGCGAGAGCGCGAAGGCGACGCCGAAGGGGAACGAAGCGATCAGCCCCAGCCCCGCGAACCAGCCGTTGAAGCGCGGGTTCGCCTTGCCATAGCGGTCGCTGACCCAGCCGGCGACGAGATTGCCGATCACCAGCCCCGCCGCCATCGCACCGCCCAGCCAGAACCCCGTTTCGGCCTTGCCCATGCCGTGGACCCGCTGGAAGAACGAGGCACCCCACAGGATGAAGGCGAACCCGGTCAGCGGAACCATGCACAGCAGCAGCCCGACCCAGCGCAGCGAGACGTTGCCGCCGATCGCGCGCAGCACTTCGCCCAGCGGGACCTGCTGCGGCGGATCGACGTGCCCGCCCTTGCCCCGGCGCGGTTCGGCGGCGAGCAGCAGGACGGCAAGTCCGATCATGATGCCCGGGATGCCGAGGATCAGGAACACCTCTCGCCACGAGAAGAAGTTGGACAGCCAGCCGCCCAGCGCCAGTCCGCCGGAAATGCCCACCGCGTTGGCCGCCAGCATGATCGAGATAACGCCGGTACGCCGCTCCAGCGGGAAGATCTCGGTCAGGAGCGAACTGGAGGCCGGCCCCGCGCCCGCTTCCCCCGCGGCGAGGCCGATCCGGGCGAGGATCATCTGCCAGAACCCGGTGGCGATGCCGCACAGCGCCGTGGCCGTGCTCCACACCATCACACAGAGGGCGATGATCCGGCGGCGGTCGCCGACATCGGCGAGCCGCGCAATCGGGAAGGCGGCCAGAGTGTAGAACAGTGCAAAGGACATTCCGGTGAGCAGGCCGAGCTGGCCGTCGGTCAGATCGAGCTCGTGCTTGATGTCATCCTGAAACAGCGTGAATACCTGCCGGTCGACATAGCTGAGGATCGCGACGACGATCATCAGGCCGAGCGTCAGGTTGCGACGCCCCCGCGTTACAATGGCCATCGGCCTCTCTCTCCCGAAACAAGAAGGGGAAGAGCGGTTGCCCGCCCTTCCCCCATTGATTTTGCGGTCGCCCTTTGCGGGCGTTCCCGATTGATCAGAACTTCGCCGTAACGGTCACGCCGTAGGTGGCCGGATCGTTCCAGGTGGCGCCAACATAGTTGATACCGCCGAGGAAGAGCACGTAACCGGTGCGGCGAACGTCGAAGATGTTCTTGCCCCAGACGGCGATTTCGTAGTTCTCGTCCGGACCGAAGGCGATCGCCGCACGGGCGTTGGTGTAACCGCCCGCCTTGGTGGTGGTCACATCCAGCAGCTTCGCGGCCTGGGCGGCGGTGAAGCCCTGCCCGCCCGGAGTGCTGGTCGGCGCGGTGTAGCGGGCCAGGGTGTTGCCATCCTGGGCCATGTCGCCCAGCCACGAATAGGTGGCGTTGAGCTTCAGCGTGCCAAAGCCGACATTGCCTTCATAGTTGGCGCCCAGCACGAACTGCTTCTTGACGATCGAGACGAAGCGGGTGTCGCTCTTGTCATTCGGGGTGAGGACACCGCCGACCACAACGAAGCCGTTGTACTTGGTGTACTTCGGATCGAGCAGCGAGCCGTTCGCGAACAGGTCGAAGCCCGGCGCGACGCGGACGTTGAGGTCAGCCTCGACGCCCCAAGTCTCGGTGCTGGCGTTTTCCAGGATGGTCTGGCTGGTGCCGCCCACCGCGAGGATCACCGAACGCTGCGCATCGCTGACCCGGTTGTGGAAACCGGCGATGTTGAAGCGGATCTTGCGATCCATGAACTCGGTTTTGAGGCCGACTTCCTGCTCGTTGTTGATTTCGGGCTTGGCCGGGGTGGTGTCCGACAGGGTCAGCGAACGCAGCTGCTGGGCGCCCGCGCGGTAGCCCTTGCTGTGCTTGGCATAGAACATCACGTCGGGCGTGATCTTGTAGTCGAACCCGATGGTGTAGCTCAGGTTGCTCCAGCTGTCCTCGCGGTGGCGAGCGCAGTCGGCCGCGAGCAGCGCCGGATTGACCGGGGTGCACGAGGTCAGCGGACCACGGTTCGGCACGTTGCCCGACTGCTGGGTGATGCCCTTGCGGTCATGCGACCAGCGCAGACCGGCGGTGATGTTCAGCGCATCGTTCACCGCATAGCTGCCCTGACCGTAAAGACCCCACGAGGTGTTGTCGACGGTGCCGAGGAACTGGGTCCAGGCGGTGCTGCCGAAGGTCGAGGAGTGCGAACGGTCCCAGCCGGTTTCGCGGAACCAGGTGGCGCCCAGCGCGAACTTCAGCGCGTCGTTCATCGCGGTGCCGGTGTACTGCAGTTCCGACGAGTAGGACTTGAGGTCCTGGGTACCGGCGGTGAAGTGCAGCGGCAGGCTGAAGCCGTCGAGGTCGATCAGGTTGTCGGCCTGGACGCCGCGATAGCCGGTGATCCACTTCAGTTCGCCGTTGCCCAGCTCGTACTTGACCTTGGCCATGTAGGTCTGGGTCTTGACGTCGTTGAACAGCGCCTGGCCGGTGCCGGGCGTTGCCGAAGCAGGGGCGGTGCCCACGAGATCGGGATGGCCCGCGAACTTGAGCAGTTCAGCATCAGCGGCGGCCTGCAGCTGCGCCACAGCCGCCTTCGATCCCTCGACGCCATAAACGGCGGCGAACAGCAGCGGATTGAGGAACAGCGCCTGGCCCTGGCGGGAATCGCCGTCCATCTTGCCGTGCCACCATTCGCCCGACAACTGGACGGTCATCTTGTCATAGGGCTGCCAGGTCAGCTTGATGCGACCGTTGAGCGACTCGCGGCCGTTGTACTTGTAGCCGGTGTTGATGTCGCGCTTGTAACCGTCGCGCTCGCCATAGCTCAGCGCGCCGCGGATCGCGAGATTGTCGCCCACCGCCAGGTTGACCACGCCGGTCGCGTTCCATTCGTTGAAGCGGCCATAGGTCAGCTTCAACGAACCCGAGGTTTCGCCCAGCTTGGCATCGTTGGTGGACAGCAGCAGCGCGCCGGCCGAGGTGTTGCGGCCAAACAGGGTGCCCTGCGGGCCCTTGAGCGCCTGGACGTTGGACATGTCCATCATGTCGGCGTTGAGGCCGTAAGCACGCGCGACATACATTTCGTCGAGATAGACGCCGACCGACGGTTCGAGGCTGGCGAGCACGTCGTTCTGGACCTGACCGCGCATCGACAGCGCGATCGCGGTGGGGTTGTTGCTGCCCGCGCGGATGTTGAAGCCCGGGGTGAACCGACCGACGTCGGTGATGTCCTTGATCCCCTGGTTTTCCAGCTTCTCCGCAGTGAAGGCGGTGATCGCGGTCGGGGTATCCTGGATGTTGGCTTCGGTCTTGGTCACACCGATAACGGTGATGACATCGGCATCGTTTTCATCAGCAGCCTGCGCAAAGGCGCTGCTCGATGAGATCGCGATGGCGGAAACGGCTGCGCCGGCCAGAATCCTCGAAATGAGGCGCGCGTGGGTGGTCTTCATGGTCAGGCTCTCCTCCCTGGAGCGATTCACGGCCGCTCTGGACAAGGACTTGTATAACTAGGTCTACCAAGACACACAAGAGCCCGCACATTTCCCCTACGGCTATGGCATTAAGGCAACAGTCGAGCGAGCACCGGCACGTCCGACAGGGCGCGCAGCACATCGTTGAGGTGGGTGCAGCCGAGCGTCGAAGGCAGCGTTTCGAGCACTGCACCGCGGAAATCGGCCACGTTCTGGCCGATCATCCGCGTCGCCTTGACCGCTGCGCCGGGGCATTCGCGGAACGGCAGGATCATCGGCAGCACCTGCAGCGCGACCAGCCTGCCGCTCGCCTCGTCCACTTCGCCGAACAGGCGGTATTCGTGGATCGCGGTGCGCCCACCATTGGGATTGGAGCCGCTGTCCTGGAACGCGGCGTCGATCTTGATCAGGCCGTCTTCGCGCCACAGGTCGATACGGCGCGCGCGGCGCTTCTGCGGCCCCTGCTGGAACGGCATGGGATGCCAGCCGATCGCATCGTCCGGATTTTCGAGCGGGCCGACCTCGGTATAGGACTGATCGACCGTGTTGCTGCTGCCGTCCTCGTGCAGCGAGCTCGCCCCTTCGGCAAAGCCCGTGCAGACGTTCATCATCTTGCCGCCCTTGCCCGCGGTCGAGCGGGTGCCCGCCTCGCGGCTGCGAGCCATCCAGTCATCGCTCCACTGCGACCAGATCCACCCGGCAACGAGGCTGGCGCCCGCATAGTCGTCGAGCAGCTGGAACAGCGGCGTTCCTTTCAGATCGCCCAGCTTGTCGGCCAGCGCCAGGCGGCTCGCCCCGCCCGCGCGCACCCCGACCATCTCCTGCAAACGGGGATGGTCGGTGCTGGCCTCGATGGACAGGATTTCGCGGATCGGGGAGGCCATGATCCGGAACTGGGCGCTGGCCAGCACGCGCGGCTCGCTGCCGTCCTCGGGCGTGAGCAGGTCGCGCGCGCGGCCGATCATCTCCCACGGTTGGCCAAGGCCATCGGGCCAGTCCGAATCGATCGAGGTGGTGCGGCGGATCGAACCCGGCCGCCGCAGCGGCGACGGTCCCGCGCTCTGGCGGGCGAAGGGAAACTGCTGCGGCCGGTTCATGGGACTGATCCTTACTTGGGGGGCATGCGGATCGCGCCGTCGAGGCGGATGCACTGGCCGTTGAAATAGGTGTTGCGGGCCAGTTCCATCACCAGGCTGCCGAACTCGGGCGGATTGCCAAGCCGCTTGGGGAAGGGCACCGAGGCTTCGAGACCGGCGAAGATCGCGGGGGCCTTGTCCTTCACCGCCAGCATCGGCGGGGTAGCGAAAGTGCCGGGCAGGATCGCGTTGACGCGGATGCCCAGGTCCATCAGGTCGCGCGCCATCGGCAGGACCATCGCGTTGACCGCGCCCTTGCCGCCGCCATAGGCGACCTGGCCGATCTGGCCGTCCTGCGAGGCAGCCGACGAGGTCAGGATTATGCAGCCGCGCTCGCCGTCTTCGTTGACCGGATCGGAATTGGCCATGCCCAGCGCCGCGATCGAGGCGATGCGGTAGCTGGCGGTGAAGATGCCGTCGGCCGAGCGCGCGATCATCTCGGTCGGGTTGCGCTTGTAGCCGCCGGTGGTCTTGTCATACGAAATCGTCTTGCCGCCGCCGGTGACAACCGCGCAGTGGACCACCACGCGCTCCTGCCCGTGGGCGGCGCGGGCCTTGGCGAAGCCGGCCTCGACGCTTTCTTCCGACAGGATGTCGACCTTGCAGAACAGGCCGCCGATCTGCTTGGCGACGGCTTCGCCGGCTTCCTCGTTGACGTCGAAAATGGCGACCTTGACGCCGGCAGCGGCGAGCGCCTCGGCGCTGGCCCGGCCAAGGCCCGAAGCACCGCCGGTGACCACGGCGGCAATGGTGTTGTCGATCTTCATCTGATGCTCCTCAAAGGTATCATTGCAGGGTTTCAAGGTTGCCGCCATCCACCACCAGCACCTGGCCAGTGATGAACCCGGCGAGGTTCGAACAGAGGAAGGCGGCGGCAGCGGCCATGTCGGCCGGAGTGCCCATGCGGCGGATCGGCCATTCGGCCACCCGGCCCGCGACGTGCGCTTCATAGGTTTCGCCGCGCGCCTCGGCGATCTTGGTGAAGACGGTGCGGAACTGCTCGGTCTCGATCGCGCCGGTGCCCAGCGTGTTGACAGTGATGCCGAAGGGCCCAAGCTCCGCCGATAGCGTCTTCGACAGGGCAAGCGCACCCACGCGGTAGGTGTTCTGCGCGGCGCGCGGCAGCTTGCGATGCGGCTGCTTCACCGAATTGGTGCCGATGGTGAGGATCCGCCCCCAGCCGCGCTCCTTCATGTGCGGCCAGACCTGCTGCACCAGCCAGCGGAAGGCCATGACGTTGTTGGTGTTGGCAGCGGCGAAGGTTTCGTCATCGACTTCCAGGAAAGCACCCTTGGGGCCGGAATCGACGTTGAAAATCGCAATGTCGGGCGCGCTGCCGAACTGGTCGCGGCAGGCCTGCACCGCCTTGGCCACTCCATCCTTGGTGGTGCAGTCGGCGGAGATCCCGGCGCAGTCGCCGCCGATTCCGGCCACCGCCGCATCGATGTTGGCCTGAGTCCGCGCGGCGATCATCACCTTGCAGCCCTCTGCCGCGAAACGCTGCGCGCAGCCGAGGCCGATGCCCTGCGATCCGCCGGTGACCAGCGCCACCTTGCCTGAAATGCCGAGATCCATGGTCAGTGCTCCACCTGGCGCTTGAGCCGATCCTGCAGGATATCCCCGCGCCCGCCATGCCCCGGCGCGAGCGACGAGCCCCCGTCCATCACCAGGCTGGCGCCCGTGATGTAACCGGACCTGGGCGAGGCGAAGAACAGGCAGGCGTGGGCGATATCGGCAGGCGTGCCCGCGCGGCCCACCGGCACGGTCTTGCCATAGGCGGCGAGGCCCTCTTCCCCCAGCACCCGCAGCGCATTGTCGCTGGCGACAAGGCCGGGCTGGATCGCGTTGACCGTGATCCCGTCCGCCACCACGTCCACCGCCGCCCCGCGCACGAAGGCGAGTAGTGCCGCCTTGGCCATGCCGTAAGCGGTCATGTTGGGCACGACAGTCGCGGTACCGTTGACCGAGCCGATCGCGATGAACCGCCCGCCGCCCGGCGCCGCCGCCAGATGGAGCCGCGCCTCGCCCAGCAGCCACCAGGCCGCCTTGGCGATCGAGGCGAGGCCGGATTCGAGCTTATCGTCTGAGACATGACCGAGCCCGCCATGCGGAATGTCGGCGGCGCAGTGGACGATCACGTCCACTCCGCCAAAGGCCGCCACGGTCGCCTCGACCAGCGCACGGCAATCGGCATGGCTGGTGACATCGCAGCGGAATGCCTGGGCCTCAGCGCCGCTGGTGCGGATCGCGGCGGCTGCCTCCTCAGCCGGTTCGAGCGTGCGGGAGCCGAGCATGACCTTCGCACCAGCCGCCGCAAAGGCTTCGGCCACGCCCTTGCCCAGTCCGCGGCCGGCCCCGGTGACCAGCACTCTCGCTCCGCTGAAATCCTCGCTCATCGGCCTCTCCCTTGTTCTATTCGCGCACCAGCAGCATCGCGCCTGCGAGCGGGCCGCCCGCGGTGGAGGTGGCGCAGACGCGGGGATCGCCCTTCACCTGCCGCTCGCCCGCCCGGCCCCACAGCTGGGTGCAGCCTTCCCACACCGCACCATAGGCATGAAGCCGCCCGCCCGACAGCGCTCCACCCCCGGTGTTGACCGGCAGTTCGCCCTCCAGCGCAATGCGTTTGCCGCCCTCGATGAAGTCCTTGGCGCCGTAACGTTCACAGAAGCCGAAGTTTTCCAGCCAATTGAGCGTATGGAAACTGAACCCGTCATAGAGTTCCGCGATGTCGACGTCCCTGGGCTTGAGATCGGTGCGCGACCACATCATTTCCGCGACGAGTGGCTGGGCCTGGGTGTCGACCTCGGCCAGCTGGGTCCACGAATTGCGGTACTGCATCGAACTGCCCACCGCCTCGATCCGGATCGGCGGATTGCGGCAATCGCGCGCGGCGTCCATCGCGGAGACGATGATCGCCGCCGACCCGTCGATCGGCACGTCGCAGTCATAGATCCGCAAGGGACCGGCAATGCGCGGGCTCGCCATGTAATCGTCCAGCGTGATCGGATCGCGGTAGATCGCGTGGGGGTTCATCCCCGCATTGCGGCGCTGGTTGATCGCGATCATCGCCTGCTGTTCGGGCCTGATCCCGGACTTGTGGACATAGGCGTTGAAATAGAGCGATTGCTGCAAGGCCGCCGCGTGGACGTGATAGGGCGCGTACCAGGCAAAACCGCCGCGCTGCCGCTCGCCCACCTTCACCAGCGAGTTGGCGAAGGCATGCTTGCGCGCGCTCGCCTCGTACATCGAGCGGTAGATCAGCACGTGACGGGCGAGCCCTGCATTGATCGCGCCGATCGCGTTGAACACCGCGCCGTACTGCCCCGGAGACTCCCCGCCGTTGGAATACCAGTTCAGCTTAAGCCGCAGCGCGTCCTGCAACTGGCCGATCCAGACCGGTGAAAAGCCGCTGGCATTGCCGTCGCCGCCCGGCCAGGTCGCGATCCCGTCGATGTCGCTGCGCTTCAGCCCCGCATCGGCAATCGCATCGAGCGCGGCGTCGACGGTGAGTTCGAGCGAAGACTTGGCCGACCCGCGCGACACCTCGGAAATGCCGACCCCGGTGATCGCGCAGTTCTTTTCGCCATAGCGCATGGGCTCAGGCCTCCGCCGGTTCGAACAGCGGCACCCACAGGTCCTCGCACTGTTCGAACAGGACCTTCACCGGCATCCCGAAAGTTACGGCATCGGGATCGCAGTTCACCACGTTGCAGGGCAGCAGCACGTCACTCTGCTCGGCCAGCGCCACCAGCGCGAGCACGTAACGCTCGGGCAGGCCCGGCACCCACTGCTTGTAGTTGATCGTGAAGGTGTAGACGCTGCCCCGCCCCGAAACCGGCTGCGGCGCGACATTGCGGCTCTCGCATTCAGGGCAGAAGCGCACCGGCGGATGGACGTAATAGCCGCAATCGCCGCAGCGGCAGATCAGCAGTTCGCCCCGTTCTCCCCCCGTCCAGTAGGCCGCGTTGTCATGGTCCAGCGCGGGGAGCGGGCGAGGAAGAGTGCCGGTCATGCGAACAGCGCCTTGAGGCCGGGCGCCGAGGGTTTCATCGAGGGGGTGCGAGGGAAATCCTCCACCACCTTGAAATGGACCGGCACCTGGTAGGCGATCAGCCGGTCCTTGAGGAACGCCTTCAGCTCTTCGGTATCAGGCGCGACCGCCCCGTCGCGCAGGATCAGTGCGGCGGCGGGAACCTCGCCCAGCCGCGCATCGGGCACGCCGACCACGGCGGCCTCGCGCACCGCGGGGTGCTGGTGCAGCGCCTTGACCACGTCATCGGGGTGAACCTTGAACCCGCCGCGAATGATCGCGTTGTCGGCGCGGCCGCGGATGAACAGGAAGCCGTCGGCGTCGAGCACCGCCCGGTCGGTGGTGCGCAGCCAGGCCTCGCCCTTCAGCGGATAGTTCGCCCCCAGCTGGTCCCCCTTGATTTCCAGCAGGCCCTCCTCGCCGTGGGGCAGGACCGCGCCGCTGTCCGCATCGACCACCCGCGCGGCAATGTTCGACTGGACCCGGCCCACCGCGCCGCGCTTGGCCGCCCAGTTCGCCTTGAAATCGTCGAGCGTCCAGCCCGCGATCGCCCCGGCAAATTCGGTCGCACCGTAGTTGCCGAGGATCGGGATGCCGTACCTTCCAAGGAAGGCATCGACGAGGTCGGGCGAGAGCGGCGCGGTGCCGGAGATCAGCGCCGACAGGCTGGACAAATCCGCCGGGTCGACATTGGCCTCCAGCAGCATCCGCACCGCCGATGGCACCGCGCCCGCCACCTTGGGCCGGTTGCGGCGTATCGCCTCGACCCAGCCATCCACTGTGAACTTTTCCAGCAGGCCGATCTTGCGGCCCGCCGCCAGTGCGGCGATGCAACCATAGATCCCGCCGATGTGGGTCAGCGGATTGTTGACCATGGTCACGCCCGAACGCAGCTGGGGCTTCGCTGCATGATCGCGGTTGCGTTCATATTGCGCGAACCCTGCGAAACTGGCGTCGAAGGCGGCGCGGGTCAGCGGGACGCGCTTGGGACTGCCGGTGGTGCCGCTCGTCAGCATCTCGATCGCGACGCCGGGCGAGGTGGTGACATCGCCGCGCGGGCTTTCGAACCCGGGCAACAGGCGCACCCCTTCCAGCCGCGCGCCGATCGCCAGCACCGCGGTTCCGGCCTGGGCAAAGGCATCGGTGATGCCCGGGCGGGCAACGTCGCTTTCATCGGCAATGATTGCCGGCAGACCCAGCCCGGTCACGTCGGCGAACAGCTTGTCGTCGGGCAGGATCGGATTGAGCGAAACGAGGCAGCGGTCGGTCGACAGCACGGCCAGGATCGCGGCGATGTGGCCGGGACGGTTGCGCAGCATCACGCCGACGCGCGCCTCTGCCGGCAGGCCCATCGCATCGAGCGCCGATTCGATCGCGCGCACCACCCCCGCCAGATCGCCCCAGCTGTAGTCGCGTCCTTCGAAATCGATTTCCGCGCGATCCGGATCCAGCGCCATGATCTCGCGCAGGTTTTCGGTTATCACCGCCATCAGATAGAAACCCCTCCTGCCGCCTCGATCACGTTGCCGGTCACCCAGCGGGCTTCCTCGCGGCAAAGCATCAGCACGGCCCCCGCTATGTCGTCAGGCTCGCCCATCCGGCGCATCGGCGTCGCCCGGACCGTCCCCTCGTCAAATCCGGGCCGCTCGCGCAGGCGGGCGATAAAATCGGTCGCCACCGCACCGGGCGCGATCAGATTGCAGGTAATACCGCGCTTGGCCACTTCGGTCGCGGTCGAGAAGGTCAGGCTCTGCAGCGCACGCTTGCCCATCGCATAGCCCGCCGCAAAAGGCTGGGCGATCTTGCCCGAGATCGAACCGATGTTCACCACCCGGCCATGATCGCGCAGGCGCGGCAAGGCGGCCTGGGTCACGAGATACGGCCCCCTGGCGTTGACCGCCATCATCCGGTCGAACAGTTCCGCGGAACCGCTTTTCAGGCTGGCGTCCTGCCCGTCGCTGCCAATACCGGCATTGTTGACCAGAATGTCGAGGTTTGGCGCCGCGCCGAACGCCTCGTCGACCGCCGCGAACAGCGCGGTGACACCGGCATTGTCCGAAACGTCAGCCCGGATCGCAACTGCGCGGCCTCCTGCGGCCTGCACTTCCTCGACCAGCGCATGCGCCTCGGCGTCGGCGCCGCGATAGCAGAATGCGACTTCGGCCCCTTCGGCCGCCAGCCGCCGGACGATTGCCGCGCCAATTCCGCGGGCGCCGCCAGTGACCAGCGCCGTCTTTGCTATCAGGCATCCCATGGCGTCGATTGTGCAGACATATCTTACCTAGTGCAATATGTCTTTGACGTGCGCCTCGCCTTTGTCAGTCGATCAGCGACTGGAAGGCGGCGGCCAGCCAGCGCCGGGTTTCGGCGTCGATGTCACTGGTGATGGCATCCAGCGGATAGAGGTCGCGGTAGACCGTCACCCCGGATGCCAGCGCGGAAAAGCAGGCCGCCTTGGCCGCGCCGCGCGGACTGCCGTACCACTGCGTCAGCGGCTCGATGAACACTTCCATCAGCAGCCGGTGGCTGATCGCGCGCGCGGTCGGGTCGGCGCTCGCCAACAGCATCATCGGCAGCGGATTGCGCTGCCCCGGCACCGTGGCGGTGAGGATGTTCACCACCTGCTCGCCAAAGGTTTCACGCTGCAGGGTGGTGATGGTGCGCGCGTCAAGCAGGTCGGCCAGCGCCGCCTCGTAGAGCTTTTCCTTCGAACCGAAATACCGGCTGACCAGCGCCGGATTGGCGCCCGCCGCTGCGGTGATCTCGCGCAGACCGGTATCGAGATAGCCGGTGCGCGAAAACGCCTCCTGCGCGGCGGCAAGGATCGCCGCGCGGGTACGCCGGGCATCGCGCATGGGCCTCAGGTCGGCGGATTCAGCCATTGACAGGTTATGTAAACCGCCGTTTACATAAGGGCAATAACAACCTTGGGAGAGGAGCGCGATTCGATGTCAGCAACTGCGCCCGAACGCCGGCGCGAGCCGGTTTATGAATTCGACTACATCAGCGACCCGGCGATCATCGCCGACGTGCACGAAGCCTATTGGGAACTGAAGCAGAAGGCCCCGCCGGTGTTCTGGACATCGGCGCATGGCGGCCACTGGGTGGTGACCAATGCCGATGCCGCGATCGAGGTGCTGCGCCATCCCGACCGGTTCTCCAGCCGGTTCCTGTCGATCCCGCCCAACCCCGACCAGCCGCGGATGATCCCGGAATCGCTCGATCCGCCCGAGCATCGCCCCTATCGCCAGCTGCTGCGCCCCTATTTCGAAAGCAAGGCAATCGAACCGCTGGAACCGCGCATCCGCGAATGGGCGGAAAAGCTGATCGACGGCGTCGTGGCCAAGGGGGAATGCGAATTCGTCGACGCGCTCGGCTCGCGCTTCCCGGTTTCGGTGTTCATGGAACTGTTCGGATTCCCGCTCGACCAGTTCGATTTCTTCCGCTCCACCGTGGTCGAATACTTCAACGCCCAGGTGGCGATGGAGCGCCGGATCGAGCTGACCATGCAGATCCTCGGCACACTCAACGCGCTGCTCGAAGCGCGCCGGGCCGAGCCGCAGGACGATCTGGTGTCCAAGCTGATCGCGTCTGAATTCGAAGCTCGCCAGCTCGACCATGAAGAGCTGATGTCGATCTGCTTCCTGATGTTCCTCGCGGGCCTCGACACCGTGGTCAACGCGCTGAGCTTCGGCATGCGCCACCTCTCGCACGACGAGGCGCTGCGCAACCGGATGATCGAGGACCCGGCGGCGATCCCGGCCATCGTCGATGAACTGATGCGCCGCTACACCTTCGTCTCGACCCCGCGCTACATCACCAGGGACACCGAGATCGCCGGGACCAAGGTCTACGAGGGCGATTCCGTGCTGGTGCCGCTGCACATGGTCGGCTGGGACGAAAAGCTGACCGAGTGTCCGGCAGAAGTCCGGCTCGACCGACCGCATTGCCGCCACGCCGGGTTCGGATCGGGCGTCCACACCTGCCTTGGCATCCATCTCGCGCGGCTGGAAATGACCGTGTTCTACGAAACCTGGGCCAAAAAGATCGGCCACTTCCGTCTGAAGCCGGACCAGCACATCGTCACCCGTGGCGGCTCGGTCCAGGCGATCGAAGCGCTTCACCTTGAGTGGAATTCCTGAGGAGACACCCCCATGTCGGATATCCCTGTCGTTCACCTGCACATCGGCCATGAAAAGCGCACCACCGGTTCGGGCGGCACGCGCACCCACATCCACCCCGTGACCGGCGAAGCGCTCGTCGAAGTGCCGCTGGCCGGGCCGGCTGAAGTGGCGGAAGCCGTTGCCCGCGCCGAAGCTGCGCGCGAAGGCTGGCGCCGCACCTCGCCCGAAGCGCGCGGGGCGATACTCTACAAGCTCGCCGACCTGCTGATGGAAAAGCAGAAGGAATTCGGCCGGATGGCCGCGCTCGACGGCGGCACGCCGCTGATGCAGGGCGAACGCGGGGTTGAAACCGCAGTCAGCTGGATGCGCTATTACGCCGGCTGGTGCGACAAGCTGACCGGCGACCTGATGAGCACCTTCGACACGCGCGGAGAGTTCTCCTACTCGGTGCCGGAACCGATCGGCATCGTCGGGATCATCAACACCTGGAACGGCCCGCTGATCGGCATGGGCATGAAGGTTTCCCCGGCGCTGGCCGCAGGCAACTGCGTGATCCTCAAGCCCGCAGAAATCACCCCCTTCGCGCCCGAACTGTTCGCCCAGTGCTGCAAGGAAGCGGGCATTCCCGACGGCGTGATCTCGGTCCTGCCGGGCACGGGCGAGGCGGGCGACGCGATCGTGCGCCATCCGAAGGTCCGCAAGATCAGCTTTACCGGCGGGCCGATCACCGCGCGCAAGATCCTCACCGCTGCAGCGGAACAGATCAAGCCGAGCGTGATGGAACTGGGCGGCAAGAGCGCCAGCCTGGTCTTCCCCGACTGCGACCTCCAGGCCGCCGCCGAACGCGCCGTATTCTGGACCATCGGCTGCCTTGCGGGCCAGGGCTGTGCCCTCCCCACCCGCCAGCTGGTCCATGCCGACATCTATGATGAATTCGTCGAAAAGATGGTCGAGATCGCCAAGCTGTTCAAGGTTGGCGACCCGATGGAGCCGGGCGTGATGGTCGGCCCGGTGATCAGCGCCGCCGCGGTGGAACGCATCACCGGCATGTTCGACCGCGCGACGGCGGACAACGCCTGCAAGTTCCTGATCGGGGGCAAGCGCGCCGGGGGCGACCTTGCCAAGGGCAACTTCATCGAACCGACGATCATGGTCGACGTGAACCCGGACCACGAAATCGCCCAGGTCGAGATCTTCGGCCCCGCCGTGGCGATCCTCAAGTTCCACACCGAGGATGAAGCCATCGCCATCGCCAACAACAGCGAATACGGGCTTGCCGCCTATATCCAGTCGAACGACATCCAGCGCGTCCACCGCCTGGCCGAACGGCTCAACGCAGGCGGCGTCTATGTCAACGGCGGCTTCCAGATCAATTCGCACACCCCCTTCGGCGGGGTCGGCATTTCCGGCTTCGGCAAGGAAGGCGGCAAGGCCGGGATCGACGAATTCCTCCACTACAAGACCGTCACGGTCGGGGTCGGCGCGCCGATCTTCCCCAAGTAAGGAGCCGCAGACATGGCTGACTTCACCAACAACGAATTCCGCCTCGACGGCAAGGTGGCGATTGTCACTGGCGCCGGCGGGCGGGGCAATTCGATCGGGCGCGCCTATGCGGTGGCGCTCGCCAATGCTGGCGCCAGCGTGGTCGTCGCCGACCTCAACGGCGAAGGCGCGCAGAAGGTGGCGGACGAAATCACCGCGCTGGGCCACAACGCCGTCGCGGTTCAGGTCGACATCACCGACACCGCCTCGGTCGAGGGACTCGCGGCTGCCGCCAAGGCGGCGTTCGGCGGGATCGATATCCTGGTCAACAACGCCGCGCTGATGGTCGAGATCGTCGACAAGCCGCTCGTCCAGACCGACCGCGCGCGGTTCGACAAGGGCATGGCGGTGAACGTCTGGGGCGCGATCAATTGCGCCCAGGTGATCGCTCCGCACATGGCCGAACGCGGCGGGGGCGCGATCGTCAACCAGGTCTCCGCCGGGGCCTTCCCGGCGCAGAGCTTCTACGGCGTGACCAAGATCGCGCTGCTCGGCGCGACCACCACGCTCGCCACCGAACTCGGCAAGCAGAACATCCGCGTCAACGCCATCGGCCCGGGCATGACCAAGACCGATGCGGGTCTTGCCCTCACCCCGGAAGACAGCCCGCTGGTCCAGGCGATTTCCTCGCGCACGCCGATCCAGCTGCGCGACACGCCCGATGCCCTGTGCGGCGCGCTGCTGCTGCTGGTCTCGGACGCCGGGCGCTGGATGACGGGGCAGGTGCTCAACGTCGATGGCGGCTGGGTGATGCGGAACTAGGCCACCCGGAGTTCGTCATTTCGAGGCCGAAGGCCGAAGCAATCCAGGGTAGCGTAAACCGCTCCTGGATTGCTTCGCTTCGCTCGCAATGACAAAGCGGAGGGCTTGAACACGAAGAAGGGGCGGACCTGCACCGGCAGGCCCGCCCCTTTTCTTTGCTGTCAGACCTCAATCCTCGTCGAGCATGAAGTCCGCCTTGGCTGCGGCGCATTCGGGGCAGCACCAGTCGTCGGGTACGTCCTCCCACAAGGTGCCGGGCGCGATGCCCTCGTCGGGCCAGCCGAGCGCCTCGTCATAGACGGTGCCACAGTAGAAGCAGATGAAGCGGCGCTTCCCGGGTTCGCTCATTTGACGCTCTTGGGGTCCCAGACCAGTTCGAGTTCGGTCAGCGTCGCGACCGAACGGGCGCTGACGCGGGGATTGGTGCCGGGCTTCACCTCGAAATCCGGAATCCGCTTGAGCCATTCCTCAAGGAAGATGCGCAGTTCGGTGCGGGCAAGGACCGAACCGACGCAGCGGTGTACGCCGCCGCCGAAGGTGGAGTTCGCCCCCGGCTTGACCCGGTTGAAATCGACGGTCAGCGGATCGGCGAACTTGGTTTCGTCCAGCCCGTCCATCGGGGTCGGCACCATCACCATGTCGCCGGGCTGCATCGTCACCCCGCCCATTTCGACCTCGGCGCAGACCTCGCGTGCGAGGATCGCGATCGGGAAGCGGCGCAGCAGTTCCTCGTTGGCGTTGGCGATGAGGTCCGGGTTCTCGACCAGCTGGCGGCGGTGCTCGGGATGGGTCGCCAGGAACTGGGCGTAGAAGCCCAGGGTCGAGGCCACGGTATCCAGCCCGCCCAGCAGCAGCAGCAGGATCATGCCGGTGAGCGGAAAATCCTCGATCGGCTTGCCCTCGATCTCCGCCTTGACGATGGTAGAGATCAGGTCATTCCCCGGATTGGCGCGGCGCTCAGCCACCTTGGCCATGCCATAGGCCATCAGCTTGCCCCCGGCCTCGTTGCGCTCGGCTTCTGTCTTGCCGCGCATCGCAACCTCGGCAACTTCGGTCAGATAGGGCCGATCAGAGGTGGGCAGGCCGACGATTTCCATGAAGATCGCGATCGGCAGGTGCTGCGCGAACTGGCCGATGAATTCGCAGTGGCCATCGTGCTTGAAGCCTTCGATCAGCTCGATCGACAGCTCGCGCGCGCGTTCGCCCAGCTTGCCCACGGCCTTGGGTGACAGCGCCGCCTGCAGCAGCGCGCGGTAGGGCGCGTGGTGCGGCGGATCGAGCTGGAGCGGCACCAGCGGCGGGCGGCCATCGTCGGCCGGGCCGACCATGATCCGGCGCGAGGAGAAGTGCTCGCTGTCAGCCAGCACCTTGGCGACATCGGCGTTATTCTTGACGATCCAGTGCCCGCCGTTGCGCGGGGTCCACAGCACCTCGGCGGGGTTGCTCTGGAAGATGCGGCGCATCGATCCCTGGTAATCGAGCCCGTCGACCGGGAAGTCGTAGAGATTGAAGTCGATCACGCGCTCGGGCGCAACCGTAGCGGGGGCAGCAAGGGTATCGGTCATGCGGGGTTCTCCTCTCCGGCCGGCACGTCGCGGCCCGTTCCCAGTAATTCGGTGATGATCGCCACCAGCCGCTCGCCCGCGCTCTGCCCGGCGGGGGCGATCCCCAGCCGGGCCTCGGCGATCAGCTGCGGGCTGAACGATTGCAGCGCCTTGCCCAGCACCTGCGCAGACACGCGGCTGGTGCCGGCGCGGGCGATGAAGGCTTCACCGAGCCGAAGTGTGCGTTCCGCGATTTCCTGCGCGAACAGGCGGTAACGCGGGGCGAAGTCCGGATTGCGCAGTGCCTCGATCTGGAGTTCCGTGGCGAACAGCGCGTCTTCCGCGCTCTGGGCGAAGGCATCGAAGCGCTCGCGCAGCGCGGGCAGCACCTGTTCCAGCGTGCCGGGCGTATCGAGCAGGTCCTGCCAGGCTTCGATCTCACGCCGTTGGTGTTCGGCCATCAGTTCCAGCAGCAGGTCATGCTTGCCGGCATAGTTGGCGTAGAACGCCCCGCGCGAGAAGCCCGCGCTTTCGCTGATCCGGTCGATCGAGGCTGCCGCGATCCCGCGCCGGGCGAATTCGGCCCGCGCCGCGCTGCGCAGCCGCGCGCGGGTCTGGGCCTGGCTCTCCTTGCGATTGGCGCGGGGCATGAACAAACGAATCCAGATACAGTTGTGTATTTGGATAGGCCCTAATTAGCGATGACGTGCCTTGATCCAGGTCAATGTTTGGAATTGACGCCTCGTCAATTATGCGAGAGACAATTGCCAACAACATGCAAGAGAGGACTCGGCCATGAACATGGAAGACATGGTGATCGCCAGCGTCGACGATCACATCATCGAACCCCCGACGATGTTCGATGCCCACGTGCCCAGGGAACTGCTGGCGAAGATGCCGCGCTATGTCACCGGCGCGGACGGCCATGCCTTCTGGCACTGGGAGGCCGAGGACAAGACCACCTTCAACATCGGCCTCAACGCCGTGGTCGGCCGCCCCAAGGAAGAATACGGGATGGAACCGGCGAACATCGACCAGATGCGGCGCGGCACCTGGGATGCGAAGGCCCACGTCGACGACATGAACGTTGGCGGGATCTACACCTCGGTCTGCTTCCCCACCTTCATCGGCTTTGACGGATCGTGGCTGTGGGACGCCAAGGACAAGGGCCTGGCCGAGCGCGTGGTCCAGGCCTACAACGATTGGCACATCGACGAATGGTGTGCGCCCTTCCCCGGGCGCTACATCCCCACCGCCGTGCTGCCGCTGTGGGATCTCGACGCGACCCTGCGCGAACTCAACCGGCTGGTGAAGAAGGGCTGCCGTTCGGTCACCTTCCCGTCGAACCCCTCGATCAAGGGCCTCAAGCCGATCCACGATCCGGCCTATGAGCCGATCTGGGCTTTCTGCAACGACAACCACGTGGTGATGAACTGCCATATCGGCACGGGCCAGGCACCGCTCTATGCTTCGGAAATGTCGCCTATCTCGGCCTGGATTTCCTCGCTGCCGATGGCGATTTCGACCGACGCGTCGGACCTGCTGCACCTGCGCGCTCTGCTGCGCTATCCCAACCTCAAGTTCTCGCTGTCCGAAGGCGGGATCGGCTGGATTCCCTATTTCCTCGAACGCGCCGACTTCACCTATCGCCACCACGGCGCCTGGGTGCGCTGCGACTGGGGTGGCAAGCTGCCGAGCGAAGTGTTCCGCGAACACTTCCTGTCCTGCTTCATCGAGGACAAGTTCGGCTGCCGCCACTATGACGAGATCGGCGAGGATATCATCGCCTACGAATGCGACTATCCGCATTCGGACTGCACCTGGCCGGACGTGGCCGAAGGGCTGTGGGACAATGTCAGCCACCTGCCAGAACGGATCATCGACAAGATCACCCACCAGAACACGTTCAGCTTCTTCGGCGTCGATCCCATCGCGGCGGGCGGCGGGCGCGAGAATTGCACGGTCGGTGCGCTGCGCCAGAAAGCGGCGGGCGTGGACACCGCGCCGGTCTCCCTGCCCGGCAAGGATGCCCGCGTGGAAGGCGACTTCGACCACCCCGTGACCGCCGGGGACGTCTGGAAAACGCTCAGCGAACGCAAGAAAGGCTGATCTGGCCAGCGAAGTGCCTTGCACGACTCCCGGAAACTGACGTAGCGTCAACTGCAAGACCGCAGCCCTGACGCTGCGTCATCCGGGAGAGTGAAGGACATGGAGCAACTGGCGGGCAAGGTCGCCGTGGTCAGCGGTGCCTCGAAGGGCATGGGCAAACATTTCGTCGCTACGCTGGTCGAGGCGGGGATGAAGGTTGCGGCGCTGGCCCGGCCTTCCGCCCAGCTGGACGAACTGGCCGCGCAGCATGGCGATGCCGTGCTGGCCATCCCCTGCGACGTCACCGACAGCGCTGCCGTGAACCGCGCCGTTGCCCAGACGGCAGAGAAGTTTGGGCGGATCGACGTGCTGGTCAACAACGCCGCGATCTATCACCCCTTTCCCTTCGGCGAAGGCTCGGACGAGATCATCCGCGCCCATGTCGATATCAACGTGCTGGGCGTGGCCTGGCTGATCCGCGCGGCGATCCCGCACCTCAGGCAGACCCAGGGCCAGATCGTCAGCATTTCCAGCGAAAGCGTGCATATGCCCTTCCCGATGCTGGCGCTCTATGCGGCAAGCAAGGCGGCGGTCGAAACGCTCTCCGCGGGCCTGCGCGATGAGCTGCGCAGCGACGGCATCCGGGTCAGCGTGCTGCGCTCCGGCTCGGTCTCGGGCGGGTCGGGCGGCGACAGCTGGACCGATGCAGAGAAGCAGGCGTTCTACACCAAGATCGTCCAGACCGGCCATGCCGCCATGTCCGGCTCGCCCGCCACGCCTGAATCCATGGCCAAGGCACTGGTTGCGGCGCTGGCCCTGCCGCGCGACATCAGCGTCGACCTGATCGAGGTCCGCGCCGCGCAGGAAGGACTTCCCGAAGGCGCGCGGCAGGTCTCCGCCTCGTGAGCCAGCCTGCACGGCTGCCCTGGGCGCTGCTTGGCGCGCTGTGGGTCGCAGAAATGACCAGCAGCTTCGAAAGCGCGATGATCCTCGCCGCGCTGAAGGTGCTGGTGGTGCAGTTCGGCGATGCGGCAGCGGTCGGCTGGCTGGTCACCGCTTTCCTGATCGTCGGCGCGGCGGTTTCCGCCGTGGTCGGGCGGCTCGGCGACATCTACGGACGCCAGAAAGTGCTGCTGGTAGTGCTCGTCATCGGCATGGCCGGATCGCTGCTCAGCGCGGCCAGTTCCAGCTATGGCCTCGTCCTCGCGGGCCGGGTCATGCAGGGCGCGACCACCGCAATCCTGCCGCTGGTGATCGGCCTGGTGCGCGAAAACCTGCCGGCGGAGCGTGTGCCCGCAGGGATCGGCCTGATGATCTCCGGCGCCTCGATCGGCACGGCGGCGGGACTGATCCTGGGCGGAGTGATCGTCGACGCGTTCAGCTGGCACGGCATTTTCCTCGCCAGCGCCAGCTTCTGCCTGGCCTCGCTGCTGCTGGTGCGCGCGCTGGTGCCGCCATCGCGGCCCGCAGCGCTCAGCCAGCCGGTCGACTGGTGGTCGGGCATTCTCTTCGCGCCGGGCGTGACGCTGGTGCTGCTGTACCTCTCCGGCGGGAAGGCCTGGGGCTTCGGCAGCCCTGCCGCGCTTGCCCTGCTGGTCGCCGGCCTTGCGCTGTGCGTGCTGTGGTGGCGCCGCGCGCTTTCCAGCGCCAACCCGCTGATCGACGTGCGCACGCTGGCCCACCGCCCGATCGCCGTGGTTTGCGCCGCCAGCGCGCTTGTGGCGATGGGGACCTTGCAGATCACCGTGTTCTTCTCGCTCCTCCTGCAGGCGCCGGTCTGGACCGGGCTGGGGTTGGGCCTGTCCGCCACGGTCGCGGGGCTGGCCAAGCTGCCATCCAACCTTACCTCGGTCTTCGCCGGGCCGCTCAGCGGCTGGCTGACCGGGCGCGGCGGCGGACGCACGGCAATGGTCGTGGGCGGGCTAGTCACCACCTTCGGCTGGAGCCTCGTCCTGTTCGACACCAGCAGCGTCGGGGTCATCATCGCCCAGCTGATTGTCATTTCCTTCGGCACGACCATGCTCTTTGCCGTGGCCCCGACGATCATCGCCGCCGAAGTCACCCCCGAACGGACCAGCGAGGTGACGGGCATGCTGGGTGTGATCCGCGGCCTGTTCATGGGCGTCGGCTCGCAGATCATTACTACACTGCTGGCACTCGACAGCGTGACGAAGGGGGCGGAACGCTACCCCTCGCCGCAGGCCTACCACTGGGCGCTGTTCGCGATCATCGGCCTGACCGCCGCCGCGACCGCCGTATCCTTCGCCCTACCGAAACGCACCGCAACACCTTCGCGGCGGTATGGCTGACGCATAGACTGGAGAGAACCGTGCTACCCCTGCCCGAACTGACGCCTGAGAACACCGCCTTCTGGACTGGCGGCGAACACGGCGAACTGCGAATCGCGATGTGCGATGATTGCGCCCACGCCATCCACCCGCCGCAGCTGCTCTGCCCCAAATGCCTTTCGCAGCGCGTGACCCCGCGCGCCGTGGCCGGGACGGGAACGATCTACACCTTCACCGTCAACCACCAGCCGTGGATTCCGGGAATGGAAGTGCCGTTCGTCCTCGCCGTGGTGGATGTAGACGGCGCCCCGGGCGTGCGCGTCACCAGCCGCCTTGTCGGCGCCGAGCCCGATGCGGTGCGCATCGGCCAGCGCGTCCGCGTCGGCTTCGAGGCGAGCGGCGACGTCTGGATTCCCGTGTGGCACGCCAGCGAAGGAGAAGCGGCATGAGCGCGCTGGCCAAGGCCGCGATTACCGGCGTCGGCATGTCCGACATCGGCCGCAACACGGGTCGCCCCGCAATCCTCCACCTCGCTGAAGCTGCCGACCGCGCGCTGGAACGCGCCGGGCTGACTCGCGCCGACATCGACGGGATCGCCACCTACCCCGGCAAGGCGGAAAACTCCCCCGGCATGTCGCCGCTCGGCACGGGCGAGGTCCGTAACGCGCTGGGCCTCCAGACCCGCTGGCACAGCGCCGTGCCCGATGGCCCGGCGCAGATGGCCCCGATCATGGTCGCGGCCATGGCGGTGATGACCGGGCAGGCCCGCCACGTCCTGTGCTTCCGCGCGCTGACCGAAAGCTCCTCGCAGACGGCAGGTCGCCGCGCCTCCATCGCCGGGGCGGGCAAGGCGCAGATCGGCGGCTGGATGAGCTGGCTGGCCTCGGTCGGCGCGCTGTCCGCCTCGAACTGGGCGGGCTGGATGGCGCAGCGTTACTTCCACGAATTCGGCATGACCCGGGAACACTTGGGCATGGTCGCCACCGGCGAACGCCAGTTCGCTGCCATGAACCCGATGGCGGTAATGCAGAAGCCGCTGACCGTGGAAGACTACATGGGCGCGCGGATGATCTCCACGCCGCTGTGCCTGTTCGACTGCGACGTGCCGATCGACGGCGCGGCGGTGGTGATCGTCTCCGCCGCCGATGCCGCCAAGGATTGCCGCCTGCCCCCGATCCGGATCGAGGCGATGGGCTCGGCCCTGCGCTCGCAGGAAACCTGGGACCAGCGCGCCGACCTGACCACCATGGGTTCGCACGATTCCGCCGCCGACATGTGGGCGCGCACCGACATCAAGCCGCACGAGATCGACGTGCTGGGCCTCTACGACGGGTTCTCGATCTTCGTGCCGATGTGGCTGGAGGCGATGGGCCTGTGCGGCCACGGCGAGGCCAAGGACTTCATCGCCGAGGGCAATATCGGCCCCGGCGGGCGCTATCCGGTCAACACCGGGGGCGGCCAGCTTTCCGGCGGGCGACTCCACGGCTTCGGGCTGCTGCACGAGGTCTGCCTGCAGCTGTGGGGCCAGGCCGGGGCACGCCAGCTGAAGGAACCCAAGGTCGGCGCCTGCGGCATGGGTGGCGGCTTCATCGCCGGATCGATGCTGGTCAGGCGCGACTGAACGCCACGCCGGCTCCCCCTCCCCGCCGGGGAGGGGCCAGGGGTGGGGAAGCGCGGCACTGTAGCGCGGCGCAAGCTTTTAGAGTCTCGGACAAGAGCTTTTGTAGCACTCGACCCATCCCCTGGATGGCCCATGAGCGATCTCTAAGAGGCTTCTCACCACCCCGTCAAACGCCGCTAAGCGATCCCCCGGTGAACGCCGGCTCCCAGCTCGCCGCCGCGTGATCCTGCTCCACCCGTGGCAGCTCGTCACGCGCAGCCAGTTCCACCGCCTGGATCAGCAGCCGCAAGCCCATCGGCCCCAGGTCACGCCGCCAGAGCGTGGCCGGATCGTCACCCGGCAGGATATGGCACCAACCCTGCATCGCGATCGGCCCCGTGTCGGCTCCGTCGTCCATCCAGTAAACCGTGCCGCCCGTCACCGGCTCCCGCATGTGGATCGCCCAGCGGATCGCATCACGCCCACGGTGGCGCGGCAGCAGTGATGGGTGATAACCCAGCGCGCCCAGCCTTGCCCTCTCCCGCGCGCCCCTGGTGATGTAGCAATGGGCGTGGGCGGCAAGGATCAGGTCCACGGCTTCGGGCACCGCCTCCGCCTCCAGCCTACGCGCCGCGATGGCCACCGGCACCCCGGCCGCGCGCGCCGCCTCTGCCAGGCTGTCCGATGCCGCAGGAGCAGCCACCCCGGCAACATCATGCCCGGCCGCGATGCAGCGCCCCAGCAACTCCCGGCCGAGCCACTTCTGGCCCGCGATGAACAACCTCACGCCGCGTCCTCCGGCAACAAGCGGCGAAAGCCCTGCACGGCGCGAAAGTGGCCACCGAAGCCAGAGCCCATGCTGTAGCTCGATAGCTTTCCGCGCTCGTGTGACTGGCTCAGCGTCTTGATGCTCCGCTCCTTGGATTCGCCGCACAGCCGCCCCGAGACCTGCGTCCATCCCGGCGCCCGGCGCAGCGCCGCAGCAAGGCCCGGGTGGCTGGTATGGAACAGGGTCGGCAGGCGCAGGCCATAGCGGTTCTCGCCGCGCGCCCAGGCCTCGCAGACGGCGTTGAGAAATCGCAGCCCCACGCCGATCCCCTGCCACTCCGGCATGATCACCAGGCGGCAGGCGCGCGCCTCGACCAGGCCCGGCCTGGTGGACACCGCCAGGTGCGCCACTGGCTCGCCACCCACGAACCCGACATAGCACCGCGCGGCGATCATCCTGGGCAGTTTCAGATAGTGATGCGGCTCAAACAGCGGCCAGTATCGCCAGTCGCTTTCCCGCACTTCCAACTCGATCGGCGGGCGACATCGAAGACGCCCCCAGTCCAGCGATCCGGTCGCCGTGTCGTACACCCAGTCAGGCTGCAGCCAGTCAAGAACGTCGTAGTGGCATGACAATAGCACCGCCCGCCCGTTGCTCCGCCGCCACGCCTTGGCAAACGCCGCTGCCCCCACGCAGGCGATCTGGCGGTCCACCACGGAAGAGAACTCGTCGACCACCGCGAGCGCCGGTTCCTCGCACACCAGGCGCGCCAGCATGGCCCGGAACCGCTCGCCATTGGACAGGACGGAATAGGGCCGTAGCCAGGTCGGCACGCTGCCCAGCCCCACCGCCGAAAGCGCGCCAGTCACCCGGTCGAACGGCAGTCCCGGGCCGATCGCGTCGATGATCGGCGCGGCCGTCGGCCACTCCGGCTCATAGATCGCGCCGATCGCCGCCCCCAGGCTGGATTTGCCCGATCCCGAAGGGCCGACGATCACCCCGATCTGCCACTTCTCGTCCGGCCCCGGAAGGTCGGCTTCCAGGTCGAACCGGGTGGCTTGGTCGCTCACGTTGAACAGCGATTTCACCCGCGATGCGCGATAGGTGGCGGCATCGGCGCAGCGGTGGCGCACAGTCACCTTCATACGCACACCACCCGGGGATCGTACCCCTCGCGCTTCAGCTGCGCGAACACGCGCTGCTGATCGTCCTCGTCGCGGCAAACCACGATCAGGCCGAACTGCGGCCTGTAGCGATATCCGTTGCGCCCAGGCGGCTTGCGCGTGGGCCGCCCGGCGGCCTCTTTGCTGGTGTCCATCTCATTCTCCGGTGGCTGCTCGATCGGCGCTCCGGGAACGGCTCACAGGCCTGAACTGGTTGATCTGGCGGCAACGTCGGCACTTGATCTCGACAAGGCCCGCCAGCGCCCCTGTCTCTGCTCGGAACAGCAGGGCATTACAAGCCCCGCATCGAATCGACTCCTTCATACTTTGCACCTATGGCCACCCCCGCCTGACAGGCCGGGGGAACTGAAGGCTGGCGCGCCAGCCCGAGGTGCGAGTTACCGCTCGCTGGTTAGGGCGTTGAGACCGCCCTGGCCGCCCCCGTTAGGGGCGGGCAAATCCTGGGCGCAGCTTCACCGCTCGTCCCACTCGATCGAGTTACCGCAGTGATCCCGCTCCCCGGTAAGGTTGAAAAACAGCCAGTCGATCACCCGGCGCAGGGCGACGGCGAACCACCCCCCACCCAACGCGGCTCTGCCCACCCGGCTTGAGATCGTCTCATCGGGATTGCCGCCGAAGAAGGCGTTTCCACCCTGGTCGATGGCGATCAGCAGATTGAACAGGTAGCGCCTCACAGCGTGGCGCCCTCGATGAACAGCGCATCGACCTGCGCCGGCGACAGCCCCAGCGAAGGCGCCAGCATTTGTACAAGCGGGCTTTGGCGCTGCACTTCCTGAGCATATTCCCATTCGATCTGGGCCGCTCCGCCAGCCTGAGCAACGGCCGAGTCTACAGCTTCGAGCAGGCCTGCGCCCAGCAGCACAAGCCGCGCCTGACGCATGGTGATCGCGGCGGGGACGGATGGTGAGGGCGGAACGAAACTGCCACCGGCTACAACCCAGCCGACGCCGATATGCTCATCCACTTGGACAAGCTGCTGGGCTTGGGCGAATTCGGCCTCTGCCAGGACGACATTGGCGACCACACCGTCAACGATCTGCGCGTATCGGTTTGCCATGATCAGGCCCTCGAAATCACGATGACAACCCCCGCACCGCCGGCCCCGCCGGCCCCGCTGTTGCCGGTGCTATCAACCGATGCGCCGCCACCACCGCCACCGCCGCCAGGAAACTGCCCCTT
>JAYRMP010000005.1:0-58681 GCA_041912655.1 Novosphingobium sp. | reverse complement strand
ATTACACCACGAGCGCGGACGCTAACCAACGTTGGAGGGTGAGACGGTTTTCGAGCGCAAGCCGCAGCCCTGTAAGCAAGTGATAAGCCCCCAATCGGCGGATACCCTGACAGAATTGCTTCGAAGTACCGCAGTCTGCGGTGGCGACAAAGTGCCCGAGCTTGGTCGCCCGGTGGCAGCGCTGGCAGGAACGGGACTCTCCGAAGCAGATGAATGGTACTTAGGATTTACCAGCGGCCTTACCACTGGCGTTTGGATGGGAAGGTCAAACGGCAGTAAGTTCGATGCAACGGGTGGAGTTGTACCCGCCCGCGCATTCGCGAACTTCATGCGAATTGCTACCGCTGATCGACCCCCTGATCACTATCAAACGACAGTCACGTTGCCAAAATGGATGCTCAAACCTGCTAAGCCCACCTGACAGTCATCAGTCAGGGCAGGCTCCTGTAATACCGATAGCTGGGCTGGTAGCACCGGGGTTCTTTCTATTCACCCGGCCTTGGACAAACCCACTCAAAAATGCATCGCGCGGATTCATGCTTGCGCCCGCTTCATAGAGGGCCCGCGATTGCCGGCAGTATTGGTCTTGCATCTCCGATGCGTAAACAGGGCTACCGTCCTCCCGCTTCAATTGGAGGCTTACTGTCAAGCTGCTTTTGCTTAATTCAGGATTGAAGCGGTCAACAGATGCAAAGGCATAACCTAGGGTTCGCCGCATAACGTCGGTCAAATTCATTCCATAAGCATAGTATTCTCCTTTTGGGAGCTGGGGGAGATTGAGTGCCGAAACTACGTCAGAGTCGAGCACAAGATCAGGATATACCATAGAGCCGTTATCTGATTTGTAAGAATATCGTTCAAAATAAACCGACGTTAATGCAGCATCATAAAGCATTGCCTCGCCAGGAGTGATGTCCGACTTTACCTTTATACCTGTTGATACAGAATATGACATCCAGTTTTGTGTTGGCCTTTCGAACTGAAAAATTCGATCAAGATTATTACTAAGGATAATATTGTCATGAAGATTTAGATCATAGTTGTCTTCCCAAGAATCGTGGTGGCCCATCATTATGAACCAGAGCACGTATTCAGTTAGACGATTTCTTCTATCCATTTCGCGCAAGAGCATATTATGAAACTGCTGAATATTCATTCCGGTTGGTATCATCTTCAATGTACATTCTGGCTTGTCCCATTCGACAAGCATCATTGCTGTCCGCAGTACGCTGGTAAGTCTCGACCGAACCGATAAATAGTTCCACTCCCTCACATGTTGCCTAGCATTAAAATCATCAAAGTCAGGGCAATATTGGCTGTCCGGCTGCGGACTTGATGCCCCGGCTTTTTGGCTTCGAACTGATTCTGAGTAACCAATTTCAGTCCTATCCGAAGTTCGCGCCGAAGCTCGATACGGGGCGCCATTGCATACCAAGCAAATCGCCAACAACGCTCGCGCCGCCGTCTCAATTTTCTTCATGGATGCCCAGCCCCTCAGTCTATTCGTCATCAGTCCGACATCGACACCTTCATGTCACTTAACAGACCAAAGCGCGGATACATTCAACAGCATGTCGTGCTCCGAGGCTGCGGCTTTTGGTCAAAATTGGCTCAATTAGTCAATTCATTCCATTCTTCCTCGCACGACCATAGCGGCTTCTAACGGATGAGCGTTTTGGGCGCGGGGCCGCCGTGGTTCAACCCCATTCGCTTCCGCGCCTTCGGCTTGTGCAGCTCCATGCCCTCCGGGCGCTTCGCGGCGTGTGATCCCCGGCTCGATACCCCGCGCCCTTTGCTCCCCATGAAGCCGCGAGATGGTCTCGCGGATGAAGTGGAAGGAGATCATCATGACCAGCCAAACCAACCAGCCGGGCCGCAAGCCGACCGGCCTTTACGAACTGCCACGCCGTTCCGGCGAACCGTGTTCATGTTCCCGGCTAGCTTGCCGGTGCAAGTCCCGTCGCCCGTCGTTAGCTCCACTGCGCAATCGGTTGCGGGCTTGCCGACGGTGCGCCAGAATTTCCTAACTCCTGTTCCAAGGCCTTTGCCGTCAAGCGAACCGACATTGTCTTTCGCGAGGAATTCGAACGCATCGCAGATGGTGGTCTTGCCGGTGCCATTCTCACCGTAGATCAGGGTGAGCTTTTTCCCCGCCTCGAAATTCAGGACGAAGGTGCTGGCCGACCCGCGAAACGCAGTCAGCGACAGTGATTTCAGTGCGGGAGGCTTCGCCATCAGCTAGCCGCCTTCCCGGTAGCGAGGTCGATTTCCAATTTCCAATCCGCGCCGGACATCGTTCCGGCTGCGATCTTGGCGATCAGAGCATCCCGATATTTTTCTCGCAGCAATCCAGATTCGATCAAGCGATCGACCGTTGCTGCTGCAAGCTTCGTGGACGGCGCCCCCTCGTCTGTCACTGAATCCTCCAGGCGAAGCTGAAGGACACGGCCTCGTTCACCCAGCCCGAGGCGCTGGCTTTCTCCCAGGGTATCAGGAAGATTCTGAACGGCGACTACAATGGCTTCAACGCCAACGTGCTCGCCCGCGAGACGGCCATTCGTCAGGCCTTGGACCATTGCGACAAGATCGAAATCGTCATTGCCCATACAGGCGAAGGCATCACCGCTAACGCGGCCAAGGCAATTAACGAATTACTCGCCGACAAAGCCAACATCGACCCCCGGCTAGGTGACGAGATTCTGGACTTTGACGCCGACCGCACAGTGAACGGCTTGCATAGCGTCAACGCCGTGGAGCCAGTGAATTGCCGTATTACGCTCTTCAACCACGGCTCGGCAACCGAGCCCAAAATCGCCTATTACGGCACGGTGACGCTCTCAACGCTGTCAGACCTGCACAAGAAGCATGGCAAGGCCTTGTATCAGAAAAACATCCGCACCTGGCTGGGCCACAATACGCCCGTGAACGAGGCCATCCGGGAAACCCTCGCCAAGAATCCTGCTCGCTTCCAATACCTCAACAACGGCGTGACGGCCCTTTGCGAAGACATTGCTCCCAAGGGTGGCAAGGGCACGGAGTACCGCGACTACGAGCTGACCGGGTTCTCGATCATCAACGGCGCTCAAACAGTGGCATCGACTGCCCACTTCGTTGCCGAGAACCCCGGCGTCGATATTTCCGACGCCAAGGTCATGATTACGCTTATCAAGGCGGATGCCGAAAGCGACTTTGGCAAAGAGGTCACAAAGGCGCGAAACTACCAGAATGACGTGAAGGAAATTGCCTTTGCCGCCCTGGACGAGGAGCAAGAGCGCGTCCGGCGCGAACTCCAGCACCTCGACATCGAATACATCTACCGTGTCGGTGAGACCGTCACGGGTTTCAATCCCAACCGGATTTTGGTGGCCGAAGCGATTCAAGCATTGGCAATGCTGGAGCTTGATCCACGCTACCCCGTCTGGATGAAGCGCTCACTGCCTGAATTCCAGCGGACTGACGGCGAACCCTACAAGCAGATATTCAGCCAGTCGCTCAGCTCCATCCGGCTCGCCAACGCCGTCCGGGTATACCGGTACATTCGGACGCAAGTCGCAGGTTCGGTACGCGGTTGCATTTATGAGGAGCGCAAGGCCTACAAGCACTCAGAGTTCGCAATGGCCTTCGTGTTTGCCAAGCAGTTTCGTCAAGCAATCGACGGTAACGAGCTAATCGACGTGGCCAAGCTCAAATCCGCTGGTAGCGCGCCCTACGATACCCTACGCCAGCATCTTTGGGACATCATGCAGACCATCCCCTGGCCTGGCCCTTTGGCTATCTCGAAAAATCAGGACCACACTCTCAATGTGATACGCCGATTGATGACCCGCCAATATGGCCTCAAGGGCGATCCAGCGATAAAGGCTCTCCGCGCAAAATACATTGTCGGGCAACCATATCAGGTTGACCTGTTCAAATATCTGGCATCTAAATCGACCCAAATTGGCAATATTTTATGAACAAGAAGCAAAAACTTGAACTAACTTGGGTGGGTAAAGATAACCAACCGCGCCTGGAGCCGCGCATCCTGATTGAAGACACGGCGAAAACTTACCATGCGGTCGCGCGCGTTGGTGAAGACGACATTTTTGATAATGCGCTGATACACGGCGATAATCTTCTTGCATTGAAGGCATTGGAAGCGGATTACGCCGGTAAAGTGAAATGTGTCTTTATTGATCCGCCCTATAATACGGGAAGTGCCTTCACGCAGTATGAGGACGGACTTGAGCACTCGATTTGGCTCGGACTCATGCGCGACCGGCTAGAGGTTCTGAGGCGCTTGCTAACCGACGACGGTACTCTTTGGATCACACTGGACGATAATGAAGCTCATTATCTAAAAGTCATGGCTGATGAGATTTTCGGACGGCAGAATTTCTTGGCAAATGTCGTATGGGAAAAAGCAGATAGCCCGCGAATGGACGCGAGGTTTTTTTCCTCAAGGCACGATCACCTTTTGGTGTTTGCCAAGGATATCGGGTCACTCAAGATCAATCATGTCACTTCCGACGATACAGAGGCACCGTCGCATTACAACAAGCTCGATGCAGATGGGCGCCGCTATTATCTAAAACCGCTAAGGGCGATGGGGGCAGACGGGACTCGTGAAGCCCGGCCTTCCATGTACTTCCCTTTGATTGCGCCAGACGGCTCAGAGGTATTTCCTAAGAATCCGGATGGTTCGGATAGCCGGTGGCGCTGGAGCCCCGACCGCGTTGAAAGAGAGCTTTGGCGCATTGAATGGGTGAAAGGGCGCGCTGGTTGGAGTGCAAATTTCCGCATTTATGCCGATGATAACGACACGCGGCCTCCGGAAACGATTTGGACTCACGCTTTCGCTGGTAGCAATCGCAACGCGAAGGCAGAGGCGAAGTCCTATGTCAGCGGGGTAAAACCATTCGACACGCCGAAGCCGGAAAAGCTTATCAAGCGGGTATTGGACATTGCGACTAATCCCGGTGACTTGGTTCTAGATTCCTTTGCGGGGTCTGGAACGACCGGCGCTGTTGCACATAAAATGAAACGTCGCTGGATCATGATTGAAGTACATGACCAAGCTGACACACACATTGTCCCCCGCATGAAAAAGGTCATCGACGGCGGCGATGTTGGCGGCATTACTTCGTTGGTTGATTGGCAAGGTGGCGGTGGGTTCCGCTACTACGAGCTTGCGCCCTCGTTGCTGGAAAAGGACAAGTGGGGCCGCGAGGTCATCTCCAAGGAATACGACGCCGCCATGCTGGCGCAGGCGCTCTGCAAGCTGGAGGGCTTTACCTACGAGCCCAGCCCCGATGTTTATTGGCAGCAGGGGCATTCGTCCGAGACGGACTTCCTTTACGTCACGACCCAAACACTCGGCCCCGAGGAATTGGCTGCCCTGAGCGAAGATGTCGGCGAAGGCCGTTCGCTTTTGATCCTATGCGCAGCCTTCCGCGGCAATGCCGACCTGTGGCCCAACCGAGCAAACCGTCTCCTGCCCGGAGAAGCTCTCGGCCAGGATCGATGCCTTCACCTCCGGCGGCCAATCCCTGCGCCGACCAGCGCCAGTGAACACCTCGAAGCGTTCCACCCGCTTAGTGCCAGCATCATCACATGACATCGTCATAGCACCAACGCACTCCAACCAATCAGGGCGCGGAGACTCGACGCTACGCTTCATGCTCGCAAGGTGGGGCGGCGACTCCGCTTACAGTGCTGGGGCTGCTGCCCCCAGCGCACTGCGAAGCGCCTTCCGCCCAGCTTCCTCCGCTACGCTCCGTGCAGCCGGTTCCCCGCGAAGCCGCTTACTCCGTTTGCCCCCCGATGCTCGCCGCATGGGCAGGGTTTCAGAGCCGACCTGAAACCCAAACCCACGGAGATGACCAATGGGTACTCACACCGAACAACCCCGCATCTATGTTGCCTGCCTTGCCGCTTACAATAACGGCTATCTGCATGGCGCGTGGATTGATGCCGCGCAGGATGCTTGGTCGATTTACGACGACGTGCAGGCGATGCTGCGCACCTCCCCAATTGCCGGGGCGGAGGAATGGGCCATCCATGATTACGAGGGCTTTGGCGGGGCGCGGGTCGAGGAATACGACAGCTTTGAGCGTGTGAGCGCGCTTGCCAGCTTCATTGCCGAGCATGGCGCGGTCGGGGCGGCGCTGCTGGACCATTACAGCGGTGACCTTGACGAGGCGCGGGAAGCCCTGAGCGAGCGCTATATGGGCGAACATTCGAGCCTTGCCGACTACGTGCAGGAGCTGACCGAGGAAACGACCACCATCCCGCATTCGCTGCGCTACTACATCGACTGGCAGGCCATGGCGCGGGACGCCGAATTGAATGGCGAGCTGTTCACGGTATCGACCGGCTGGAACGCCACCCACGTTTTCGCGGGGTGCTGACCATGGAACAGCAAACAGCCTACAGCTTTGATTGGCGCGGCATTGAAATCCATGTCGTTCATACCGAACGCAAGTGGACGGTCACCGACCATCTGGAAATTCGCAGCGTGAAGCCGGAACGTGCGCCGCTGCCCATCACCAGCACCGGCTACCTTTCGCATTTCATGCAGCCGGGCACCATTGAGGCGCACGGCGGCGATGTCATCGCCCAGGTCGAAACATGGCTGAATGAAGAAGCGGCCAAGCCGGAATGGCGCGAGCATATCGCCGCCAGTCGGCAGCTCTCCTTATTTTAGCGGGGCGCCTGCGAAGCCGCGCGCAGCAAGCTGGCGCGGCGTTGCTAGACGTTGCCACAGCGACACGCAGCGGCATCGACCAACGCGGCATCCACCGCAGTTTCGCAGGCGCTCTGGACAAAGCGAATCAAACACGTCAGGCTCTGCAAAAGCGTGTAATTCCGGCAAAAATTAGCACAATTTTCTAGCACAGTCGGACAGCTAGCACAGGAAAAACCAAGGTTTTTCAAGTGGATACGGTTACCCACAAAGGGACTTAAAATCCCCTGATCCCTGATCGTGTGGGTTCGAGTCCCACCGTCCGCACCACCATCCGCACGCACTCCTGCCAGCAAACAGCAAGACGCCGCGCCTGATCCGGGTCAGGCGCGGCGCCGTGTGCAGCCCTTAAGGAGGTCAGTCGATCGTGATCGTCACCGCGCGGCGGTTGCGGGCCCAGGCTTCCTCGGTCGATTCAAGCGCCACCGGGCGCTCCTTGCCGTAGGAGACGGTGGTGATCCGTGCCGCATCGACACCCAGGCTGACCAGGTAGTTCTTCGCGGCATTGGCACGGCGCTCGCCCAGCGCCAGATTGTATTCGCGGGTGCCGCGCTCGTCACAGTGGCCTTCCAGCGTGATGCGCTTGGCCGGGTAGCGGCCCAGCCAGGCAGCCTGGGCTTGCAGCGCGGCCTGATCCGCGCTGTCGATGTTGTACTTGTCGGTATCGAAGTAGATCGTGTCCTGGCCCATCATCTGGGCGACGAAGTCGGCCTGGCTGCCCGGAGCCGCGCCCTGGACGCCGCCCTGCGAACTGTTGGTGCCGACGCCCGCGCCCGGATCGGGCGGCAGCTGCTTCTGAGACTTGGTCGCGCAGGCGGACAGCGCAAGGCTGCCGGCAAGCATCATGGCCAGCGTGACAGAGCGGGAAGCGTTCATGGCAATCTCCTTTGAAGGCAACATTTCAGCGCGCCGCGCCAAGAGTCAATCTCGTTAAGGACGCAGCGGTCCCCAGGCCGGGTCCGAACCGTCGACCGGGGTTTCCAGCTTGCGTTCGTTGCGCCCGGTCAGGTCGACCTGCCAGATGCCCGTCTTGCCGCTGCCGCGGGCAGTGCGGAAGAACTGCACGACGCGGCCGTTAGGCGCCCAGGTTGGCGCCTCGTCCTGCCAACTATCGGTCAGATAACGCATATTCGCGCCGCCGGGGTCCATCACGGCGATACGGAAGTTGCCCGCGATGTGGGTAAAGGCGATCTGGTCACCACGCGGGCTCCATTCGGGTGTGGCAGCGCGGCCACCGAAGAAGCTGATCCGCTTCTGTCCGGTGCCGTCGGCATTCATGATGTAGACCTGTTGGCTACCCGACCGGTCGCTTTCGAACACGATCCGGCTGCCATCGGGCGAGAAGCTGCCGCCGATATCGATTCCCGGCGAATCGGTCAGCTTAATCGGATCCCCACCGGCCGAGGGCATCTTGTAGATATCGGTATTGCCGGCGCGGGCGACCGAATAGAGCACCCACTTGCCATCCGGCGACCAGCGCGGCGCGAACAGCGGGTCGCGGCTTTGGAGCAGCAGGCGCTGGCTGTTGGTTTCGAGGTTGTAGATGAAGATGCGCGGATTGCCGTTGAAATAGCTGAGGTAGAGGATCGACTTGTAGTCCGGCGAATAGCGCGGTGTCAGGGCGATCGTCTGGCCGGTGGTCAGGTAGCGGTGGTTGGCGCCGTCCGAATCCATGATCGCCAGCCGCTTCATCCGGCGGTCCTTGGGCCCGGTTTCCGCGATGTAGGCGATCCGGCTGTCGAAGAAGGGGCTCTCACCCGAAAGACGCGAATAGACCATGTCGGCGCATTTGTGCGCGGCCCGGCGCCATTCGGCGGGGGGGACGGTCCAGCCTGCCTTCGCCAGGTTCTGCTGCAGGGCGACGTCATAGAGGTAGCAGCCGACGGTGATCTGCCCGCCGCTTTCCGCGCGGACGAAGCCGTGGACCAGCATTTCCGCGCCGCGCGACGACCAGGTGCCAAAGTCCGGGGCCTGGATCTGGGCCAGAGCGGGGCGCGGCAGGCTGGTCGGCCCGGTCGGCTTAAACAACCCATTGTTCTGGAGATCGGCGGTGATCACCCCGGCAATGCTGAAGCCCAGCGCGGTGGTGTTCCCGGCGCTGGTCTGGGTCGGGACTTCGGCGTTGGTGGCAAAGGCGGGAATGGCGATGCCCAGGTTCTGCCAGTCGCTGTCGTCCGACACCGCGCCCGACAGGCCGCCCTCCTCTGTCCCCTGCGGCGGAGTGGACGGCGCCGGACTGGAGTCCTGGGCGACCGCCGGAACGGTGAGCAGCAGGGCGAGCGGGATGAGCGGGCGAAAGCGGATGGTCATTGCGACAATTTCCTGTCGAAGCGGAAGTCGCTGACGCGCTTCCAGGCGGAATAATACTGCGGCGGAAGATCGAACGGAGCGGCAAGCCGCACGGCGCGGATCGCCTGTTCGGCGTGGCGCTGGGCCTGGGCGCGGTTGGCATCGGTAATGCCTTCCTGCCGGACCACGCGCGGGTTGCCGTTCAGCGTGCCATCGGGATTGAGATCCCAGGCGAGCACGGTGACGAGCAGTTCGGCCTCGGCCCCCTGCGGCGCGACCCAGCGCGGCTTGAGCTGGCGCGAGATGGAACCTGCGAGCGCGGACTTCACCGCCGGGCCGATTGCGGCGGCGGGCGGATTGGGCGACCTGGCGGTGCCGGTTGCGCCCTTCACTCCGTCGAGGAAATCGCTGCCCAGCCGGTCGGCTCCGCTCTGGCGAGGTGGCGCCTTTGCCGGCGGAGTGCGGGAAGGCGTAGCGGGACGGCTGACCGTGGGTAGCTGAGCGGGCTGCGGCGGGGCCTTCACCACCGGGCGCGGCGCAGGCACCGGTGCCGCCTTGGGCATGGGGTGGGGCTGCGGCCTGGGCGGAACGGGCTTGGGCGGCGCGGGCTTCGGCTGCACGACCTGTTTTGGCGCTGGTTTAGGAGTCACCGGTTTCGGCGGCTCGGGCCTGGGTGGTTGAGGCTGGACCTTGGGCTGGACTGGCGCAGGTTGGGGCTCGGCGGCGGGCGGGGCCGGTTCGCCGAGTTCCGGCGCAGTCGGCGGCGCGGCGTTGGCGCTGGGCTGGGGCGAAGTGGACGTGAGGCCGACCTCGTCGCTGATCGTCACCGTCATCCGCTCCGGCAGGGGCATCGGCGCCGGAGCGGGCGGATTCAGCGCCAGCCAGGCCACCAGCGCGGCATGGGCGCCCAGCGCCAGTGCCAGCCCGGCCAGTTCCTCTTTGCGGATGGTCCCAGCAGCCATGTGTCCGGGCCTATGGCGTTTCGGCTGAACCGCCGGTGACCGTGACCAGCGAGATGGAATTGAACCCGGCGCGGTTGAGTTCGCCCATCACCGCCATGACGCTCCCGTAATCGAGGCTCTTGTCGGCGCGCAGGGTAACCAGCGGGGGCTTGCCTTCAGCGTCGCGCGGCAGGGCGGCAAGACGGGCGGAAAGCTCGCCGGGGGCGAGTTCCGTTTCGTCGATGTAGAGCCGCCCGTCACGGCTCATCGACAGGTTGACCTGCTGCTGCTCCTGGGCGAGCGGCTTGGCATTGCTGTCGGGAAGGTCGATCGGCACCCCCGCGTTGAGCAGCGGCGCGGTGACCATGAAGATGATCAGCAGCACCAGCATGACGTCGACCAACGGGGTGACGTTGATTTCCGCCATCGGCGCGCGGCCGCGCCGTTTGCGTCCGCGCTGGTTGAGGCCCATCGCCATGGCTTACTTCCCGTCCAGCTCGCGGCTGAGCCCGGCATGGAAGCGGTCGGCAAAGCGCTGCAGCCGGGCTTCCAGCCGGTCGACGCTGTGCGAGAAACGGTTGTAGGCGATGACTGCCGGGATCGCCGCGAACAGGCCGATCGCCGTGGCGAACAGCGCCTCGGAAATGCCCGGGGCGACCACGGCAAGCGAGGAATTCTGCTGCTGCCCGATCTGGAAGAAGCTGTTCATGATCCCCCAGACCGTGCCGAACAGCCCGACGAAGGGGGCGACCGCGCCGACGGTGGCGAGGAAATTGAGGCGTTCGGACAAGTTCTCGGCCTCCTGCGAGATGGTGCTGTCCATCGCGGCAGCGAGGCGCTGGCGGGTCCCGTCGGGATCGGGTGAGCGCGAGGCGGTCGAACGCTTCCATTCGCCCAGCCCGGCGGCAGCGACGCGGGCCGAGGGGGAATCGCCCTTGCCCTTTTCCGCCAGCAACGCTTCGAAATCGCTGGTCTTCCAGAAATCACGTTCGAAAGCGTCACAGCGCCGGCGCACCCCGGCCATGCGCAACATGAACGAGATGACGATCATCCAGACCCACACGCTGGCCAGGATCAGGCCCGCCATCACCGCCTGAACGACGATATCGGCGCTGAGGAACAGCTTGACCGGGTCGAGATGGGCGGGCGCTCCGCCTGCGGCAGCGGCGATCAGGGCAAGCTGGGTCATCGGGATCCTTCGGTAACGATTTCGGCAAAGGCCGCGCGCCATGGCGCGGGCATGCGGCGCGGACGGCCATCGGGAGCGACAAAGCCGACGCGGAACGTGGCCTCGGCCAGCAGCTTGCCATCCTCCAGCGCGGCGCGCTGGTGCATCCGGCAGCTGGCGGCGCCAAGTTCGGTGCATTCGGTCTCAATCTGCACCGCATCGTCCAGCCGCGCCGGGCTGGCATAGCGGATCGCGAGGTCGGCAACTGCAAAGGCGCCCTCGCTCGCTTCGTTCGCGGCGCGCTGGTCGATCCCCAGCAGCCTCACGAAGTCGCTTCGGGCGCGTTCGAACCAGCGCAGGTAGTTGGCGTGATAGACCACGCCCGACAGATCGGTGTCCTCGAAATAGGCGCGCACGGCGAAGCGGTGGACCTTTCCGGCGATCAGGCCGGAGGGAGGAGGCGGAAACGACGTCATGCGGCACGGGGTTTAGCCGCGGGCAGACTCACTTGTCGAGTGCGCAGGAGGCCTTCGCACTTACGGCTTGGCTAGTTGGCCGGTTTCATTGCCCGTTCGCGTCGAGCGAAGTCGAGACGCCTCGCGCCACGTGTCTCGACTTTGCTCGGCACGAACGGACGGAATTGTTCTGGAGTGGGAGTTCCGGACACCTTGGCCGGTAATTTCCCCTCACCGCGGCAGCATGGCCCCCATCTGCCGGCCGCCGAACACGTGGACGTGCAGGTGCGGCACTTCCTGGTGGCCGTGGCCGCCAATGTTGGCGAGCAGGCGATAACCCGGCTCGACCAGCCCGGCCTCGCGCGCGACCTGGCCGACCGCGCGGACGAAGCCGGCGATTTCTTCGGCACTGGCCGTGGCGGAAAAGTCGTCCCAGCTGACGTAGGGCCCCTTGGGGATCACCAGCAAGTGCAGCGGTGCCTGCGGGTTGATGTCGTGGAACGCCAGCGCCCACTCGTCCTCATAGACGGTGCGGTTGGGGATCTCGCCGCGCAGGATCTTCGCGAAGATATTGTTCGGATCGTAAGGCTGGGTTGCGTCGATCGGCATCTACTGTCCTCTTGCGGCTTTCTCGGCGATCCCGCTGGTGCCTTCGCGCCGGTCGAGTTCGGCCAGCACTTCGTCCAGCGTCACGCCCTTGGCATCGAGCAGGACCAGCAGGTGAAAGATCGTGTCGGCGGCTTCGCCCACCAGTTCCTCGCGGCTGCCGGACAGGGCCGCGACCACCGTCTCGACCGCTTCCTCGCCCAGCTTGCGGGCAATCACGGGCACCCCGCGCGAATGGAGCTTGGCGACCCAGCTGGTCGATGGATCGGCGCCGCGCCGCGAAGCAATCGTCGCGGCCAGACGGGAAAGGGTGTCGCTACGGTCCATGGATCCAGCCATGCGGCGGCCCTGCGCCGAGGTCAAGCGGCCCGCGTTCAGTCCATCGGCGGTCGGCGCGAACCATAGCGGCCGAGGATCAGGCCAGTGACGCCCAGCGCCAGCAGCGTCAGCGCGCTCGGCGCGGGAACGCTGGTCCCAACGTTCTCGGCCCACGCCGGAGCCGAGGCGACGAGCAGCACGGCCATGCCGCCCGTGCGTGCGGCCCGTTTCCAGATGCGATGATCGAGCTTCATAGCCCTATGGTTTACGCAAATAGCGTGCCACCATTAGGAACATGCGCTAAAGCGCAGCAGATCATGGTTAATGCGAGGCAACGCTCGGTCGCAGCTGTAAAATTAAGCGACTCAAGGGTTTAACCCCGGGCGGGCAGTCCGGCTGCGCGTAGCGCGGCGTGTGCCTCGGCAATCGAATAGGTCCCGAAATGGAAGATCGAGGCCGCGAGCACCGCGCTGGCGTGGCCCCTGGTCACCCCTTCGACCAGATGATCAAGCGTCCCCACCCCGCCACTGGCGATCACCGGCACGGATACGGCGTCGGCAATCGTGCGGGTCAGCTCCAGGTCGTAGCCGGCCTGGGTGCCGTCGCCGTCCATTGATGTGACCAGCAGTTCGCCCGCGCCCAGTTCGGCGAGGCGCACGGCATGGACCACCGCGTCGATCCCCGTCGCCTTGCGTCCGCCATGGGTGAAGATCTCCCAGTGATCGCCGTTGCGCCGCGCATCGACCGAGGCGACCACGCACTGGCTGCCCATCTTCTCGGCGATATCGGCCACCACTTCGGGCCGGCTGACTGCAGCGCTGTTGACCGCGACCTTGTCCGCCCCGGCCAGCAGCAGCGCGCGGGCATCCTCCACCGTGCGCACCCCGCCGCCTACCGTCAGCGGCATGAAGCACACTTCGGCGGTGCGCTGGACGATGTTCAGCAGGGTGCCGCGTGCCTCGTGGCTGGCGGTGATGTCGAGGAAACACAGTTCGTCCGCACCGGCGGCGTCATAGGCGCGCGCCTGCTCCACCGGGTCGCCGGCATCCTTCAGGTCGACGAAGTTTACGCCCTTCACCACCCGGCCATTGGCGACGTCGAGACAGGGAATGACACGGACGCGGACGGTCATTTGGAAACTCCAGTGACGTGCTGGAACAGGGCGGCGGCCAGGATGCTGAAGAATACCAGGCCACCTGCCATCGACATAACCCGCACCCAGTATGCGAGAGGGTTCTTGCCGCAAATGGCTTCAGGATAATTGCCACTTGCCGGATCGATTCCGGTCTTGAGCGCCTTGAAAAGCCCGGCGGCAAGCATCAGCCAGCCTACCCCGACTAGGACCGAAGCGATTATCGTTTCCGGCTCGCTCATGCCCGGTTGGCGATGGCGATCGCCGCCGCCAGATCGAGCCGCCCTTCGTAGAGCGCCCGCCCGGTGATCACGCCTTCGATACCGTCCACGGCGTGGAGCGAGAGGATGTGGATGTCGTCCAGCCCCTTGACCCCGCCAGAAGCGATCACCGGCAGGTCGACCTGCCGGGCGAGTTCGACCGTCGCGTCGATATTGACGCCTTTCAGCAGCCCGTCGCGGCCGATGTCGGTGAACAGCAGGCTGGCGACGCCGGCATCCTCGAAGCGGCGGGCAAGGTCGACCACCGGCACGTCCGACACTTCGGCCCAGCCTTCGGTCGCGACCATGCCGTCCTTCGCATCGACCGCGACGACGATCCCGCCGGGAAACTCGCGTGCCATGTCCTTGACGAAGGCGGGGTCCTTGAGCGCGGCTGAGCCCATGACCACGCGGCTGACGCCAAGATCGAACCAGCCTTCGACCGCCTCGCGGGTGCGGATGCCGCCGCCCAGCTGGACGTGACCCGGAAAGGATTCCAGGATCGATTCCACCGCCCCGCGGTTCTCCGCCCGGCCCGCGAAGGACCCGTCGAGATCGACCACGTGGAGGAATTGCGATCCGGCCTCGGCGAACAGCATCGCCTGGGCAGCCGGGTCATCGCCATAGACGGTGGCGCGGGCCATGTCCCCTTCGGACAGGCGCACCACCTGTCCGCCCTTGAGGTCGATGGCCGGAAAAACGATCATGGCTTCCACTCCAGGAAGGCGGCGAGCAGGGTGAGGCCGTAGGCCTGGCTCTTTTCGGGATGGAACTGGACGCCCACCAGGTTGTCGCGTGCGACCGCTGCGACAAGGCCGCCGCCGTGGTCGGTCATCGCAGCCACGTGATGGCCGTCTTCAGGCACGAAGTGGTAGGAATGCAGGAAATAGGCCTCGCCCGGCTCGATCAGCGGGGCGTGGGGGGCGGGGATCACATCGTTCCAGCCCATGTGCGGGATCTTGATTGCGGGGTCGGTCCGCTCGATCAGCCGCACTTCGCCGCCGATCCAGCCAAGCCCCGGTGTGGTGCCGTGCTCCACGCCCCGGTCGGCGAGCAGTTGCATGCCGACGCAGATCCCCAGGAACGGAGCGCCGCCGACCAGCACCCGTTCACCCATCGCCTCGACCATGTGCGGGATCGCGCGCAGCCCTTCGGCGCAGGCGCGGAAGCTGCCGACGCCGGGGAGGACGATCCGATCCGCCGCGCGGACAACGTCGGGATCCGAGGTGAGCGTTACGCCCTCGGCCCCGGCGGCCTTCAGTGCATTGGCGACGGAGTGAAGGTTGCCCGCGCCGTAATCGACCAGCGCGACAACTTCAGCCACCGAGCTGGCCCTTGGTGCTGGGCACCGCCCCGCCTTTGCGCGGATCGAGTTCCACCGCCGTGCGCATGGCGCGGGCAAAGCCCTTGAACACGCCTTCGCAGATGTGGTGGTTGTTGGTGCCGTAAAGCTGCTCGATGTGCAGCGTGATTCCGGCGGCCTGGGCGATCGACTGGAACCAGTGCTCGAACAGCTCGGTATCCATTTCGCCCAGCCGTTCCTGGGTGAACTTCACGTTCCAGACCAGCCAGGGGCGGCCCGAAATGTCCAGCGCAACGCGGCTCAGCGCTTCGTCCATCGGGCTGTAGGCCATGCCATAGCGCCCGATCCCACCCTTGTCCCCCAGCGCCGCAAGGATCGCCTGGCCGATGGCAATGGCGCTGTCCTCGGTCGTGTGGTGCTGGTCGACGTGCAGGTCGCCCTTGATGTGGCACTTCAGGTCGATCAGCGAATGGCGGCTGAACTGCTCGATCATGTGATCGAGGAACCCGATCCCGGTGGAGACGTCATAGGCCCCGCTACCGTCGAGGTTCACTTCGACGAGAATGTCGGTTTCGTGCGTCTTGCGGGCGATCCGGGCGGTGCGCATGGCCCCGCCTATAGGGCGGAAATGCGCGGGTGCAATCCCTTTCCCCCTTGACCCTGCCGGGCGCCAGCGCCACTTGAAGCGGTATGAGCGACGAAGCGCCCGACAGCCTGATCCCCTACGACGAAATCGTGCAGGAGGCCCTGCGTGCGGTCGTCGGCCGTGTGCTTGGAGAGGTCGTGGCAAGCGGCGGCATGCTGCCGGGCGACCACCATTTCTACATCACCTTCAAGACCGGCGCCCCGGGCGTGGTGATCCCGCCGCACCTGAAGGAACGTTTCCCGGACGAGATGACCATCGTCCTCCAGAACAAGTTCTGGGACCTGGGCGTCGATGACAGCAGCTTCACCGTTGGCCTGTCGTTCAACCAGATCCCGACCAAGCTTGTGATCCCGTTTGCGGCGATTACCGCCTTCGTCGATCCGGCGGTCGATTTCGGCCTTCAGTTCCAGGCAGTTGCGTCGGAACCCGAACCGCACGACAGCGCCGAAAACGATGCTCCGGCCAGCGATGACAGCGCCGGTGACAAGGCCGAGGACGGGTCGAACGTCGTGACGGTCGATTTCGGGCGCAAGAAGTAGGCCGATGGCGCTGAACCGCATCCTTGCCGCCGTGGCCCGCAAGGGCGGGGGCAAGTTGCTTGATGCGGCGATCGGCAAGGTGCTGCCGACCGCTGCCGCTCCCGCTGGCGAAGTGGCCAAGAAGACCATGCTGGGCGGACTTGCCGGAATGGTCGCGATGCGGGTTGCGACCCGTTCGGTCCCTGGCGCGATCGTGGTCGGCGGGGCGGTGATCGCCAAGAAGCTCTACGACCGGCGCCACGCGGGCAAAGTTCCGGCCAAAAAAGACGCGCCCAAGGCTTGATTCGTCCCCGCGCCTTGCGGCATCAGCGCGCATGGCTTCCAGCGATACCCTCCAGCGCCGCGGTCTGATGCTGATCCTGTCCTCGCCCTCGGGCGCGGGCAAGACCACGATCAGCCGGATGCTGTTGCAGCACGATGCGGAAATCCGTCTGTCTGTTTCCGCCACCACCCGGCCGATGCGCCCCGGAGAGGTCGACGGGAAGGACTACCACTTCGTCACCCAGGCCGAGTTTGACCGGATGGTCGAGGATGGCGAGTTTCTCGAATGGGCGACCGTGTTCGGACATTGCTACGGCACACCCAAGGCGCAGGTTAAGTCCGGGATCCGCGAAGGGCAGGACTTCCTGTTCGACATCGACTGGCAGGGCACCCAGCAGCTCTACCAAAAGATGGAAACCGACGTGGTGCGGGTGTTCCTGCTGCCCCCCAGCATTGACGAGCTGCGCCGCCGCCTGACCGGACGCGGCACCGACAGCGCCGAAGTGATCGGTGCGCGCATGGAACGCGCGCGGGCCGAGATCAGCCACTGGGACGGCTATGACTATGTCGTGGTCAACGACGACGTGCAGGCCTGCTTCGAGAAGGTCTGCGAGATTCTCCACGCCGAACGGATGAAGCGCGCGCGCCAGACCGGGCTGATCGGCTTTGTGCGCGAACTGATGAAGGATTAGGGCCAGCCGGCCCGCGCCGCATCGACTTCCACGACCAGCACCTTGCCGAACGGGGCCTTTGCCGCCTCGGTCGCATCGCTGCTGGGAGCGACCAGCATGAACAGGTGCCGTCCCTCCGGTCCACCCAGCATGCAGGCGTAGCAGGGCAGGCCGCCAGTCTCGATCGTTTCGAGTACCTCGCCGCCCTCTGCGATCCTTGCACATTCCGGGGCACCCGGATTGGCGATCCAAATGCAGCCTTCGGCATCCAGGCAGATGCCATCGGGCGATCGCGGCCAGGTCTGCGCCCACACCCGCCGTGCCGAAAGACCGCCGTTGGGCGCGATATCGAAGGCCGTAAGTCGGCCGCCAAGCGATTCGGCAAGGATCAGCGTCCTGCCATCGGGGGTGATGACCATGCCATTGGGGAAGCTGAAGCGCTCGCCCGGGGCGGCATCGCTTACCGTGCCGTCCGGCTGGACCAGCGCAAGCATGGCAGTCGGATGGTCAGCCAGAACCGCCTCTATCCCGCGGGCATGGATTTCCGCGTCGAGATCGAAGCCGAAATTGCCCACCCAGGCGCGGCCCTGCGCATCGACGACCATGTCGTTGCAGAGGAATTCGGAATGCGCGGTCAGGTCGGCATGGCGTTCGAACCGCCCGTCCGGCCAGCGCCGCCACAGTTCGCGCAGTTCCATCCGCACGACCAGCAGCGATCCGTCGGGCATCCAGCCAAGCCCGGAAGGCCGGCCATCCATTTCCAGTTCGGTCCTTAGATCACCCTGCAGCGACACCGAGCAGACCCGGTGCGAGTAGAAGTCCGAGAACCACAGCCTGCCGTCGTGCCAGCGCGGTCCCTCGCCGAAGTAGATGCCCTCTACCAGCGTGGAGACCGCGCCGCTCATCTCAATGCCCTCCCGAGGGGTCCTGGAAGGTTTCGGGAATCCAGGCGTTGACGATGCCTCCGTCGATCGGGATCGTCGTGCCGACCACATAGTCGCCCGCGCGGCTGGCCAGATAGATCGCCCCGCCCGCGATGTCCTCGGCCACGCCGACGCGCTTGTAGGGGATGCCCCGGGCCGAGCCTTCGGGGTTCTTCGCCGCCGCCTTGTTCATCTCGCTGGGATAGGCGCCCGGCGCGATGCAGGTGACGACGATGTTGTCCTTGATCAGCCGTGCGGCCATCCGCTTGGTCAAATGGATCACCGCCGCCTTCGACGCCTGGTAGGAATAGGTTTCCCACGGGTTCGGGCGGAGCCCGTCGATCGAGGCGATGTTGATCACCTTGGCCGGACGGTCAAAGCTGGCCGCCGCGCTCAGCAGGCCGTGGAGCTGCTGGGTCAGGAAGAACAGGCTCTTGACGTTGAGGTCCATGACCTTGTCCCAGCCCGCTTCCGGGAACTGGTCGAACTCCGCCCCCCAGGCCGCGCCGGCGTTGTTGACCAGCACGTCGAGCCGGCTTTCGCGGGAGGCCAGTTCCTGGGCGAGGCGCTTCACGTCCTCCATCTGGCTGAGGTCGCCGGGCAGGCCGATCACCTTGCCGGGATACTGCGCCTCGAATTCGGCGACGGTCTCGGCGATCTGCTCGCGCTTGCGGGCGGTGATGTAGACCCGTTCGCACCCGGCGGCGAGATAGCCTTCAAGCAGCATCTTGCCGATCCCGCGCGACCCGCCGGTGATCAGGGCGATCTTGCCTTCAAGGCTGAACAGTTTTGCGAAGTCCATTACGCCATCCTCTCTTCCGTCATCCCGGACTTGATCCGGGAGCCCGCTTGTTCTTGGCCCGCCGCAGGTAGAAAGCGGGGCCCCGGGTCGAGCCCGGGGCGACGCAGTTGATCAATAGCCGCTCATCTTCGCCACGCGGTCCGCGTGGTAGTAGAGGTCGCCCATGAATTCGGCCAGGGCGCGGTCGCGCTTCATGTAGAGGCCGATGTCGTACTCATCGGTCATGCCGATGCCGCCGTGCATCTGCACGCCTTCCTTCACCGCGAGGCCAGCGGCTTTGCCGGCCTTGGCCTTGGCGACCGAGACCATCAGGTCGGCCTTTCCGCTGCCCGCGTCGAGCAGCTGCTGGGCCTTGATCACTGCGGCGCGGGCGATTTCGACTTCCGAATAGAGGTGCGCGGCGCGGTGCTGCAGGGCCTGGAACTCGCCGATCAGCTGCCCGAATTGCTTGCGCTGCTTGAGGTAGGCGGTGGTCATGTCGAAGGCCCCGCCCGCGACGCCGACGCTCTCCGCAGCCGCGCCGACGCGGCCCGCGTTGAGCATGCGGTTCAGCAGCTCGCGCCCGCCATCGACCTCGCCGATCACGGCGTCGGCATCGACCTGGACATTGTCCAGCTTCACGTGGCTCGCCATCGAGCTGTCGACCAGTCGCACCACGTCTTGCGACAGGCCGGAGGCATCCTTCGGTACGGCGAACAGGGTCACGCCGTCATTGTCGTCATCGGCACCGCTGGTGCGTGCGGCGACGACCAGCATGTCGGCCGATCCGCCGTGGACCACGAAGGCCTTGGCGCCCGAAATGCTGAAGCCGTTGCCGGCCCGCTGTGCGCGGGTGGCGATCCGTTCGGGGCGGTGCTTGGCGCCTTCATCCACCGCCACCGCGAACACGCTGTCGCCAGAAAGCAGGCCCGGCAGGTAGCGGCCCTTGAGCTCCGCGCTCGCCCCGCCCAGCGCCGTCGCGGCCATGACCGAACTGGTCAGGAACGGCGAGGGGGTGAGATTGCGGCCGATTTCCTCCAGCACGATGCCGGCTTCGACATGGCCCATGCCGAGGCCGCCGTCGGCTTCGTCGACGAGGATGCCGGTGAAGCCAAGTTCGGCGAACTGCTTCCACAGGGCGTGGCCGAAGCCGTCCTTGCAATTGGTGTCGCGCCAGTGGCGCAGCTGTTTGGCAATGGCGCCTTCGCTCGCCATGAACTGGCGCGCGGTATCGGCGAGCATCGCCTGGTCTTCGGTATGATAGAGCGGCATTTCAGTACCCCTTGTTCGTTGTCCCGGACCTGATCCGGGACCGCTGGCGTCCTGGCGCGGCCTCGGGTGGGAGGCCGGCGCCGGACGGCGCGAATTGGCTCAGGCCCCCGGCAGGTCGAGGATGCGCTTGGAGATGACGTTCAGCATCACCTCGCTGGTGCCGCCCTCGATCGAGTTGGCCTTGGTGCGCAGCCAGGCGCGCGGGCGGCTGCCCCCGTCGGAGGCCTCGCTTTCCCATTCCAGCGCGGCGCTGCCGCCACCGGCCATCAGCAGCTCGTAGCGGCGCTTGTTGAGCTCGGTCCCGGCATACTTCATCATGTTCGGCTGGGCGGGGTGCGCCTTGCCGACCTTGATCTCGTCGAGGAACTTCTCGCCCATAGCGCTGAACGCCAGGGCATCGACGTCGAACAGCGCCAGTTCCGCGCGCAGCAGCGGGTCTTCCAGACCCTCGCGCGACAGCACCGCGCCGATGGTGTTGAGCCGGTCGTTGCCGCCCGCTCCCGAGATCATCTCGCGCTCGTGGCCGAGCAGGTACTTGGCGACGTCCCAGCCGCGGTTCAGCTCACCGACGATCTGGTGCTTGGGCACCTTCACATTGTCGAAGAAGGTTTCGCAGAACGGCGACGAGCCGCTGATCAGCAGGATCGGCTTGGTCGAGACCCCGGGGCTTTCCATGTCGAACAGCAGGAACGAGATGCCCTGGTACTTGTTCGTCTTGTCGGTGCGGACCAGGCAGAAGATCCAGTCGGCCTTGTTGGCGTAGGAGGTCCAGATCTTCTGGCCGTTGACCACCCAGTGGTCGCCCTTGTCCTCACCATAGGTCTGCAAGGACACGAGGTCCGAGCCGGAACCCGGTTCCGAATAGCCCTGGCACCAGCGAATCTCGCCGCGCGCGATCTGGTTGAGATAATGGACCTTCTGTTCCTCGGTCCCGAACTTGAGCAGCGCCGGGCCGAGCATCCAGATGCCGAAGCTGGACAGCGGCGGGCGGGCGTTGATGCGGTGCATCTCCTCGCGCCAGATCTTGGCCTCGGCCGCGTTCATCCCGGCGCCGCCATAGGGCTTGGGCCATTCGGGCACGGTGTAGCCCTTGGCTGCGCAGCGTTCGAGCCACAGCTTCTGGGCCTCGTTCTTGAACTGGAACTTGCGGCCGCCCCAGCACAGATCATCGTCGCCGCGCACGGGTTCGCGCATTTCGGGGGGGCAGTTTTCCTCAAGCCAGGCGCGGATTTCCGCCCGGAAGGCGTCAAGGTCGGACATGTTCAGGACTCCTCTGTTAATCGCAAGGTTAAGGCGACTCGGGGCGGGCGCGCAAGGGCGGATTCCTGCGGCCTGCGATGCCAATCGTGCCGCGCAAGGATGCCGTAGCGGAAGCCGCAAGGGCGTTGACCGCGCGGCCGCGCCGCCTAAGCTGCCGCCAAACAGACGAGGATTGGAGAGGTCATGCGATTCAGCGGCAAGAGCGTCGTCATCACGGGTGCGGCATCGGGAATCGGACGGGCGGCGACCCTGCTGTTCGACCGCGAAGGCGCGACGGTATTTGCCGCCGACCTCAACCTTGCCGGGGCCGAGGCCGTGGCGCGCGAAGGGCAGAACATCGTCCCCGTCGCCTGCGATGTCTGCGATGTTGCCCAGATCAAGGCGCTGATGGACCATGCCGCCGGCACCTGCGGCGGGATCGACGTGGTGTTCAACAACGCCGGAGCGGGCGGCGCGCGCGAGGCGATCGATGAGATCGACGCTGATGGCTGGGACCGCACCATGGACCTGCTGCTGCGCTCAGTCGCGATGGGCATCCGCTATGCCGTGCCGCACATGCTGCACCGCAAGGGCGCGGCGATCGTCAACACCTCTAGCGTGGCGGCGGTCGGGCCGGGCTATTCGCCCACCGCCTATGCCGTGGCCAAGGCCGGGGTGCTGCACCTGACCAAGTGCGCAGCGACCGACCTTGCCAAGCACGGCATCCGCGTCAACGCGGTGCAGCCGGGCTTCATCAACACCAATATCTTCACCGCCAGCATGGAAATGCCGGCCGAGCTGGTCGACACCGCCAAGGCAATGATCGCCCAGATGTCGAGCCACGCCCAACCCGTCGCGCGCGGCGGCCAGCCGGACGACATCGCCCAGGCGGTCGCCTTCCTTGCCAGCGAGGCGGCGGGCTTCGTCACGGGCACCTCGCTGATCGTCGATGGCGGGATCACCGTCGGTCCGCGCCACAGCTGGGATCCCGAAGCCCCGGGCCTGTTCGATGCGCTGCAGGCGATGGCCGAAGCGGCAGGGGTCGGAGGGGCAGGCGCGGCAGCGGCCAAGTGAGCGCCGCGCAAGGGCCGGTCACCACCCGGCTCGCCGTTTTCCATGGGCTCGGCTCGATTGCCTATGGCATCAAGGACAACGGTTTTTCCACCTTCCTGCTGCTGTTCTACAACCAGGTGCTGGGGATGGACCCGCGCCTGGTCAGCCTGGCGCTGATGGTCGCGCTGGTGATCGACGGTCTGGCCGATCCGCTGATCGGCTACATGTCGGACCGCACCTACACGCGCTGGGGGCGGCGCCTGCCGTGGCTGTACCTCGCGCCGATACCGCTGGGCTTTGCCTGGTACATGATGTGGCTGCCGAGCGACGATCCGGGCCTGCTGCAGCTGATCGTGGTGGCGGTGATGGTGCGGCTGCTGCTGTCGTGCTGCGAAGTGCCCTCGGTGGCGCTCGTGCCCGAACTGACCCGCGACTATGACGAGCGCACCACCCTGATGCGCTACCGCTTCCTGTTCGGCTGGACCGGCGGGCTGGTGATCATGCTGCTTGCCTACACCGTGTTCCTGGCCGAGCGGCCCGACGGGACCAGCGGGATGCTGGGCGCGGACGGCTATCACGATTACGGCCTGTTCGGTGCGGTGGTGATGGTTGTGGCGGTGCTGGTTTCGGCGCGCGGCCAGCACAAGCGGGTCGCGCACTGGCCGCAGAAGGCGCGCAGCCCGTTCAGCCTGCGCGTTGCGTTCAGCGAACTGCGCGAGAGCTTTTCGCATCCCGCCTTCCTGATCCTGCTTGCGGGCGGGGCGCTGGCCTATACCAGCCAGGGCATCACCTTCTCGATCAGCAATTACCTTTACCTCTACATCTGGCGGTTCTCGCAGGCCGATTTCATGGTCTATCCGCTGGTCCTGTTCGCCAGCGTGGTCGCCTGCTTCCTGGCCCTGCCGCACCTGCACCGGCGCTGGGGCAAGCGCGATACGGCAGTGGTCACAGCGCTGGTCGGGGCGGGCATGTGGATCGTCCCGTTCCTGCTGCGCGCGGCGGGCCTGTGGCCGCAGGAAGGCACCTCTATCTCCACCACCGCGCTGTTCGCGGCGTTCTTCCTCTCGAACGTGTTCAGCGTCGCGGCGATGATCTCGGCCTCCTCGATGGTCGCCGATGTGGTTGAGGCTTCGGAGGAGCACACCGGACGACGGGCGGAAGGGGCTTTCTTCGCGGGCAATTTCTTCATGCAAAAATGCGCGACGGGGCTTGGCATCTTCCTGACCGGGCAGCTGCTTTACCTCGTCGGTCTGCCCGCCAACGCGAAGCCGGGCGAAGTGCCGGCAGCGGTGATCGACAACCTCGCGCTGGTCTACATCGTCGCCGTGGCCGTGTTTGCCGTGGCCATCGCGTTGGTGCTCCGCCGCTTCCCGATCACCCGCGCCGATCACGAGGCGCGCGTTGCCGCGCTCGATGCCGCCGCGCGCGGCGAAGTGGATGGCACCGGCTTGCACCCTTAATCGTCCGTTTAATCCCCCTTGGCGCGGCCTGCGGGCCGTGGCACTGATCCACCCGAGATTCGACAGTATAAGGAGAGAGCACCATGGATTTCGATCCCACCGAACGGCAGGTCTACTGGCGTGACCGCGTCCGCGATTTCATTGAGGCGCACGTCCGCCCGCGTCAGGGCGACTACAAGAAGCAGGACGCCGAAGGCGGGCGCTGGAAGGTGCTCCAGGTGGTCGAAGAGGAAAAGGCGCGCGCCAAGGCGCAGGGCATCTGGAACCTGTTCATGCCGCCCCGCAACGAAGGGCATCACCACGTCGAGGAAAGCTTCGAGTTCGAGGGCCCCGGCCTCACCAACCTCGAATATGCGCTCTGCGCCGAGGAAATGGGCCGCGTCGGCTTTGCTTCCGAAGTGTTCAACTGCTCCGCGCCCGATACCGGCAACATGGAAGTGCTGCACCGTTACGGCACCCTTGAACAGAAGGAGCGCTGGCTGCGCCCGCTGATGAACGGCGAAATTCGTTCGGCCTTCCTGATGACCGAGCCGCAGGTTGCCTCGTCGGATGCGACCAACATCGAATGCTCGATCCGCCGCGAAGGCGACGAATACGTGCTCAACGGGACCAAGTGGTGGTCTTCGGGCGCGGGCGATCCGCGCTGCAAGATCGCGATCGTCATGGGCAAGACCGATTTCGAGGCGAAGAAGCACCAGCAGCAGTCGATGGTGCTGATGGAACTGGACGCCCCGGGCGTCGAGATCGTCCGTCACCTGCCGGTGTTCGGCTATGACGACGCGCCGCACGGACACATGGAGATCAAGCTCAACAACGTCCGCATCCCGGTCAGCAACATGCTGCTGGGTGAAGGGCGCGGGTTCGAGATCGCGCAGGGCCGCCTCGGGCCGGGCCGCATCCACCACTGCATGCGCACTATCGGCGTCGCGGAGGAGGCACTGGCCAAGATGGTCCGCCGCCTCCAGTCGCGCGTCGCTTTCGGCAAGCCGATTTCCTCGCACTCGGTGTGGGAACAGCGCATCGCCGAAGCGCGCATCGACATCGAATGCTCGCGCCTGCTGTGCCTCAAGGCCGCGGACATGATGGACAAGGTCGGCAACAAGGCTGCCCAGGCCGAGATCGCGATGATCAAGGTCCAGGCCCCGCGCATGGCGCTGCGGATCATCGACGATGCGATCCAGGCCCACGGCGGCGGTGGCGTGTCGGAAGACTTCGGCCTCGCCAAGTCTTACGCCGGCATCCGCACCCTGCGCATCGCCGACGGTCCGGACGAAGTCCACGCCCGCTCGATCGCGCGCGCGGAATTCGGCAAGCATGCCCCTGCCCCCAACCCTGCCGACCCGGGCTTCAGCTCGGGCGACCTCGGCGTGGCGCGGTAAGCAAAGCTGCGGCGTCCGGCTCGTCCGGACGCCGCGTCAATAATCACCCTCCCGCCCGCGGGAGGGGCCGGGGGAGGGACTGTCATCCGGCAGCCCGCCCCTTCCGCCTTGTGGCGGCGAACCAACCGGAGTGACGAAGCATGAAAGCCGCTGTCCTAATCGAACCCAACAAGCCGCTGGAAATCGAGCAGCTGCAGATCAGCAAGCCCGGCCCGCACGAAGTGCTGATCCGCACCGCGGCCTGCGGCCTGTGCCATTCCGACCTCCACTTCATCGAAGGCATTTACCCGCACGCGCTGCCCGCCGTGCCGGGCCATGAAGCAGCCGGCATCGTCGAGGCGGTTGGCAGCGAGGTGCGCACGGTCAAGGTCGGCGATGCGGTCGTCACCTGCCTCTCGGCCTTCTGCGGCCACTGCGAATTCTGCGTCACGGGCCGCATGGCGCTGTGCCTGGGCGGCGACACCCGCCGCGCGCCGGGCAGCGAGCCGCGCCTGTCGCGCCCTGACGGCACGCCGATCAACCAGATGCTCAATCTTTCGGCCTTTGCCGAGATGATGGTCGTGCACGAACACGCCTGCACCGCGATCAACCCCGAAATGCCGCTCGACCGCGCATCGGTGATCGGCTGCGCGGTGACCACTGGCGCTGGCGCGATCTTCAATGCCTGCAAGCTCACCCCGGGTGAGACCGTGGCCGTGGTCGGCTGCGGCGGCGTCGGGCTCGCCGCGGTCAACGCGGCCAAGATCGCCGGTGCGGGGCGGATCATCGCTGCCGACCCGATGCCCGAAAAGCGCGAACTGGCGAAGAAGCTGGGCGCGACCGACGTGGTCGATGCCATGGCCCCGGATGCCGCCGCGCAGATCCTCGAACTGACCAAGGGCGGCGTCGATCACGCGGTCGAAGCCGTGGGCCGTCCGGCTTCCGGCGAACTCGCGGTCAAGTCGCTGCGCCGCGGCGGCACAGCGACGATCCTGGGCATGATGCCGCTCAACCATTCGGTCGGCCTTGCCGCGATGGACCTGCTTTCGGGCAAGAAGCTGCAGGGCGCTATCATGGGCATGAACCGCTTCCCGGTCGACATGCCGCGCCTGGTCGATTTCTACATGCGCGGCCTGCTCGACCTCGACACCATCATTGCCGAGCGGATTCCGCTGGAAGGCATCAACGAGGGATTTGAAAAGATGAAGGCCGGTCATTCCGCCCGCAGCGTGATCGTGTTCGACCAATGAGCGAGCTGGAACTTAACGCTGAAGAAGCCTTCGTCGGCACTGTCGAACCCGAAGGCGCGGACCGGCTCGACACGGTCAAGCTGACCGAGTGGATGGAGGCCAATGTCGCCGGCTTCCAGGGTCCGCTGGTCCTCACCAAGTTCAAGGGCGGTCAGTCCAACCCGACCTACAAGATCGAGGCGCCCAGCGGCAATTACGTGCTGCGCCGCAAGCCGTTCGGGCCGCTGCTGCCCAGCGCCCATGCGGTCGACCGCGAATACAAGGTCCAGGCGGCGCTCAGCAAGGCGGGCTTCCCCGCTGCGCCGCAGTACGGCCTGTGCACCGACGATTCGGTGGTCGGCAGCTGGTTCTACGTGATGGGCATGGTCGATGGCCGGACCATCTGGAACGGCGCCATGCCTGACGCGACGCCGGAATACCGCCGCGCTACCTATTTCGCGATGATCGAGACCCTGGCCAAGCTGCACCAGGTCGATGTCGAAGCGGTGGGCCTGTCGGACTATGGCAAGCCCGGCAACTACTTCGGCCGTCAGGTCGATCGCTGGACCAAGCAGTACAAGCTGTCCGAGACCGAGCTGATGCCCGACATGGAGCGGCTGATCGAGTGGCTGCCTGCCACCCTGCCCGAGCAGACCCGCACGGGCGTGGTCCACGGCGACTACCGGATCGACAACATGATCTGGGCCAAGGACCGCCCCGAAGTGCTGGCCGTGCTCGACTGGGAACTGTCCACCCTGGGCGATCCGCTGGGCGACTTCTCCTATGTCGCGATGGCCTGGGTGACCGACAACGGTGGCCGCTCCGGCGTGCAGGACCTCGATCGCAAGGCCCTGGGCATTCCGGAGCTCGACGAAGTGGTCGAATGCTACTGCAAAGCCACGGGGCGGGATTCGGTGCCGAACATGAACTGGTACTTTGCCTACAACTTCTTCCGGCTGGCCGGGATCATGCAGGGCATCAAGAAGCGGGTGATCGACGGCACGGCCAGTTCGGCCCATGCCAAGGCCATGTCGGAGCGCGTTCAGCCGCTGGTCGACCGCGCGACGGAATTCGCGAAGCTCGCAGGCATGTGATTGCGCCGTCCCGGGCCTGTCCCGGGACGGTGTTCGGGTTCTAGAACTTGCGGACGTAACTGACGCCCACGCCCGTATCGCTGCCTTGGGCGGCGATATGGCCGGGGTCCTTGCGGTGGAACAGGCTGGCCATCGCCGATCCGCCCCACAGTTCGCCCCGCCAGACCAGCTCGGCATCGATCTCGCGGCCCGAGGGGCTGAGCGGCAGGCTGCGGCGCGCGAAGGTTGGCTCCAGCGTGGCGTAGCTGTAGGCGACCGGCAGGCTCAGCGAGAGCCCGCCTTGATCGACCCTGAGCGGCTGCGAAATACGCAGGCCCAGGCTGTCGCCCTTGCCGAACACCGAACTGCGGGTTGCATCGATGGCCCAGGCGGAGCTGCGCAGGTTCGATCCCGCCAGCAGCGTGCCGCCGCTGCGGGCATGGGTGAATCCGCTGCGCCAGCTTGCACCCAGCCGCCACGCGTCCGACGGCTTCCAGCCTAGCGCGGCATCGAAGAACAGCGTCTCCGCACCCCGGCCGCCCAGCCCTTCGTGCAGCCGCGCGCCCAGCAGGGTGCGGTCCTCGCTCAGCCAGCTGGCGCCGAGCGCGGTGTCGAAGGCTCCGAACCGCCGGTCGAGCGCCAGACCCCAGCGGCTCGCCCCTTCGCGGCGGACGCGCGCGAATTGCGCCGCCGCATCCTGCACCGGCGCGGTCAACGCGGTGCCGCGCTGGGCGCTGGCGGTAAGGCCCCACGGCCCGAACTGGCGGCGCAGCGCGATCGACAGCTCGTCCGTCTGGCCGAAGCCCTGGTCATCGACCGGATCCCGGGCGATCAGGAAGGCCGCCCGCTCGCGCCCCTGGACCTGTGCGACCAGCCCGTCGGCCCCCTGCGCATAGGCGAAGGCGAGCTGGGCACGGGGGGCGATCTTCAGCGCGGCGCGTGCGGCGAGGACGCGCGCCGCATCGGCATCGGCGCGGGTCATGCGCAGCGGTCCGGCAAAGGCCTGTCGGGCGAGGCGCCCGCGCGCATCGACCGAGAAGCTCATCACCACAACATCGTTGGCGGACGAAAAGCTGCGGCTTTCCGATGCCAGCGCGCCGGTCAGCCGCGCGGACTGCGGCGCGGCGCGCATCCCGGCGCCAAGGTTGTAGTCATAGGCGCGGCCATAACTGTCGAGTACCACGGCGGTCAGCCCCGCCCCGCTGCGCCCGGCATCGCCCATCGGTGCCGATGTGACCACGGTGCTGTCACCCAGCGGCAGGGCCGTGGTGCTGCCGGCCAGCGCGGTCTGGCCCTGCGGCGAAATCGCCGCGCCGATATCCAGGATGCCCCGGCCGTAGATCGCATCGGTGCCGGCGGCCCCGGCGTCGCGCGCACTGCGCAGCAGGATGTCGACCACCTGCGCGGCGGTCAGGTTGGGGAAGGCCTGGCGCAGCAGCGCGGCGGCCCCGGCGATTTGCGGGGTGGCAAAGCTGGTGCCCGACACGACATAGACCGAGCGGGTGCCATCCGGGTTGGTGACGACCTTCATCGTCCCGTTCTCATAGACGCAGCACACCCGCTCGCCCTGCGCGGTAAGGTACCATTGCGCTTCGGCTCCCGCCTTGTTGCTGAAATCGGAAATGACGCCCAGCGAACTGACCGACCCGGCAATGATGACATTGCCGCGCCCGGCCGCGCGCAGGCCGGAGGCGAAGGTGTCGGGATTGTTCGGATCGATCTTGGGATCGGTCGAATCCCCGTCGTTGCCCGCGGCGACCACCACCACGACCCCGGCATTGGCGGCATTGCCGATCGCGGCGCGCAGGGTGGAATTGGGGGCGCCTCCGCCCAGCGACACGTTGATCACTTTCGCACCCGCCGCCACCGCCGCGTTGACGCCCGCCGCAATATCGCTGTCGAAGAATTCGCAGCCCTTGTCGGGATCGGTGTTGGCGCAGGTGCCCGGATCGTCGGCCCGGAAAACGCCCAGAGTCGATTGATAGGCGATACCCATGATTCCGGTGTTGTCGCGTGCCGCAGCCGCGATCAGCGCGACCATCGTGCCGTGGCTGCTGTCCGGATTGTCGAGCCCCCGGTTGCTAGCGACATCGCGCGAGGCGGACGAAATCCGCCCGGCAAACTCCGGATTGTCGGTATCGATGCCTGAATCGATGATCCCGATCGTCACACCGCTGCCGGTATAGCCTGCGGACCAGGCCGGGATCGCGTTGTGGACCGCAGGTCCGGTCGAACGGTTGTATTCCGCCGTCGCGAAGGAAGTGGGCGTTGGGCTCGGCGTGGGGCTTGGCGTTGGCGTCGGTGTCGGTGTCGGTGTCGGGGCAGGGGTAGGCGCCGGGGTGCTTCCCACTGAACCGCCGCCGCAACCGGCGACCAGCAGCAGGGTGGTGCTGGCCAGCCCCAGCATCAGATGCGAACGCAAGATTGCCATGGCAGCGACCATCCTTCCCGAATCGGCGCACAGGTCTGCCAGTCCGATGCTGGCGCGGCGCTGAACGTTGCGCTGCCACCGGCGAACTCTGCGCCGCAATGGTTAGCACGGATTTTCCCGGGCTTCACGTGGCAAGCCCGCTCACCTCGCACTTGCCCCCGGGGCGGGCAGGCGATAGGCGCGGGCCAAACGCCCGATGAATTGAACTGGAGTGCTGCCATGACCGCCCAACTCGCCGCCGGAATCGAAGCCGCCTGGGAAGCGCGCGATGGTGTCACCCCGGCCAGCAGTGACGTGCGCGCACTGGTAGACCAGGCGCTGGAGCTGCTCGACAGCGGGCAGGCCCGCGTGGCCGAGCCGGACGGGCAGGGCGGCTGGCAGGTCAACCAATGGCTCAAGAAGGCGGTGCTGCTGTCCTTCCGCCTCAACGACAATGCGCTCGTTCCCGGAGGCGCCGCGGGCGCTCCGGCGTTCGACAAGGTGCCTTCGAAGTTCGAGGGCTGGGGCGAGAACCGCTTCCGCGAAGCCGGTTTCCGCGTTGTTCCCGGCGCGGTGGCGCGGCGCGGGGCCTATATCGCCAAGGGTGCGGTGCTGATGCCCAGCTTCGTCAACATCGGCGCCTATGTCGGCGAAGGGACGATGGTCGATACCTGGGCCACCGTGGGGTCCTGCGCGCAGATCGGCAAGGGCGTGCACATTTCCGGCGGCGTCGGCATCGGCGGCGTGCTCGAGCCGCTCCAGGCCGGCCCGGTGGTGATCGAGGACAACTGCTTCATCGGCGCGCGCAGCGAAGTGGCCGAAGGCGTGGTCGTGGGCGAAGGCGCGGTGCTGTCGATGGGCGTGTTCCTGGGCGCCTCGACCAAGATCATCGATCGCGCCACCGGCGAAGTGCACATCGGCCGTGTGCCGCCCTATGCGGTGGTCGTCCCCGGATCGCTTCCCGGCAAGCCGCTGCCCGATGGAACTCCGGGGCCGTCGCTGTACTGCGCGGTGATCGTCAAGACCGTCGATGCCCAGACCCGTTCGAAGACCGGGATCAACGAACTGCTGCGCGACTGACCGGCGCGGTGGAAGCACTGGCCGCGCAGTTTGCCGTTTCGGCGGTCATGGTCATTGTCTGCGTGGTGATCCACGGGTTCGGGCTGTTCGCGCTCGCCCAGGCGCTGCGAACTGAAGCTGCGGTTGAGCGGTTGCGCCGGGTCAACGCGCTCAGCCCGCGCGGGGTCGCCTTCACCCTCGCGATCGTGATCGCCATGCTGATCCTCCACGGGCTGGAGATCTGGGCCTTCACGGCAGTCTACGTGTTCACGGGCGCGGTGCACGGGCTGGAGGAAGCGCTATATTTCTCGACGATCAGCTATTCGACCGTCGGTTACAACGACACCCATATCGATCCGGACTGGCGCTTGCTGGGCGCGTTCGAAAGCATCCTCGGCATGGTCCTGCTCGGCTGGTCGACCGCGTTCTTCTTCCGCATGCTCGGGCGCATGGAAGCGCACTGAAAGAGCGGTCGCGGCAGCGGCTCAGAACGTGGTCGGGTTCTCCACCGGGGGATCGCCGCGGTGGGCGGCGGAATAGGCCTCGGCAGCCTTCAGCACGCGCAGCATGTTGCGGCTTGCCAGCTTTTCGAGGTCCGCCTGGCTCCAGCCGCGCCGCGCGAGTTCGGTGAACAGCGCGGGATAGGTGGACACGTCGTCCATCCCCTCGACCGATACCTCGATTCCGTCGAAGTCCCCGCCCAGGCCGACATGATCGATCCCCGCCAGCTTGCGGATATGGTCGAGGTGATCGGCAACGTCCGAGATTCCGCCCCGCGGCGCCGGGTTGGCCTTTTCCCATTCCGCCAGAGCGGCGGCCGCTCCGTCCGGATTGCCATTGAACACCACGTCCAGACGGCCCTTCTCCGCGGCGCGGCGGGCCTGCCATTCCCAGTTCGGGCGGGCGACATAGGGCGGATAGAAATTGACCATCACGATCCCGCCATTGGCCTTCATCCGGGCCAGTACGCTGTCGGGAACATTGCGCGGATGGCCATTGAGGGCGCGGGTGTTCGAATGGCTGAAGATCACCGGCGCCCCGGCGATGTCGAGCGCGTCCAGCATCGTCTTCTCGCTGGTGTGGCTGAGGTCGACCAGCACGCCGAGTCGCTGCATCTCGCGCACCACGTCCTTGCCCAGTGGGGTCAGGCCGTTGTGGAGCGGCTTGTCGGTGCCGCTGTCGGCCCAGGCGTTGTTCTTCGAATGGGTCAGCGTCAGGTAGCGCGCGCCCAGTGCGTGCATCTGGCGCAGCACCGCGAGCGAGCCGCCGATCGAATGGCCGCCTTCCATCCCCAGCAGCGAGGCGATCTGCCCCTGCTTCATCGCCGTCTCGACGCAGGCCGAATCGGTGCAGAACTGGAGATCGCGGGGATTGGCGGCGATCAGCCGCTTCATCACGTCGATCTGTTCCAGCGTGGCCTGGACCGCCTGCGGCTCCGACAGGCTGGCCGAGACATAGACCGACCAGAACTGCGCGCCGACCCTGCCCTGCCGCAGCCGCTTCAGATCGGTGTGCATCGCGATCAGCTTCTTTGCCGGATCGGCGGTGGCACTGGTGTCGGCAAAGTCGAACCCGGCGATCACGTTGTTCCTGCGGTCGCGCAGCTGTTCGGGCACGTCGTTGTGGCCATCCCACACCGGCGCGGCCTTGAGCGCAGCTGCTGCCACCGCCTCGGGCGTCGCGGGGGCGCTTCCGGCCAGTGCAGGGCCGGTCAGGAGAGCAAGGGCAAGCGTCAGCGCGGCGCGCGAAGTCAGGGTGGTCATCGTGGTCTCCGGTCAGTCGACTATGGGGCTCAGCCTTCGGCCTCGCGTTCGAATGCGGCATTGCCGCCGATCCGCGCGGAAATGCGTCCGAGCACGGCCAGCACCACGATCGCGATCACCGTCGCGAGGATTGCATAGGTGTAGAGTCCGGCCAGGTCCTCGCCCAGCCCCAGCTTCGCCAGCGTGGCCTTGATCGCCTCGTTCCAGGCAAGCGCGGCGACCAGGCCGAGCGAGGCGGAGGCAAGGGTGATCATGGTCTGCACCATGGCGCGGGGATCGGTCATTGCGGCTGTTCCTGTGGTTGAGGTGGTTGAATTGCCGCGCAATCTACCGCTCTGGCGGCTGCGGGCAATGGCTTACCGGTCTCGCTTCGACGAGGTCAGTTCCATCGTTCCGTCCAGCTTCTTCCAGACCACCAGCCGCCAGCGCTTGCCGTCCTTCAGGACCACCAGCATGCGGTAGTTGGTGCCGGCAACGACCTGACGCTCGGCCCCGACGATCCGCTTCAGCCGGGCATGCGGGCGGGGCAGCTGCGCTACGGCGAAGCGCGCCGCCGGGCCTACCTCGGCCTCCAGCGCGGCTTGCGGCACCTCGCTCCAGCCGCCGACGATGCGGGGCGGGGGCGGGGAATCCGCCAGTACCGGTGCGGCCAGCGTGGCCGCAGCCAGCGGCGCCAGGATCATCGCGAGGTTGCGGATCGAACGCATGTCTTCCAACTCCTTGAAAGAGTTCTCTCTGTCCTCCCGGCGTACCGCGCCGCACGGCAAAGGCAAGCGCGATGACGGCGCGCGCTCATGCCGGAGTGCCTGCGTGGGTCATGGTCCAGAAATGCGGACCACCGCCCGGTACGTCCCATTCGCTGAGGGTGGCGAAGCCCATCCGCTGGTAGAGCCCGACGTTGGATGGCGTCGCCGTCTCCAGCACGCCGCGCACTCCGTGCCGTTCCGCTTCGGCCAGCCCGGTGCGGATCGCCAGCCCGCCCAGCCCCTTGCCCTGACAGTCCGGGCGCACACCCGCCATCTTTAGGTACATCCAGTTCTCGTCCGCCGGCAGGTGGGCGCGGATCGCATCGTCGATCCGCACAGCACGCAACAGGTGGCGGCGAAAGATCGGAATGAAACGCAGTGCGCCCGGATGCCACAGCGGTTCGTGAAGATGAACCTTGCCCGGGGGACGCCACAGCGTGACCACCTCGCAGCCTGGCGTGCCCAGCACCATGCCGCTCTTCAGGTGCTCGCCTACCATCCAGCGGCACAGCGCGGTCAGGCGCGGAGCGCGGCTGGCGGCGTCGGGCAGCAGCCAGGACATTGCCGGGTCCTCGTGAAACGCGGCGGCCAGGGTGACGGCGGCGGCATTGCGGCAGGCTGCGTCCAGGCGGATGATCGTGCGGTCCATGCCTGCTTGTCCGGTCAGCAGCGGGAACGGTCAAGTCCGCCGGGTGTTTCGCCAGGCGATCGCCGCTCTGGCCAAAGCGGGTCGTGCCTGCCATGGCTGGGGACGATTGGAGAATGCGATGTCCGGCGATGATGAAGACTATGTCTACGACGAGGAAAGCGGCGAATGGCTGCCTGCCTCGGAACTGGCGGCCAAGCAGGCCGCCGCGAACTCGGTCGAGGTGCGCGACGCGGTCGGCAACCTGCTCGCCGATGGCGACCAGGTGACGCTGATCAAAGACCTGGAGGTCAAGGGTGCGGGCCAGACGCTGAAGCAGGGCACGCTGATCAAGTCGATCCGCCTGACCGGCGACCCGCAGGAGATCGACTGCAAGTATCCCGGCATCAAGGGCCTGGTGCTGCGCGCCGAGTTCGTCCGCAAGCGCTAGGGCCGTCCAGATGCAACGCGTCGCCACGATCACGCTTAACCCCGCGATCGATTCCGCCTGCGAAGCGGAGCACGTGTCCGCGACCGACAAGATCCGCACCTTCGCCGAACGCTACGATCCGGGCGGCGGCGGGCTCAACGTGGCGCGGGTGCTGCACCGTTTCGGGGTGCCGGTGGAGGCGATCTACCTGTCGGGCGGGCCGACCGGCGCGCTGCTCGACGGGCTGCTGGACGAGGCCGGGCTGCCGCGCCGGGCGATCCCGATTGCCGACCACACCCGGATGAGCCTCGCGGTCTACGAACGCTCCACGGGCCACGAATACCGCTTCATCCCCGAAGGTCCGGACGTGGCAGAGGACGAATGGCGCGCGCTGCTGGGGGCCTGCTTCGCCAGTCCCGCCGAATGGGTGGTGGCGAGCGGATCGCTGCCGCGCGGCGTGCCGGAAGACTTCTTTGCCCGGCTGGCCGCGCCGCTGGCCGCGCAGGGGCGCAAGCTCGTGCTCGATACCTCGGGCGCGGCGCTGAAATCGGCACTGGCTGCGGGCGGGCTCTACCTCGTCAAGCCAAGTATCGGCGAGTTCGAGGCCTGGGCAGGGCGCAAGTTCGCGGCGCACGAGGACGTGGCCGCTGCGGCGGGCGAGCTGGTCGCGGCGGGCAAGGCGCAGATGGTGGCGGTGACCATGGGCGCTGATGGCGGGGTGCTGGCCCACTCGGGCGGCGCGGAAATCCATCGCGGCACCGGGATCGTCGCGCGCTCGACCACCGGGGCGGGCGACAGCTTCGTCGCGGGGATGGTCCACGGCCTGTTGCTCGGTGAAGGCCCGCGCGAGGCGTTCCATCGCGGCATCGCGGCGGGCACGGCGGCGATCCTCCACCCCGGCACCGGGCTGTGCCACCCGGAAGACCTGGAACGGCTGCTGGCCGAGATCGACTGGGACTAATCGGCGCGCGCGGCCATCACGCCCCGGATCACCAGGGCGAAGGCTGCCACGATGGCAAAGGACAGGCTGATCAGCAGTGCGCTGACGAGGTTCTCCTGCCAGGGCGCAGCCTGCATCCCCGCGGCCGTGAGCGGCATGGTCGCGCCGCCCGCGCCCCAGATCGCCGCCAGCAGCACGGCAAGCCAGTTCGCCACCGTGCCATAGACCAGCAGCCACCAGCACCACGCCTGCGCTTTTGGCGACAACTTCACGTGTCCCCAGGCCGCGCCCAGCGCGATCATCAGTGTGCCGTTCATCAGCCCTTCGAGATGCGCCGCCAACCCCATGCGCGGATTGGCGAGACTGCCTGAAACGAAGCCCGTCAGCAGCCCCAGCATGACCAGCGCTGCGCCCAGCAAGACCAGTTTGCGTGCCATTTCCCTCTCCCCCTTGCTTCGCCCGGCACTATCCGGCGCAGGCTTGACGGAAGTCAAGGCGCGGGCGCGCGACCTGCGGCAGTGCAAGCGCATGCAGACCGCGCTCCTTCCCCCGCACGAGGCGATGACCGCCTCGCTCGATGTCGTGGCCGAGGCGGGGGTGGATATCGTCCCGGTCTACTTCGAGCGGTTCTTCGCCCAGCGCCCCGCCGACAGCGCGATGTTCCACAACCGCGCGGCCTCGCAGGGGGCGATGGTCAATGAAATGCTGACCATGCTGCTCGCCCAGGCGGCAGCTGAGGAATGGGTGCCGATGATGATGCGCGCGCAGGTCACCACCCACTGGGACCACGGCGAGATCGCGCTGCAGCGCTACCGCGACGCGCTCGACCTGCTGGTCGACGTGCTGGCCGACACGGCGGGACCGGCCTGGCTGCCCGCATACGAAGCCGCCTGGCGCGGGCAGGTGGAGCGGATGTTCGCCCTGATCGCGCGGGTCTACTAGCCCCGCCGCGCGGGTCCCAGCAGGAACGCCAGGAAAGCCAGCGTGAACAGCGCGTCCCCGGCGAGGATTGCGCCGGTCCCCGGCACCGCGCGCCCGGCGGTGACTTCCGGCATCATCAGCGCGACCACGCCGATCTTGCCGATCACCCCGGCCCACAGCGCGGGCGCCAGTCGCAGCGGCTGCCAGGCGACGAGGGCGTAGACTAAGCCGAAGCAGGCGACCAGCAGAGCCACGATCCGGTCGGACACCCCGGCCCCGGGAGTAAACACGCCCGGTACGCCGACCAGAAGGTTATAGGCTGCCGCAGCGCCCAGCATCCAGCGCCAGGACGAGGCGAGCGGGCGAACGGCGGGCGCGGGATCGGACATGGCGGCAGCTCCTGTTGATGCGCCAGCCTAGCCCGCTTCGCGCCGCCGCGTCACCCTCTCACGACTGACAGGGCGAGCGGGTCAGTCGTGCTCGCGCCCGCCCGCGCCGATGTAGAGCTCGCGCCCGCCCTCGTTGTAGACGCGGCTCATCTCCTGCATGCCCTTCTCAGCTTCATCCGCCGCGACGAAGGTTTCCATGCCCGCGTTCTGCTTGGCGGCAAAATCGCGCACTTCCTGCGTGATCTTCATCGAGCAGAACTTCGGCCCGCACATCGAGCAGAAGTGCGCGCTCTTCGCCCCTTCGGCGGGCAGGGTCTGGTCGTGGTACTGCTCGGCGGTGTCGGGATCGAGGCTGAGGTTGAACTGATCGCGCCAGCGGAATTCGAACCGCGCGCGCGACAGAGCATCGTCGCGGACCTTGGCCGCCGGGTGGCCCTTGGCCAGGTCGGCGGCATGGGCGGCCAGCTTGTAGGTGACCACGCCAACCTTCACGTCGTCGCGGTCAGGCAGGCCGAGGTGTTCCTTGGGCGTGACGTAGCAGAGCATCGCCGTGCCGTACCAGCCGATCATCGCCGCGCCGATGCCGCTGGTGATGTGGTCATAGCCCGGCGCGATGTCGGTGACGAGCGGCCCCAGGGTATAGAACGGAGCCTCGCCGCAGGCCTGCAGCTGCTTGTCCATGTTCTCCTTGATCTTGTGCATCGGCACGTGGCCGGGGCCTTCGATCATCACCTGCACGTCCTGTTCCCAGGCGCGCTTGGTGAGCTCACCTAAGGTGTAGAGCTCGGCGAACTGGGCCTCGTCGTTGGCGTCCGCGATCGAACCGGGGCGCAGGCCGTCGCCCAGCGAATAGGCGATGTCATAGGCCTTCATGATCTCGGTGATCTCGTCGAACCGTTCGTAGAGGAATGATTCCTTGTGATGGGCGAGGCACCACTTGGCCATGATGCTGCCGCCGCGGCTGACGATGCCGGTGACGCGCTTGGCGGTCAGCGGCACATAGGGCAGGCGCACCCCGGCGTGGATCGTGAAATAGTCCACGCCCTGTTCGGCCTGTTCGATCAGGGTGTCACGGAAGATCTCCCAGGTCAGTTCCTCGGCAATGCCGCCGACCTTTTCCAGCGCCTGGTAGATCGGCACGGTGCCGATCGGCACGGGGCTGTTGCGCAGGATCCATTCGCGGGTGTCATGGATGTTGCGGCCCGTGGACAGGTCCATCACCGTGTCCGCGCCCCAGCGGATCGACCAGACCATCTTGTCGACTTCCGAGGCGACGTCCGAGGCGACCGCCGAATTGCCGATGTTGGCGTTGATCTTGACCAGGAAGTTGCGCCCGATCGCCATCGGTTCGCTTTCCGGATGGTTGATGTTGCTGGGAATGATCGCCCGGCCGCGCGCCACCTCGTCGCGCACCCATTCGGGAGTGACATAGTCGGGGATCGCCGCGCCCCAGTCCTGCCCGTCACGGACGTACTCCTTCAGCATTTCGCGCCCCAGGTTTTCGCGGGTGGCGACGTATTCCATTTCCGGGGTGACGATGCCCCGGCGTGCGTAGTGCATCTGGCTGACGTTCATCCCCGGCTTGGCGCGCAGCACCGTGCGGCGCACATTGGGGAAGGGCGGGACGCCGCCCGAACGATCGGGGCCGAGCTGACCGTTGTCTTCGGGGCGGACTTCGCGCTGGGTCACTTCCTCGACATCGCCGCGCCCGCGAATCCAGTCGCGGCGCAGTTCGGGCAGGCCCGCGGCAATGTCGATCCGCGCGTCGGGATCGGTGTAGGGACCGGACGGATCGTAGACCCGAACCGGCGCTTCGCCGCTGCCCGGTTCCAGCGTGATCTCGCGCATGGCGACGCGCAGCGGGCCGACGTGGACCTTGCGGCTGCCCCTGATCGGACCGGTGGTCACACCGATTTCGAGTTTGCTGTTGATGTCGGCCATGGGGAAACGCTCCTTCATGGGCGAATGCGGAGCGCGGGCGTGAGCGACCGACCACTCCCTCCGCCCGTGCTAACGGGTTCAGGTTCGACGGGTCGGGCTGCGTGACCAGCCCCTCTCAGCCAGCACTGGCTCCCCGGGGATGAACCAACAATAGTCCGCCGCGCCGGCTTAGTCCAGCTTGCCGGCGGGAAAGCGAAACTGCTCTGGCACAGCGAAATAAGCCGTTGCTCTTGCGGCAAATTCAGGCAATGCTTTGCACGCTGTAAACACATTTTGAGGGGGTCTTCCCATGTCTCTGCATACCTTCCGCAGCGCGCTTGCGCTGTCGGGTGCGCTCGTCTCCGCCACTCTCGCTACCGGCGCTGCCGCCCAGACGCTGTCGCCGATCCGCGAGCCGCTGTCGGACACCAATTGCGGCGCCTATCTCAACGTGGCGCTGCCCAATTGCACCACGACCGGCACCCGCACCAACACCACCCCGGTGGTGACCGTGACCGCAGCGAGCCCCACGACCTCGACCGTCACCCATACCGAAACCGTGACCTATTCGGGCGATCTGCAAGTGGCCGGCCGTCCGGTCGCGCTGGTGGCCGGACCGGCCTTTTCCGTCCCGGCGACGGCGGTGTTCGATCCCAATGCGGTGAAGGTCAATGTCGACGCCAACTACACCGGACGGATTGCGGTCACCGTGCCCAATGCCAATGCCGCGGCTGCGGCAAACGCGCTATCGGTGCCGCAGGCTCTGTTCCAGAATTACACCTTCAATTCGCTCAATACCAAGTCGATCGACGTGTCGGTCGAAGATGGGTCGATCACCGATGTCGTTACCGGCGAGAGCTTCACCTATAACCTCAGCTCGGTGAACCCGACCGCCATCACCAACAATTCCACTGCGCTGACCGGCGTGTACCGCTCCGATCCGACCAGCAGCGGCGCGATCGTGTTTGGCACTCTGTCCGGCACGGCGACGCTGGTCGCGGCCAATGGCGCTCCGGTGCTCAGCCCGGCGCCGATCCTGCTTGACGCCAACGGCAACCCGACCGGCGGCTGGGTTGCACCGTTCGGCCTCGATTACGCGGTGGCGGCAGTGGAAACCACCCGGCTCGATGAAACGGGCCTGACCACTCCCAAGGTCGAGGTAACCCAGGGCATCGAGATGAACGGCAGCAAGATCACCGGCCTCGCCGCCGGGACCGCCGCCACCGATGCGATCAACAAGGGCCAGCTCGACGCCGAGGCGACCACGCGCCAGAGCGCGGACCTCGCCCTTACCCAGCGCATCGCGACCGAGGAAAACGCCCGCGCTGCGCTGGCCGGGGCGCTCAACAGCGAAACCAACGCGCGGCTGGCTGCGGACCTGGGCCTGCAGAACCAGATCGGCGCGCTGTCGGGCCGGGTCGGCAACCTCGAAGCCCACGTTGCCGAACTTGATGACCGCGTGGCCAGCTCCACCGCGATCGCCGTGGCGATGGGCGGGGCGACCTTCCTGCCGGGCATGAAGTTCAACCTGACCGCCAACGTCGCCACCTATGACGGTGCGCACGCGGGTTCGCTCCAGATCGGCGCGCTGGTCAGCGATCACGTCGCGGTCAATGCGGGTGTCGCCACCGGCTTCAACCGCCGCGGCAAGACCGCCGGGCGCGTCGGCGTGACCTTCGGCTGGTAACGCCCACCGTGAAGCATGAAGGGGCGGGGCGGCCATGCTGGCCGTCCCGCCCTTTTCATCAGGGTGCGACGCGTCCGCGCACCATCACCCAGTCGACCTTTTCCAGCACCCGCACGTCGGCCAGCGGGTTGCCCGACACGGCGATGAGGTCCGCCGAATAGCCCGGCGCGATCCGGCCGATCTCTCCCTCCATTCCCAGCGCCTGCGCGGCATTGGTGGTGGCGCTGGCGAGCGCTTCGCGGTTGGTCAGGCCCGCCTTGACCAGCAGGGCGAACTCCTGCCCGTTGCGGCCATGCTCGAATACCCCGGCATCGGTACCGAAGGCGATCTTCACCCCCATCGCCTTTGATCGCGTCACCTGCCGGCCCGCCGTTTCCAGCGCCTGCCGCGCCTTGATCTCGACCGTCGGTGTATAGATCCCCTTGCCCAGCCGCTCGCGCACGCCCTCCAGCGCCATCAGCGTCGGGACCATCCAGGTATCGTGTGCCTTCATCGCCTTCAGTGCGCCTTCGTCGGCAAAGGTGCCGTGCTCGATCGAATCGATTCCGGCGTTGGCCGCCGCCTCGATCCCCCGCGCACCGTGGGCATGGGCCATGACTTTCAGGCCGAGCGAATGGGCGGTCTCGGCGATCGACTTCATCTCCGCATCGGTGAAGTGCGCGCCAAGCCCGCGCCCCTGCTGCGACAGGACCCCGCCGGTGGCCGTGATCTTGATCACGTCCGCGCCCGCGCGGCTGGCCTTGCGGACCTTTTCGGCGCATTCGACCGCGCCGGTGCAGGTGTAGCCCTGGTCAAGGACGTGGTGCACATCCTCACGGAAGCCGGTCGTGTCGCCATGCCCGCCGACGATCGCGAGGGCGGGGCCAGCGGCGACAATGCGCGGACCCGGGATCACGCCCTCCGCCGTCCCGCGCCGCAGCGAGAAGGCAACGTATTGCCCGGACCCCGCCTCGCGCACCGTGGTGAACCCGGCGCGCAGCGTGGACAGGGCGTTGCGGGTGCCAACCACCACGCCCCATTCGTCCGGCTCGACCGCCTCGTTGCGGAAATCGCCGCCGGGATCGCTGGCCAGGTGCACGTGGAGGTCGATCAGCCCCGGCAGCACCGTCTTGCCCGACAGGTCGACCACTTCGGCGCCTTCAGACACGGGCGGCGAGCCATCGGTGATCGAGGTGATGCGGCCATCGACCACGGTGATCGTCGCCGGGCCGGATGGCTCTGCGGCGGCATCCCTCAGCACGGCTCCGGCGCGGATTACGGTGGTTTTCGCGAAGGCAGGCGAAGCGGCAAGGGCCAGCGCGGCAAGGCTGGCGGTCCAGCGAAAGTTCATCGGATTCTCCCCGGTTGATCTGCGATGCAGGCTAAGCCGCCTTGCCGGAAATGCAACGCGTGGCCAAGGCAGAAGCGATGACCGTGCTCTATCGCCTCGATGCCTCCGCCGCCGCGATTGCTTCGCGGTTCGGAGCCGTGGCCGGAAACGATCCCTGGGCGGGCGGCACGATCTCCCCTGGGCGCTTTGCCCCGGTGCTGACCACGGGACGGGAGTTCATTGCCGGACCGCGCGGGGCGGACCAGCCCTTGCGCCTGATCCCCCGCCTGTGGGGCGTGCCGCCGCCGCCCAATGCGCACGATCCGGCGCGCGGCGTGCTGAGCGTGCGCAGTCCGGACAGTCCTTTCTGGATCGGCAATCTGCGCAACAGCGAGTTCCGCTGCCTGGTGCCCGCTACCGCGTTGATGGTCTGGGGCCGCGCCGACCCCGCCACCGGTCGCCGCCGCCAGCACTGGCTGGCCTGCCCGGGCCAGCCGCTGTTCGCCATGGCCGGGGTGTGGAAGGACAGCGAAGTGCCAAGCTTCGCGTTGCTCACCACAGAGCCCAACGCCCTGTGGCGCCAGCTGGGCCACACGGCCATGCCCGCGATCCTGCCTGACGATGCCGTTGCGCGCGCCACCTGGCTGCGCGGCGAGTGGAGCCGCGCGGCAGCGCTGCTGGCGCCTTATCCCTCTACGCAGATGGCGGAGACCTGATCGGTCAGCGCCTGATCGATCAGTGGAAGTGCGATGCCCCCAGCACCGCCAGCACCAGCCCGACCACAGTGGTCGTCATCGCCCAGCCGCGATGCATGTGGCTGAGGGTGCGCAGCCAGAACTGGGTGTAGATGTCGCAGAAGCCCAGGATGACCAGGCCTTCCAGCATCATCGCTGCGCCCATCGTCTTGATCACGCAGGTCAGCAGGTCGGACGGGATCCACGGGTTGAGCAGGTAGATCGCGGTCCCGATCAGCAGTTCCAGCATGCCGCAGAGGAATTGCAGCGCGGGCGATCGTTCCACTTCCTCGATCATCGTGCGCCAGATGCCCGGCTTGCGCAGCGCGCCGATCCCGGCGAACAGCGCCGACAGACCGAGCAGCAACGCCGACCACCCGGTCACGTCCAGTATTTCTTCCATTCACTCAACTCCCGACCCCGTATCTCCCCGGGACGATTTCTTGTCTTTGCGCCAGTGATAGGCGCGGCGCGGCGCTTGTCCAGTGGCCAAGTGCAGTTGCTCGCGCTGCGGGCTGGACATTAATCGCGCGCTTAAACATACTCCCGCCCAAGCCCGCAAACGGGCATTCGGGAGAGTTCGATGGCATTGCCACGCGTCTGCATCATCGGGGCCGGCTGTTCCGGCTTCACCACGGCCAAGCGGCTGAAGGACCACGGGATTCCCTTCGACGTCTTCGAGGCGTCGGACGATATCGGCGGCACCTGGTACTACAACAATCCCAACGGCATGTCGGCCTGCTATCAAAGCCTGCACATCGACACGTCGAAATGGCGCCTTGCCTTCGAGGACTATCCGGTGCCCGCCGAATGGCCGGACTATCCGCACCATTCGCTGCTGCTGAAGTACTTCCACGACTATGTCGACCACTTCGGCCTGCGCCCCCACATCCGCTTCAACACGCGGGTGGAGAAGGCGCGGCGCAAGGCCGGTGGCGGCTGGACGATCACCCTCTCCACCGGCGAGGTGAAGGATTATGACGCGTTGTGCGTCGCCAACGGTCACCACTGGGCCGCGCGCATTCCCGACTATCCGGGCGAGTTCAGCGGCGCGCAGATCCATTCCCACCAGTACCGCACCCCGTTCGAGCCGGTCGACTGCGTGGGCAAGCGGGTGCTGGTGGTCGGCATGGGCAATTCGGCGATGGACATCGCCAGCGAGCTTTCGCAGCGCCCGATGGCGGAAAAGCTGTTCGTTTCCGCGCGGCGCGGGGTCTGGATCTTCCCCAAGTATTACCAGGGCCAGCCGCTCGACAAGAACCCGGCCCCGGCGTGGATGCCCAAGGGGCTGCGGCAGTGGCTGGGCGCGCGGATGGTGAAGAAGCTGGTCGGGCGGATGAGCGACTATGGCCTGCCCGAACCGGAGATAGGTCCGTTCGAAAGCCACGGCACCGTTTCGGGCGAATTCCTGGTCCGCGCCGGTTCCGGCGATATCGCGATGAAGCCGGGGGTCGAGCGGCTTGACGGCGACGGGGTGGTCTTCACCGATGGCAGCCGGGAACAGGTCGACGTGATTGTCTGGGCGACGGGCTATGACATTTCCTTCCCGTTCTTCGACGAGCCGGCCTTCACCGCGGATGCCGACAACCGCCCGCCGCCGCTCTACAAGCGGATCATGAAGCCGGGGGTGCCGGACCTTTTCTACATGGGCCTCGCCCAGCCGCTGCCCACGCTGGTCAACTTCGCCGAGCAGCAATCGAAGCTGGTCGGCGCCTATCTCGCGGGCAAGTACCTGCCGCCCGATCCCGCCGAGATGGAGCGGATCATCGCCGCGGACGAGGATTACTACACCGGGCAATATTACGCCGCGCGGCGGCACACGATCCAGCTGGACTTCGATCACTATGTCCGCGCGCTGAAGAAGGAACTGGACAAGGGCGCAAAACGGGCGGCGTCTGCGGGCAATGCCCCGCCCGTCCCCGCGCGCGAGCAGGAGGAAGCCTGAGCCATGACGACCGACACGCAAAACCGCCCGATCAATCCCTACGACGTCAGCCAGGATGCGCTCTACGTTCATGACAAGTGGCGCAAGCCCTTCGCCTTTCTGCGCAAGGAAATGCCGCTGTCATGGCGGCCGGAAAGCCCGTTCGGCCCTTATTGGTCGGCGGTGAGCCACGACCTGGTGCAGGAAGTGGAACTGCGCCACGACGTGTTCTCGTCGCGCTGGGATCTTGGCAACATCACCATCGCCGACGCGGTGAACGGCGAGGGCTTCCCCAATTTCATCGCCCAGGACCCGCCGATCCACACCGCCCAGCGCCGGGTGATCGCCCCGGCCTTCTCGCCCAGCCAGATGGTCAAGCTCGACGCGCAGGTGCGCGAGCGGACGCGGATGCTGATGGACGCGCTGCCGATCGGCGAGACCTTCGACTGGGTTGAGCGCCTGTCGATCCCTCAGACGCTGGGGATGCTGTGCATCCTGTTCGACATGCCGTTCGACGAATGGCGCGATATCAAGCGCTGGTCGGACTGGGCGAGCGGGGTTTCGGCGGAGAACCTGACCGAGGAATACCGCGCCCAGTTCCTCGTCCAGATGGGCGAGATGCTGGCCCGCTTCGACCGCGAGCTAGAGGACCGGCGCGGCAAGCCGCCGACGGATGACCTCCTCAGCCGGATGGTCCATTCCGAGGCGATGGGTCACATGGAGCCGATGGAGCGGATCGCCAACATCGCCCTGCTGATCGTGGGCGGCAACGACACCACGCGCAATTCGATGACCGCGCTGGTCGAGGCATTCCACCGCTATCCTGAAGAGCTGGAGCGGCTGCGCGCCGATCCCTCGCTTGCCGCCAATGCCGCGCAGGAAATCATCCGCTGGCAATCCCCCGTCACCCACATGCGCCGCACCGCGCTGGAAGATACCGAGCTTGGCGGGCAGGTGATCCGCAAGGGCGAGAAGGTGGTGATGTGGTACATTTCGGCCAACCGCGATGAGAAGGTCTTCCCCGATGCCGAGCGCTTCGACGTGGGGCGCGAGAACGCGCGGCGGCACCTCGGCTTTGGTCACGGCATCCACCGCTGCGTGGGCGCGAAGCTCGCCGAAAGCCAGCTGGCCATGGTGATAACCGAGATCGCCCAGCGCCGCATCCGGATCGTGCCGCAGGGCGAGCCTGACCGGTTGGCGAGCCCGTTCCTCCACGGGTTCAACGCGCTTCCCGTCCGGATCGAGCAGGACTGACCCCGTGGAAGCCTATGCCAACCTGATCGTCGAGCAGGAAGGGCCACTGCTTTGGGTCCGGCTCAACCGCCCGGAAGTCCTCAACGCCTACACCAACGAGCTGGGCGCGGAACTGGTCCGCGCCTTCGGCCAGGCCGACGCGGATGACAGTGTGCGGGTGGTGGTGCTGACTGCGACGGGGCGGGTGTTCTGCGCCGGGGCGGACGTTTCCGCCGGGGCCGGGGCCTTCGACACCGAAAGCGGAGAGGGCGCGAAGAACTTCGGAAACCGCGCCGATGGAGCCCGCGCCGACAGCAATTTCATCGCCGCGATGATGAACTGCCGCAAACCTTCGCTGGTCGCGTTCAACGGTTCGGCGGCGGGGGTCGGGCTGACCCTGACCCTGCCCTGCGACATCCGCATCGCGGCGGACAGCGCAAAGTTCGGCTGCGTCTTCACCCGGCGCGGGCTGGTGCCGGAAGCAGGCTCGGCCTGGTTCCTGCCGCGCCTCGTCGGCCTGTCGACCGCGCTCAGATGGTGCATGACCGGGGCGCTGGTGCCCGCCAGCGAGGCGCTCGCGGCGGGCCTGATCAGCGAGACGGTCCCGGCGGACCGGGTGGAGGCTCGCGCCCGCGAACTGGCGCTGGAAATCGCGCAGAACTGTTCGCCCGTGGCGCTGGCGTTGACCCGGCGGATGCTGTGGCACTTCTCGGGCGAGGCCGGGCCGGGCGGAGCGCTGTCGGTCGACGCCGCGCTCAACATTGCGCTTGGGGCCAAGGGCGATGTCCACGAGGGCGTCAGCGCCTTCCTCGACAAGCGCGCGCCCGCCTTTCCGCTCAGCGTTTCGGCGGACATGCCCGAAACCCCATGGTGGCCGGATCGGCCTGACCTGCTCAGATAGCACCCTTCCTTCCGTTCGTGTCTCGACAAGCTCGACACGAACGGGAGAGGTCGGGATGTTCAGAAGCTGTAGGTCAGCCCTGCCACCGCAAAGCCCTGATCCGCGCTGCCCGCATCGCGCACGATCGGGCTGTCGGCATACTGGCCGAACAGTCGCTTGTAGCCCGCCAGCGCGAACAGGCCGAGCCCCTTGCGGCCATCGCCGCCGAGGTCCTGCACGACCAGCCCGGTCAGGCCCGCGCTCTTGAAGCCGCTGCCCTCGGTCGCATAGGGCGCAAGACCGGAGGAGGCCGCCCCTGCCGGAGTGACGTCGAAATAGGTCCGGCCATAGCCTTCGCCGACATAGTCCGCCGAAACGATCGCCCGGGCAAAGGTGCGGCGCGACAGGGGCGTCGAATAGGACAGGCTGGGAGTCAGGATGAAGCTGCGGTGCGCGCCCGCGACGTCATGCAGGATGGCCAGCTCCACATTTACGCTGTCATAGCGGTTCAGCACCCCGCGCTGGCTGATCCCGGCATAGGCGCCCAGTTCCACCGCCGTCTTGCGATCCCCGAGCGCCGCGACCCGCGGATCTCGGATCTTGCCGGTGCGTTCCAGCCGGACCTGCACCACCGGACCAAAGGTCAGCACGGTGCGCGTGCGAGGCGCGTCGCGGAGCAGATCGACGTATAGGTTGGTGCCCCGCACCTGGAAATCGAAGCCGTCGATCTGACCCTGCATGACCCCGCCCGGCTGGAACGCGCTCTCGTTCGAGCCTTCATAGTCGGGGCCGATGCCGCCGCCGAACCCGATGGTCAGGCTGTTGCGGTCGGGCGGGGGCGCGGCGCCCTCTGGCGGGCCGGCCACGGTCTGCGCCGCTGCCAGCGAAGGCAGCGCCACTGCGGCGATCAGCGCCAGCGGCGCGCGGACGAATTGCAGGGTAGCGCTCATGCTCTCTCCAATGTCCCTTCCCAAGCCGGATATAGGTGCACCTGGCGATGCCACAACTGAACCAAGGTGCGGCATTCGCGCACATTGACAGCGCCGGCGCCGCAGTCATCATGGCCCGGCGGGAGGAAATGGCCATGTACACGCTCTATGGTGCGCTCGGTTCGCCCTATTCGATGAAGATACGCGCGGTGCTGCGCTATCGCCGGCTGGTCCACGTCTGGAAGGACGGCAGCGCCGCGCGCGAGGCGCTGGGTCAGGTCCGCGCCCCGGTGATCCCGGTGCTGCGCTATCCGGACGGTCATTACGACAACGATTCGACCCCGCTGATCTACGATCTGGAAGCGCGCCATGCAGACCGAGCTATCGTGCCGCCCGATCCGGCGCAGGCCTTCGTCGCCCACCTGCTGGAAGACTTCGCCGATGAATGGCTGACCAAGGCGATGTTCGGCTATCGCTGGCTGGAAGAGGTCGACCAGGTGCAGATGAGCCGCTGGCTCGCCTTCGACAACATGAAGGGCGGCGCCCTGGAGCAGAGCCAGCAATTTGCCGAGCAGTTCCGCGCCCGGCAGGTCGGGCGCATGGCGCTGGTCGGCTGCACGCGCGAGAACTTCCCCTTGATCGAGGCGAGTACCCGCGCGGTCCTCGCCGCGCTGGAAGCCCATGTGGTCGATCGGCACTGCCTGTTCGGGACCCGGCCGAGCATGGCCGAGTTCGGGATCTTCGGCCAGCTTTCCCAGCTTGGCACCGACCCCACCCCGCAGGCGATGATGCGCGCCGACTATCCCTACACTTACCGCTGGCTGGCCCATGTCGATGACATGTCGGGCGTGGAGGGCGAATGGGAGCCCGGTTTCACGCCGGTGGTGCGCGAGCTGGTGCGGATTGCGGGCGAGGTCTACGCGCCGTTCCTGCTGGCCAACGAAGCGGCGCTGGAGGCCGGGGAAGAGCGGTTCCGGATGACCGCGATGGGGCTGCCTTACGAACAGGGCACCTTCCGCTATCAGGTGCGGTGCCTGCGCGAACTGCGGACCCGTCATGCGGCCCTGGACCAAGCGTCCCGGGATTCGCTCGCTCCGCTGCTGGGCGAGGCGTGGATGCATCTGTTGCAGGGCGGCTGATACGCTTGAACCCGACGCCCCCAGCGGCGATAAGGCGTTCATGGCAATATTGGGTACAGGCTTCCCGTGCTAGCGCGGCGATCCTGTCGGCTGGAGTTTGCAGATGAAGTACCTGGGACGGAGTGGAATCAAGTGGAGTGCTGGGCTGGGGCTGGGGCTGGTTTCAGCCGCGGCGCTGGCCGCCGGACAGCCGCAGCCGCAAGCCGCTGCGTCAGCCGCGCCGCAGGCCGCTCCTTCGCCCGCTGCCAGCCAGGCCGCTGCGCCGGTTGCCACCCCCAGCCCGGCATCGGCCGATGTCGCCGCGCCGGTGATCGCTCCCCAGCTGCCGCTGGACGAGCCGGTGATGAGCTGGACCGTGGCCGATGCCGAGCAACTGCTGAACGTGATCAAGGGTCTCGATGCGGAAGGGCTGTTCCCCGCCGACTACGAGCCGGCTGCGCTGGCCAAGGCGATCGCCGCCGGTCCCGGTCCGGACCTTGACGCCCAGGCGAGCAAGGTCTTCGCCTGGGTGGTCGAGGACATGCGCGATGGCCGCACCCGGATGGACGCGCGGGTGCAGTGGTTCGTGGTCGATCCCGATGTCGAGGCCAACCCGACCCATGCAGTGATGGCCCGTGCGCTCGCCTCGCACGATATCGCGGGCGAGATTGCCGCGCTCGCCCCCAGCCACGCCGACTATGCCGCGCTCAAGGCGATGCTGGCGCGCACACCGGCGGCCAACAAGGCCGGCCGCGCCCTGATCCGCGCCAACATGGATCGCTGGCGCTGGCTCCAGCGCGATCTCGGCAAGTACTACCTGCTGACCAACGTGCCCGAATTCCAGCTGCGCCTTACGGTCGATAACGAGGTGATCCGTTCCTACCGCACGGTCGTCGGCAAGCCGGGCAAGACTGCCACCCCGCAGCTTGCCGAAATGGTCGAGAACGTGGTGTTCAACCCGACCTGGACCGTGCCGCAGTCGATCGTGGTCGGCGAAGGGCTCGGCCCGGCGCTGCTCGCCAACCCGGCCCGGGCGGTACGAGAGAACTACAAGGTGACCAAGGCCAAGGACGGCACGATCTATGTCGTCCAGCAGCCGGGTGACGGCAATTCGCTGGGCCGGATGAAGATCGACATGCCCAACGAGCATGCGATCTACCTTCACGACACCCCGTCGAAGGCGCTCTTCAACACGCCGGTGCGCGCCTACAGCCACGGCTGCATCCGCACCGAACGCGCGGTGGAACTGGGCATGACCATGGCGATTCTCGCCGCCGGCAAGACCCCGCAGGAAGTGACCGACATCTTCCTGTCGAAACAGTACACCAAGGTGCCGATGATCAAGCAGTTCCCGGTGTACCTGACCTATTTCACCATGGCGACCGACATCAACGGCAAGATGGGCACCTTCCGCGACATCTATGGCCGCGATGCCCCGGTGATTGCGTCGTTTGCCGCGCCCCGCAAGCCGTGGGACGGCAAGCGCCAGACCACGGAAAAGGTGATCAAGCTCGACAATCCGCTGTGATCAGCGGGCACTCGCGCCCCGGTCCACCGTCATCCCCGCGCAAGCGGGGATCCAGCTCCTGAGCTTCGATGCGGCGCGGCGGCTGGGTCTATATCCTTGCCAACCGTCGCGGAGGCGCGCTTTACACCGGCGTGACCGGCGATCTTGCCGCCCGCATGACCCGGCACCGCGCGGGGGAAGGCAGCGCGTTCTGCGCCCGATACGCAATCACCCGGCTGGTCCACGCCGAGTGGCATGACCGGATCGAAGACGCGATTGCTCGGGAGAAAGCAGTCAAGAAGTGGCGGCGCGCGTGGAAGGTCAAGCTGATCGAACAGGGGAACCCGGACTGGCGGGATCGCTGGTTCGATCTCAACCGTTGAGCTGTTGCAGAGTGCCGGTGCTGGATCCCCGCCTTCGCGGGGATGACGAACCTGATGGTTCGAGCAAAATTAGCCTCAGACTTCGATCCGGTCGGCGTAGAGCAGGCGGCCGCCGGAGAGGTGCCACAGCGCTTCGTTGAACTGGTCGGGCGACATGGCGAAGCAGCCTTCGGAGCGGCCGAGCTTGCCCTGCTTGGCGATCAGATCTGGCGAGGCGTACCACGCCGGGTGCATCACGATGGCGCGGTCGAGCGCGTTGGAATTGTCCTGATCCAGCCCTTCGAGGCGGATCGAGGTACCGTACTTGCCGTTGTACCACTCGCAGGTGAGGTAGGCCCCGCGCGAAGTCGCCTCGGAACCGGGGACGTTCGAGAAGTCCTGCAGGAAGCCCGAATGCTCACGGTCCGAACCGCGCCCGTGGGCGACGTAGAACGATCGGATCGTTCCGCCTTCGAGGTTCACGAAGTGAAAGCGGGGCAGGGTTGAAGGCCGCGCGAAATCGGCGATCCCGACGATGTCGCGCCGCCAGACCTTCGCGCCTGCGCGTTCAACCTCGCGCGCGGCGATTTCCAGCAGCTTGCGATCGTAGGCGGGGTTGGGTTCGACCACGGTCGGCAGGGCAGGGGCCGGGGGCGGAACGGGGTCTGCCGTCAGCCCGAAGGTGCGGTCGAAGTCCTGGAGGAAATCCTGGGCGAACGCCCGCGCCGGCAGGGCAAGCATCGCCCCCGCCGCCAGCGAGCCCTTGATCAGATCGCGCCGGTTCACCCCAGTCATGCCCTGTGGATAAACCGAATCACCCCGCCAAGGGAAGAGGGAGATTAAGTATCATCGCCCGGCACTTGCCATGCGGACCAGCGCTTCACCATCGACGCGCATCACGGTCCATTCATCCATGAAGCGCGCGCCCAGGCTCTGGTAGAGGCTGATTGCGGGCGCGTTCCAGTCCAGCACTGACCATTCCAGCCGGGCGCAGCCGCGCTCCACCGTCAGCGCGGCAAGATGGGCCAGCAGCGCCGTTCCCAGCCCGGCGCCGCGTGCTTCGGGGCGCACGAACAAGTCTTCGAGGTAGATGCCGGGGCGACCCTCGAAGGTCGAGAAGTTGTGGAAGAACAGCGCGAAGCCCTGCGCTACGCCGTCGAGCTCGCCGATCACGACCTCGGCCATCGGGCGTGGGCCGAACAGGTGCTGGCCCAGCTCGGCTTCGTCGAAGCGGACCTCGTGGGCGAGTTTCTCGTAGTCGGCGAGGGCGCGGATCAGCTCGGCGATCAGCGGCAGGTCGGACGGCACAGCGGGGCGGATGGCGATGGTCATGGGCGCGGCGTTAGCCGAGCCCGACGGCGGGCTCAACGCCGGTGGATCACCATCGAATCGCCCTTGAGCTCGACCTTGCCGAACCGGGACAGGACGGTCTGCCCCAGCAGGTTGGTGGAAAGCCCGCGCATCACCACCGCTTCGACATCGTGGAATTCCTGCCCGGCGACGAGCAGTTCGTCCAGCGTCACTTCCGCGCCATAGCCGACGCCAGAGGCGGTCTGCGCCATCGGCTGGAAATCGTTGTCGTTCAGCATCAGGCCCAGGTTCTCGGCCTCGGCCTCGGTCAGGGCGACCATGTCGGCGCCGGTGTCGATCAGGAAGGTGACGTCGCTTCCATTCGCCGTGGCGGTGAGATGGAACTGGCCGCTGCCATCCCGCTTTAGCAGCAATGCCTGCGCTTCGTGCGAGGACGGGGCAGAGGTTGCCTCGGCCGCGGCTTCGGCACTGGCGGCATTATCGCCTGACGAACCGGCCCCGAAGGCCACGGCCAGCAGGCTCATCAAGCCGATGGCGACAAGCGCGATGGAAAGCAGGCGAACCATACAAGGCCTTGTAAGGCCAAGGTCTTACCGCTTCGCAAATGCCGCCGCGCCGCGATAGCCGTGGTGGAGCGCCGTGCCCAGCCACGCGGCCATCAGGCCGACCACCAGCGAATCCCACACCAGCAGCGTCCAGAGCAGGGCATCGCCCTGGCCCATGGCAAGCCGGTGGTTGAGCAGGTGAAGGGCCTGAAGCGGGGCGTAGCCCGCAACCAGCATCAGCGCCATGCGCAACGCAGGCCACCAGCCGCGCGTCCAGGCCGCGCGCAGGGTCATGCCCGCATCGCCGGCAATGGCTCCGGCCGTGTAGGGCAGCAGCGGCAGGACCAGCAGGTTGACCACCAGCGAGCCGAGCATGCCCGTAACCGGATCGACCCGGCCCTGCGCCATGGCGTCGGGCAGGGTCAGCAGCGCGCCCAGCAGGATGGCAAGGGCAAACCGGTCTGATCGAAGCACACCGCCATCGCGTCGGCACCACAGCCATAGCCCTCCGAATGTGGCCAGTCCGAGGGTCGCCAGCTTGAGCCCGCCCCACCACCACCGTTCCGGCGCCATGGCCAGCATGGCGAAGGCACCGGGGCTGGCAAACATCCCCAGCTTCACTTCCGCGCGATGCTGGAGCAGTTCGGCTGCCGCCACGGCGAGCGGGAGCGCGGGAACGGTCCGCCACAGGTTCAGGCTGTCACGCAGCGTGGCCCGCAGCAGGACCAGCGCCGGGTGCATCAGGCGACGGGTTCGGCCTGGGCGGCTTCGAGTTCGGCGGCCTTGGCCTCGACCAGCGAGACGATGTGGTCGAGCATCGCTTCACTCTGCACGTGATGGTCGGTCACGCCCGAGAGATAGACCATGTGCTTGCCGTTGCCGCCGCCGGTCACGCCGATGTCTGTCTCGCGCGCTTCGCCGGGGCCGTTGACGACGCAGCCCAGCACCGACAGGCTCATCGGCGTCTTGATATGCGACAGGCGGTTTTCCAGCGCCTCGACCGTGCGGATCACGTCAAAGCCCTGCCGCGCGCAGCTGGGGCAGGAGACGATCCGCACGCCCCGGGTGCGCAGGCCCAGCGCCTTCAGGATCTCGAACCCGACGCGCACTTCCTCTTCCGGTTCGGCGGAGAGCGAGACGCGGATCGTGTCGCCGATTCCCGCCCACAGCAGGTTGCCGATGCCGATCGAGCTTTTCACCGTGCCGCCGATCAGCCCGCCCGCTTCGGTAATGCCGAGGTGCAGCGGACAGTCCACCGCATCGGCCAGGCCGTTGTAGGCGGCCACCGCCAGGAACACGTCGCTGGCCTTCACCGCCACCTTGTATTCGTGGAAATCGTGGTCCTGCAGCAGCTTGATGTGATCGAGCGCGCTTTCGACCAGCGCCTCGGGGCAGGGTTCGCCGTACTTTTCCAGCAGGTCCTTTTCGAGGCTGCCGGCGTTGACGCCGATCCGGATCGCGCAGCCGTTGGCCTTGGCGGCGCGAACCACTTCAGCCACGCGGTCGCTGGAGCCGATATTGCCGGGGTTGATCCGCAGGCAGGCCGCGCCAGCGTCTGCCGCTTCGAGTGCGCGCTTGTAGTGGAAATGGATGTCCGCGATCAGCGGCACCCGCGCTGCCTTCACGATCTTGCCGAAGGCCGCCGTGCTCGCTTCGTCCGGGCAGGAGACGCGGATCAGGTCTGCCCCCGCATCCTCGCAGCGGCGGATCTGGTCGATCGTCGCGACCGCATCGCTGGTAAGGGTGTTGGTCATGGTCTGGACCGTGATCGGCGCATCGCCGCCCACCGGCACCTTGCCGACCATGATCTGCCGGCTCTTGCGGCGCTGGATATCGCGCCAGGGTCTGATCGAGGACATGGGGCGCATATAGAGGCTGGCTTGCCATGCCGCAATCGAGGCGGGATAGGTCTTTTCGTGCAGTATGATGCAACCCGTCTTGCGCTGTTCCATCCCGAACGGCAGCCCCCGCTCGATCCGGCGCTGTTCGCCGCGCGTGGCGACGCCCTGGCGGCGGAGCTCGCCCGGCTGGCCTATATCCGCTTCGAGGATGATGCGGCGCCCATGGTGGCCGCGCTCGCGGCGCTGGACCTGCGCGACCATGGCCTGTTCCATGATCCCGCCACCGGCAGCCAGGGTCTTGCCGCGCTGAACTCTGCTGGCACTGCCTGGATCGCCTTTCGCGGCACCCAGCCTGATTCGCTGCAGGACCTCGCCACCGATGCCCGCGCCTGGCCGCGCGACTGGCCGGGTGGTGGGCGCGTTCATGCCGGTTTCGCGCGCGCCTGGCTGGGGAAGGACGACGAAGGGCTGGCCGGGCAGGTCGCGCGCTGGATGCGGGCTAGATCGTGCCAGCGAATCTTCGCTACGGGCCACAGTCTCGGCGGGGCGCTTGCCACGCTGCTGGCCGGAGCCGACGAGCGCGTGGAACTGATAACCTTCGGCTCCCCGCGCGTCGGTGACCGGGCCTTCGCAAAGCGGTTCGTGGGCCGGCCCGTGCGGCGCTACGTCGAATGCCGCGATCTGATCGCACGGGTTCCACCCGAACCGCTGTTCGCTCATGTCGGCGCGCTGCACTATGTCGATCGGCATGGCGGAATTCAGGTTGACCCGGATGCCTCGTTCATCGCCGCCGACCGCCGCGCCGGCGGGTTCGATTACCTGCGCCGTCACGCCTGGCGTCCGGGGAACGTCCTGCTGCGCGGCCTCGCCGACCATGCGCCGATCAACTACGTGACGGCGGTACTGGGCCTGCGCGAAAGCTAGAGCATCCGGGCGAACAGGAACTCGGGATCGAGCTGCTCGCCGACCCGGAAGGTGATGTCGGCGACCTTGGCAAAGCCATAGCGCTGGTAGAAGCGGTGCGCGCCAAAGTTCTCGGAATAGACCGAGAGCTGCACCTCGTCCGCGCCGCGCGCGTCGAACTCGGCCATGGCCCAATCCATCAGCATGCCGCCGATGCCCTGCCCCGTCGCTTGTGGAGCGGTGTAGAGCTGCTTGAGCTCCATCACCCGCGCGCCGCGCGCATGCTCCGGGAAGCCGCAGGTCAAGCCAATCTTGCAATAGCCGAGCAGTCGCCCGTCCGCCTCTGCCAGCCGGTAGAGCCGTGTCGGATTGGCGAGTTCGGCGGCAATCGCCGGTTCCTCCAGCGCGTCGGCCAGGAATGTGGCGAGGTCTTCCGGCCGATAGAGTTCGCCGAACTTGGCGATGAAGGAATCGATGGCGAGGCGTGAGATGGCGGGCACGTCGGCGGCATTCGCCGCGCGCAGGATGGGTTGGTTCACAGGGTTCTCGTCATGAACAGGCTGAAGGGATCGGGGCGATAGTCGGCAAAGGGGCCGCATTCGGCAAAGCCGTGGCTTTCGTAAAGCCGCCGCGCGGGGAGAAACTGCTCGGGCGCGCCGGTTTCCAGGCTGACACGGGCAAAGCCGCGCCCGCGCGCAACTTCCAGCAGGTGCAGCAGGATCGCCCGGCCCGCACCCTGGCCCCGGTAATCGGGATGGGCGCGCATCGATTTCAGTTCGCCGTGGGCCGGGTCCAGCTGCTTGATCGCCCCGCAGGCGGCTAGGCGCGAACCATGCCAGGCGCTGAAGAAGGTCACGTCGCTGGCGCGCAGCCGTTCGATCGGCATGGCGTGGACGCTGCACGGCGGCGACCACTGGTGCATTTCGGCAAGATGCAGGCGTAGTAGCGCGGCGATCTCCTCGCCGGTCAGGTCGTCCTCGCGGATGGCATAGTCGGGCATGGGCGGTTTCTGCTATGCGGGGGGCATGAAGACAAGCACCGCTCTCAAGCTCGCCGCCTCTTTCGCCGCTGCCCTTGTGCTGGGCACGGCGGTCCATGCCAAACCCGCCAAGCCGCGCTGGTCCATCGCCATCCATGGCGGTGCCGGAACGATGAGCCGCGAGGCAATGACGCCCGAGAAGGAAGCGGAATACCGCGCCGCGCTTGATCGGGCGCTGGCAGCGGGGACGGCGGTGCTCGAACGCGGCGGCAGTGCAATGGACGCGGTCGAGGCGGCGGTGGTGGTGATGGAGGACGATCCGCACTTCAACGCCGGGCGCGGCGCGGTGTTCACCTGGGACGGGACGAACGAACTCGATGCGGCGATCATGGACGGGCGCACCCGCGCGGCAGGCGCGGTGACCGGCGTCACCCGCACCCGGAACCCGGTGCGGCTGGCCCGCGCGGTGATGGCCGATGGCCGTCATGTCTTCCTGAGCGGCGCAGGCGCAGACCAGTTCGCGCGGGACAAGGGGCTGGAACAGGTCGATCCTGCGTGGTTCGCGACGCCTGAGCGCCGCAAGCAGCTGGACGAGATGAAGGCAAAGCAGCTGTCCGCCTATGACGTCGACCGCAAGTTCGGCACGGTCGGCGCGGTTGCGCTCGACACGTCGGGCCATGTCGCGGCGGCGACCTCTACCGGGGGGATGACCGGCAAGCGCTGGGGCCGGATCGGCGATGCCCCGGTGATCGGCGCAGGCACCTATGCCGACGACCGGGCCTGTGCCGTCAGCGCCACCGGATCGGGCGAATACTTCATCCGCGCCGGGGTGGCGCACGAGATCTGCGCGCGGCTGCGCTTCCGCAAGGAGACTGCGCAGAAAGCTGCCGATGCGGTGATTGCCGAGGTCGGCGGACTCGGCGGCGATGGCGGGGTGATCGTGGTGACCCCGCGCGGCGAGGCGGTGTTCGCGCAGAACACCCCCGGCATGTACCGCGCCCGCGCCACCAGCACGGGCGTCAGGCAGGTGGCGATCTTCGCCGGCGAATAACGCCGGAACCTTCCCGCGCCAGTGCCGGTATCACCCGCGCCGCAGTTCGCGGCGGAGGCCGCCATGGCAGAGGAAGCAGCGCAGCGCGACACCGACACCGCGGGCGACCAGTCCACGGAAGCGTGCATCCGTGCCTGGCTTTATGACGCCTGCGGGCACGACCGCGCGGTGGCGCTGGATGAGCTGGAACCGGGCGGGATTGCCGGAACCCAGCTGGTCTGGATCGATGTCGAAGTGGGCGAAGGGGATGCTGCTTCCGGTCTGCTGCCGGGCCTTGCCGCCCGGCTGGCGGCGCTGCTCGGCGGCGATCCGCGCGCGATCCTGGCGCTGCTCGCCTCCCCGCGCGAAGATGGTCCGCCGCATCTCGACAAATATGCCGGGCTGTTCACCCTCACCCTGCTGCTTCCCCCCGAGCAGGCGGAGCAAAGCCGGGTCGGCTTCGCGGTGGCGCACGGTTGGCTGCTCAGCGTGCACCAGGGCGAGGTCGCTTTCCTTGAATCCTTCCGCGCCCAGGACAAGGCGGAGACCGCGATAGGACTGCTCTCCGCCCCGACCCTGCTCGCCAGCCTGCTCGATTGGCACCTCGACGGATTTCTCGCCGCGATCGCCCGGATCGAGGAGGTCGCCGACCGGCTGGACCGCAGCATCCTGAGTGGTGGTTCGGATGAACGGGTGCTGCGCGCGATCGTCGCGCTGCGCCAGCGGATCGCCGCGCTGCGCCGCGCGCTGGGCCGTCAGCGGCAGGTGTTCCACGCCCTGACCCGCGCCGACCTGACGGTCGAGATCGACGCCGAGGCCTGCGCCCACTTCGAGCGGCTGGCCGCCCGCTACGATCGCACGGTCGACGAGATGGAGCATGCCCGCGAAGTGCTGATCGGCAGTTTCGACCTGTTCACCACGCTGGCCGCGCATTCGACCAACGGGCTGGTCAAGACGCTGACCTTCCTGACCGCGGTGATCGGCGTGTTCAGCGCGGTGGCGGGGCTGTTGGGGATGAACTTCCAGCTGGGCTTCTTCCACACCGGTCTGCGCGGCTTCGCGCTGGTGGTGGGCGGCCTGCTGACCGGATCCGCCGCGGCGGTCTGGTACGCGCGCAGGCGTGGCTGGCTGTAGTCTCAAACCAAAACGCGCGGGAGCTTTCGCTCCCGCGCGTCCCGGCGCACCGACTGGGCTGCGTCAGCGACGGTCTTCCCAGCCACGCCGCGAGGCTTCGGAATGACCGCGCGGATCGCCGAACCAGCCGCCGCGACCGTGGCCGCGACCGTCATCGTCGTCATCATAGCGCGAGGAAGAGCGCGACGAGGAGGAACGCGAGGAGGAAGACCGCGACGAGCGGTAATCGTCATCGTCGTCCCGGCCACCGCGCGAGCTGCTGCCCCGGTTTTCCCAGCCGCGCCGCGCCGCTTCGGAGTGGCCGCGCGGATCGCCGAACCAGCCGCCCTGCCCGCGATCTGACCAAACGTC
>JAYRMP010000004.1:50401-64406 GCA_041912655.1 Novosphingobium sp. | reverse complement strand
CCCCGGGGGGGGGGGGGGGCCCCCCCCCCCCCCCCCCCCCCCCCCCCCGGGGAGGGGGGTGTTGGGGGCGCAAGGGTAACAGGCCCTCCCCTTACCCCTCCCGCAGACGGGAGGGGAATCAAGGAGAAACGCCCGCGCTTTCGCGCGGACATTTCGCGTTCTAGACGGCGTTGGCCGCGCTAAGCACCGCCCGGACGCTGGCGGTGGCCACGTCCTCGTCGATGCCCACGCCCCAGATGGTCTTGCCGTCCGGCGTGACGCATTCGACGTAGGCCGCCGCGCGGGCATCTGACCCGGCGGTCATCGCGTGCTCGGTGTAGTCCTTCACCTCGAGCTGCACGCCGAAACTGTCGCGCAGGGTGGTTACGACTGACGAGATCAGCCCGTTGCCCCGGCCCGAAACCGACTGTTCCTTGCCGTCGAGCTCGATCTTGCCGGCGAACACGCGGGTGCCGTCGGGCGCCTTCGATTCCTCGTAGTCGACCAGTTGGAAATGCTGCGGGGTGTTGAGCTTGTAAGTCCGCTGGAACACGTCCCAGATGTCGTCAGCGAAGAGTTCGCGGCCAACCTCGTCGGCCAGTTCCTGGACGTGCTTGGAGAAGTGCGCCTGCATCTTCTTCGGCAGCTTGAGGCCCTGGTCCTGTTCCAGCACCCAGGCGAAACCGCCCTTGCCGGACTGCGAGTTGACGCGGATCACCGCTTCGTAGCTACGGCCCAGATCCGCCGGGTCGATCGGGAGATAGGGCATCTCCCAGATCTCGTCGTTCTGCTTCTCGCGCGCGGCGAAGCCCTTCTTGATCGCGTCCTGATGGCTGCCCGAGAACGAGGTGTAGACCAGTTCCCCGACATAGGGATGGCGCGGGTGGATCGGCAGCTGGTTGCAGTATTCGACCGTCTTGGCGATCGCGTCGATGTCCGAGAAGTCGAGCTCGGGATCGACGCCCTGCGTGTACATGTTGAGCGCCACCGTCACGAGGTCGCAGTTGCCGGTGCGCTCGCCATTGCCGAACAGGCAGCCTTCCACGCGGTCGCCGCCGGCCATCAGGCCGAGTTCGGCAGCGGCAATGCCCGTGCCCCGGTCGTTATGGGTGTGGAGCGAGATCACCACGCTGTCGCGGTTGGGGATCATCCGCCCGAACAGTTCCACCTGGTCGGCGTAGACGTTGGGCGTCGCGCATTCGACCGTGGCGGGCAGGTTGAAGATGATCGGGTGTTCGGGCGTCGGCTGGAGAACGTCCATCACCGCCGCGCAGACCTCGACCGAGAAATCGACCTCGGCGGTGGAGAAGGTTTCCGGGCTGTATTCGAAGATCCAGTCAGTGCCGTGATACTTCGCCGCCTGATCGCGCAGCACCTTGGCGCCTTCGATGGCGATGGCCTTGATGTCCTCGCGCGACATGCCGAACACGATCTTGCGCCACACCGGCGAAACCGCGTTGTAGAGGTGGACGATGGCCGAGCGCGAGCCTTCGAGGCTGGCAAAGCTGGTCTCGATCAAGTCGCGGCGCGACTGGGTGAGGACCTGGATGGTCACGTCCTCGGGCACCTTGCCGCCACGGACGAGGCCGGAGATGAAATCGAAATCGGTCGCGCCAGAGGCGGGGAAGCCGACCTCGATCTCCTTGCAGCCGACCTTCAGCAGCAGGTCGAAGAAGCGCATCTTCTTTTCCGCGCCCATCGGATCGATCAGCGCCTGATTGCCGTCGCGCAGGTCGGTGGAAAGCCAGCGCGGCGCCTTGTCGATGACCTTAGAGGGCCACTGGCGGTCGGGCAGGTTGATGGGCGGAAAGGCGCGGTACTTGGCGCCGGGGTTCTTCAGCATGGTCATGATAGCGTCTCGATAACTGGCATTGCGACTGTGTGCGTTGTCTCGATCCCCTTGGGAGCCGCCGGGCGCCCGGCGGGGACGCACCAGCTCACGCCCAAGGGCGGATAAGTCGCAGGGTAAGGCCCAGATTCAAGGTGCGCGCGCGCGTCATGGGATGAGCCTATGGCGAGCAGGGCCGGGCTTGTAAAGGCCGAAGCGCGGCTTTCCATCGGCTTCGCCCCTTGCCCAGTTCCACTTCACCGGCAATACAGGTGCGCAAAGTGCAACCGATTTGACGGAGAGCCATGTGTCCCTGATCACCGCGCCGAGCGGCAGCTTCGATGCCCGCCGCCTTGCCCGCCTCGATGCCTTCATCAAGGAACGCTATCTCGACAGCGGCAAGCTGCCCCACGCGCAGGTGCTGATCGCCCGCGATGGGGAAATCGCGCATTTCTCGTCGCAAGGTCCGGCGCGCGAGGGCGGCAAGGCGATCGACGAAGGTTCGCTGTTCCGCATCGCCTCGATGACCAAGCCGATCACCTCGATCGCCTTCATGATGCTGGTGGAGGAATGCAAGGTCGCTCTCGATACGCCGGTCCACCACGTCCTGCCGGAGTTCAAGGACCTCGGCGTCTACAACGGCGGCGGGGCGGGGGTGCCGTTCCTGACCAAGCCCTGCGCGCGGCCGATGCTGATGGTCGACCTGCTGCGCCACACTTCGGGGCTGACCTACGGCTTCCAGAACCGCTCCAACATGGATGCCGCCTACCGCGAGGGCAAGCTGGAGAACTGGCACGGCAATCTCGATCTCGACGGCTTTGTCGCCGCGCTGGGGCAGATCCCGCTGGAGTTCTCGCCGGGCGAGGGCTGGAACTACTCGGTGTCGACCGACGTGCTCGGCGCTGTGGTCCAGCGCCTGTCCGGCCAGTCGCTGGGTGATTTCTTCCGCAGCCGCATCTTCGCGCCGCTCAAGATGGACGACACTTTCTTTGCCGTGCCGGAAGGCAAGACCGATCGGCTGACCGATTGTTATACCTTCATGCCTGGCAAGGGCCGGGTGATGTACGACCGCGCCGAGGAAAGCGCGTGGAGCCGTGAGCCCCGGCAGGTTTCGGGCGGCGGCGGGCTCGTTTCCACCGCGCTCGACTATCACCGGTTCTGCACGATGCTGCTGAACGGCGGCGAGCTTGAGGGCGAGCGGATCGTCTCCCGCAAGACGCTGGAACTGATGACCATGAACCACCTGCCCGATGGCGGCGATCTGGCCAGCTGGTCGAAGTCGCTGTTCAGCGAGGCGACCAATGCCGGGGTTGGCTTTGGCCTCGGCTTCGCGGTCAATCTCGATCCGGCGCGCAACATGATCCCGGGTTCGGTTGGCGAGTTCTATTGGGGGGGGATGTTCTCCACCGCGTTCTTCGTCGATCCGGTCGAGCGGCTGACGGCGGTGTTCATGACCCAGCTTTCGCCCTCCAGCGTCTATCCGATCCGGCGTGAGCTCAAGACCCTGATCTATTCGGCGCTGGCGTAAGCATCATGAGCGACACTTCGAACGACCCGCTTTACAGGACCATGAGCCTTGTCCGCATTGCGGAGATGAACCCCGAAGGCCGCGCGCGGCTGGAATACATGGCGCGCGCCGACATGTGCCATTCCGGCGGAGTGGTGCAGGGCGGCTTTGTCACCGGCTGGATCGACGCGGCCATGGCCCACGCGGCCATCGCGAAGAACGGCGCGGGCGTGACCCCGATGACGCTGGAACTGAAAGTCAGCTTCTTCGCGCCCGTCCGCCCCGGCCTGGTGATTGCCGAGGGCTGGGCGGTGCGCAATGGCCGCAAGACCGCGTTCTATGAAGGTCACCTGCTCGATGACGCGGGCAATGTGCTGGCGAAGGCATCGACCACGATGATGCTGGCGGACCGCTCGCGGGTGGAAGCGGCGTCGAAGGCGGCGGTGACGGGCTGAGGCTCGCGTCGCAGTCCCCTTCGTCACCCCGGACTTGATCCGGGGTCCAGCTTGGTTTCGAGCCCAGCGCCGAAGGAGGAAGCTGGACCCCGGGTCAAGCCCGGGGTGACGGGAGGGTGCGGGGGACCGCCTAGCCCTTCCTCGCTGCCAGTTCCGCCCTGATCTCTGCCCCATGCTCATCGTGGTTGGGCGGCATCCGCACCGGTGCAGCGCTGCCCGACGAGAACTTCACCGGCTGGGCCTGCTCGAAGTAGGCGCCCTCGGTCGGATGCTCGCGGCGGGTGAAGAAGCCGACCGCGTTCAGGTGCGGATCGTCGATCACCTCGCCAAGGTCGCGCACGGGCTGAGCCGGGATCTGCACTGCCTCGCAGCGGCGCTGCAGTTCGGCGGTAGTGAAGTTCGGCGTCAGCGTGGCGAGATGCGCGTAGAGCTCGTCCTGATGCGCACCCCGCCCGCCGGGGACGTTGAACCGCTCCTGCGCGATGAAGTCCGGGTCCTCAAGCAGGGTAAAGACCCGGTCCCAGGCGTCGTGGGTGTAGATCACGATTGAGATCGCCCCGTCGGCGGTGGGGAAGGGCTGGCGCAGCGGATCGATCTGACGCGGATAGCCGACCGGGCCGACCGGCGGATCGAAGGTCTGGCCGCCGAGATGCTCCAGCATCATGAAGCTGGAAAACACCTCGAACATCGGCACTTCCACGCACTGACCTTCGCCCGTGCGCTCGCGGTTGTAGAGCGCGGCCATGGTGCCATAGGCGGCGTGGAGACCCGCCACCTTGTCGGCGATCAGCGAGGGCAGGTAGCGCGGGCGCGGGTTCCCATCGACGCGCGGCAGCAGGGTGGCCGTGCCGGTCGCCGCCTGGATCACGTCGTCATAGGCCTGCAAGTCGGCATAGGGGCCGTCCTGCCCGAAGCCGACGCAGTGAACATAGATGATGGCCGGATTGAGCGCGCGGACCGAAGCATAGTCGAGCCCCAGTCGCTCCAGCGCCTTGCCCCGCACATTGACCACGAACACATCGGCATCACGCAGCAGATCGTGCATTACGCCAAGTTCATCCGCCGCCTTGAGATCTAGCGCGATCGAACGCTTGCCCCGGTTGAGCGCCATGAACCCCGGCGCCATCGAGGGCGTGGTCGGGGCAGGGGCGGACCAGCGGAAGGTATCGCCATAGCCGGGGCTTTCCACCTTGATCACATCGGCGCCAAGATCGGCGAGAATCTGGGTGCAATAGGGGCCGAAGACCACGGTGGTCAGGTCCACCACCTTGATCCCGGCAAGCTGCGGCTGGGGCACCTGTGCGTCTCCTCTCAAGAGCCGCGAGGTTTGCTTTAATTGCGCGATTAACACAATCGCGATTGTCGCATAGGCTGGGTTCCATGACGCAGATTCGCCCCTTCACGCTCGCCATCCCGCAGTCGCAGCTCGACGATCTCAACGCGCGGATCGACCTGACCCGCTGGCCCGAGAAGGAGGCGGTAGACGACTGGTCGCAGGGGACGCCGCTGGACCAGTTGCAAGACCTCGTCGGCTATTGGCGGCACGGTTATGACTGGCGGCGCTGCGAGGCGCGGCTCAATGCCCTCGGCCAGTTCATCACCGAGATCGACGGGCTGGACATCCATTTCCTCCATGTCCGCTCACCCCGCGCCGATGCCCTGCCGCTGGTCATCACCCACGGCTGGCCGGGTTCGGTGATCGAGTTCATGGGCGTGATCGAGGCGCTGGCCAATCCCGGGGACGACAGCCAGGCCTTCCATGTCGTCGCGCCATCGCTGCCGGGCTTCGGCTTTTCGGGCAAGCCGGCGCGGGCCGGCTGGGGGGTGGAGAAGATCGCCCGCGCCTGGGGCGAGCTGATGGCGCGGCTCGGCTATGACCGCTGGGTGGCGCAGGGCGGTGACTGGGGCAGCGCGGTGACCACCGCGATCGGCGTGCAGCAGGTGCCGGGCTGCCTTGGTATCCACCTCAACATGCCGATCGGGCGTCCTGAGCCCGAAGACCTCGCCAATCCTTCGCCATCGGAGCTGAAGGCGCTGGGCGCGCTCAAGCATTACCAGGACTGGGATTCGGGCTATTCCACCCAGCAGCGCACCCGTCCGCAGACGGTGGGATATGGGCTGGTCGACAGTCCGGCGGGCCTTGCAGGCTGGATCTTCGAAAAGATGTGGGCTTGGACCGACAACAGCGGCTCTCCCTTTGATGCGCTGTCGCGCGACCAGATCCTCGACAACCTGATGCTCTACTGGCTCCCGGCCACCGGCGCATCCTCGGCGCGGCTCTATTGGGAAAGCTTCGGCAGCTTCGCGCCGCAGCAGGTGACACTGCCCGTGGCGGTCAGTGCCTTCCCGAAGGAGATCCTGCCCACCCCGCGCAAATGGGCTGAGCGGAACTTTCCGAAACTCGTCTACTGGGGGGACATGGACAAGGGCGGCCACTTCGCCGCCTGGGAGCAGCCAGAGGCCTTCGTGCGCGAACTGCGCACTGCCTTTGCCCTGATGGTCTGAAGATCAGCCGCAGCGGATCGAACGGATCTTGCCGTCCGGCCCGGTTTCAAGGTTCAGCCGGTCGGGGCGCATGTCCATCGTCACGACCGAATCCGGGGCGACGATCCGCACCCGGTTGTGTCCGACAGCGCGGCGGACTGCGGCCATGACATCCGGGGTCGGGCGCAGGTTCATCTGGTCCATCACCTGCGCGGCACCACAGCCGTCGGCCGTGCTGGCGGCGGGGGTTGCCGGGCCGGTCGCTCCGTAATTGGCCGGGCTTGCTGGCGGTTCGCTGGGCGCAGTGCCTGGGGTCGGGGTCTGCGTGACTGGCGCCGCGGCGGTGGTTGCCGCGTTCTGCGAAGCCGGTTCGCTACCCCCATCGCAGGCAGACAGCAGGACGAGCGGGGGCAGGGCAGCAAGCAGGATGCGGATCATCGGGGACTCCAGACGCGAAGGGGTTCGCAGCGAAACGACCAGACCTCGCTGCGGTTCCCCGCCTTGTCTCGTCTCCCGCCCTATTTGACGAAGGCCGCCGCGATTTCGAGCTGGACCGCGTCCGACACCATCGGAATGCCATAGGCGACACCTAACTGGCTGCGCAGGATCGTGCCGCGCGCGGTAAAGCCGACGTTCTCCTTGCCGCCCATCATCGCCGGGGCCTTGCCCGCACCATAGAACGTGGCGTCGAGCGTAACCGGCTTGGTCACGCCGTTGAGCGTCAGGTTGCCCGTGATCCTGCCGCGATCCTTGCCGGTGACGACGACCCTGGTCGAAACGAACCGCGCCGGGGCGGGTTCGGCGCCGAAGAAGTCCGGCTTGCCGCCCGCTTCCTTGGGCGCGCGCAGCAGGTGGGCGGTCAGCGCCGCATTGGCGGTGGTAATGCCCGATACGGGAATGGTCACATCGACCTTAGCCCCGGCAGGGTTCTTCGGATCGAGTTCCAGAGTGCCGGTCACTCCGCCGAACAGGCCAGTGTAGGGGCTGAAGCCGAAGTGATCGACTGTCCAGCGCACCAGCGTATGGCCGGGATCGGCCTGATAGGTGCCGCCTGTGACGGCGGCTGTCGACTTGCTGCCGGGGAGGGCCGGAGCCTGCGCCTTCTGGGCCTGGATCGGCGCGGTCAGCAACAGCGCGCTGCCAAGGGCAAAGGCGGCAAGGATAGACCTGGACATGAAAAAACCTCCGGGGAAGGATCTGCGAATTGTTCGCAATCCTGCCCCGGAGGCCCTGTCAGGTCAAACGATCAGATGGACGAGAACTCAGTTCTTTTCCTGATCGACCAGCTTGTTCTTGCCGATCCACGGCATCATCGCGCGCAGCTGCGAGCCGGTGCGCTCGATCTGGTGGGCTTCGGCGGCCTTGCGGGCGGCCTTCAGCTCCGGCTGGCCGGCGCGGTTGTCGAGCACGAAGTTCTTCACGAAGCGGCCCGACTGGATGTCGGCCAGCACGCGCTTCATCTCGGCCTTGGTTTCGGCGGTGATGATGCGCGGACCGGTGGTGATGTCGCCGTATTCCGCAGTGTTCGAGATCGAATAGCGCATGTTGGCGATGCCGCCTTCATACAGCAGGTCGACGATCAGCTTGGTTTCGTGGAGGCACTCGAAATAGGCCATTTCCGGGGCGTAACCGGCTTCGACCAGGGTTTCGAACCCGGCCTGGATCAGGTGGGTGATGCCTCCGCACAGCACGGCCTGCTCGCCGAACAGGTCGGTTTCGCACTCTTCCTTGAAGTTGGTCTCGATGATGCCGCTGCGGCCGCCGCCGACGCCCGAGGCATAGGCGAGCGCGACGTCATGGGCATTGCCGGTGGCGTCCTGGTGCACCGCGATCAGGCACGGCACGCCGCCGCCCTTGACGTATTCGCCGCGCACGGTGTGGCCCGGGCCCTTCGGTGCGATCATGATCACGTCGATGTCCGACGGCACTTCGATCAGGCCGAAGTGGATGTTGAGGCCGTGGGCAAAGGCCAGCGCCGCTCCGGGGCGGATGTTGCCCTTGATGTCGTCGGCCCAGATCGCGGCCTGGTGTTCGTCAGGGGCGAGGATCATCAGGATGTCGGCCCAGGCGGCGGCTTCCTTGTTGGGGAGGACCTTGAAGCCGGCCGCTTCGGCCTTCTTGGCGCTGGCAGAGCCCGGACGCAGCGCGATCGCCACTTCCTTGACGCCGCTGTCGCGCAGGTTCTGCGCGTGGGCGTGACCCTGCGAGCCATAGCCCAGAACGGCGATCTTCTTGCCCGTGACCAGGTTCAGGTCGCAATCGGCGTCGTAGTAAACCTTCATTTCCGCTTCCTATTCAAACGTCATGCTGAACTTGTTTCAGCATCCATTGCGCAACAAATCCTGCCCTGGCCTTTGGCGCACCATGGACCCTGAAACGAGTTCAGGGTGACGGCGCAGGAAAGGGAAGGGGTTAAATCCTAGGCGGCCTGCGCCCCCCGCATCATCCCGACCACCCCGGTGCGGCCGACTTCGACCAGTCCCAGTTCGCGCATCAGCGAAACGAAGCGGTCGATCTTGTCGGGCGTGCCGGTCAGTTCGAACACGAAGCTGTGGGTGGTGGTGTCGACCACCTTGGCACGGAACACGTCGGCCAGGCGCAGCGCCTCGACCCGGGCTTCCCCGGTGCCGGCCACCTTGACCAGTGCCAGCTCGCGCTCGACGTGGGCGCCCATTTCGGTGAGGTCGACCACCTTGTGCACCGGCACCAGCCGGTCCAGCTGGGCATGGATCTGGTCGATCACCGCCGGCGGACCGTGTGTGACGATGGTGATCCGGCTGACCGAGTGGTTCTCGGTAATGTCGGCCACGGTCAGGCTGTCGATGTTGTAGCCGCGCGCGGTGAACAGCCCGGCGATCTTGGCGAGAATCCCCGCCTCGTTATCGACCGTGATGGTCAGGACGTGGCGTTCCGACGCTTCATGCTTGATCTTCATCATGGTGCGGCCCCCTTACACCAGCGCCTTGGCTTCGTCGTCCATCGTTCCCGCCACGGTGTCGCCGTAGAGGATCATGTCGGTGTGCGCCGCGCCGCTCGGGATCATCGGGAAGCAGTTGGCTTCCTTGGCGACGAGGCAATCGACGATCACCGGCCCGTCATGGTCGATCATCGCCTGGATGCCCGCGTCAAGCTGGCTTTCGTCCTCGATCCGGATGCCCTTCCAGCCATAGGCCTCGGCCAGCTTCACGAAATCGGGCAGGCTGTCGGAATAGGAGTTGGAATAGCGGCTTTCGTAGGTCAGCTCCTGCCACTGGCGGACCATGCCCATCCACTCATTGTTGAGGATGAAGACCTTGACCGGCAGGCGGTACTGCGTCGCCGTGCCCAGTTCCTGGATGTTCATCTGGATCGAGGCGTCGCCGGCAATGTCGATCACCAGGCTGTCCGGATTGCCCAGCTGCGCGCCGATTGCGGCGGGGAGGCCATAGCCCATGGTGCCGAGCCCGCCCGAGGTGAGCCACTTGTTCGGCTCGAAGAACGGAAAATACTGCGCCGCCCACATCTGGTGCTGGCCAACCTCGGTGGCGATTACCGGGTTCTTGTCCTTGGTCAGTTCGAACAGTCGCTGCACCGCGTGCTGCGGCATGATCGCGGCGCGGTCCTGCGGATAGGCGAGGCTCTGGCGGGCGCGCCAGCCGTCGATCCGGGCCTTCCACTCGCTCAGGTCCTGGGCCTTGCGGTTGCCCCAGGCAGCGACCAGCTGCTCCAGCACCGCAGCGCAATCGCCGAGGATCGGCAGGTCGACCTGGACCGTCTTGTTGATCGAGGACCGGTCGATATCGATGTGGATCTTGATCGAATCCGGCGAGAACGCGTCAAGCCGCCCGGTCACCCGGTCGTCGAAGCGCGCGCCGATGCAGACCATCAGGTCGGCCCGGTTCATCGCCATGTTCGATTCATAGGTGCCGTGCATCCCCAGCATCCCCAGCCAGTCGGGATGGTCGGCCGGGAAGGCGCCAAGCCCCATCAGCGTCGAGGTGACCGGCGCGCCGGTCAGCGCCTGCAACTGGCGCAGCAATTCCGCCGCGCGCGGGCCGGAATTGATCACCCCGCCGCCGGTGTAGAGGATCGGCGCCTTGGCGCTCGCGATAAGCTCGATCGCGCGGGCGATGTCGCTGTCAGGCGCAGTGGAGGGCGGGTTGTAGCGGATCTGGCGCTGCGGAGCGCCGTCCGCCAGCGTGGCCGAGGCGATCTGGACGTCCTTGGGAATGTCGATCACGACCGGACCGGGGCGACCGCTGGTGGCGATCTGGAACGCCTCGTCGATGATCGCGGCGAGTTCCGAGGGGTCCTTCACCAGGTAGTTGTGCTTGGTGCAGTGGCGGGTGATGCCGATGGTGTCGGCTTCCTGGAACGCGTCCGAACCGATCAGCCCGGTCGGAACCTGGCCGGTGATCACGACCAGCGGAATCGAATCCATGAAGGCGTCGGCAATGCCGGTGACCGCGTTGGTCGCGCCGGGGCCGGAAGTGACCAGCACCACGCCGGGCTTGCCGGTGGAGCGGGCATAGCCCTCTGCCGCGTGGGCAGCGCCGGCTTCGTGCCGGACCAGGATGTGGCGGATGCGTGCATCGCCGAACAGCGCGTCATAGATCGGCAGCACCGCGCCGCCGGGATAGCCGAACACGTATTCGACCCCCTGCCGGACCAGGCTTTCGACCAGAATCCCCGCGCCGCTGCGCTCCTCGCTCACTGCATTAACCCTTTCGCATTTCACGCCTGCGCGGCCCCTAAAGAGCCGACCCGGCACAGCGAACTGTGCCGGGTCCCTCTCCAACTCGCGCAAGAGCCGCCTCGGCGGCAAGTGGAGGCGCGATAGGAGACAGGAAATATCATGTCAAGCGCTAAGTGCGCAATAAAAGTGCGAACGTGCTCTCTGTGTTGCAATTTTCCGACAGGCTGCGCGGCCAGTCGGGCGGCGACTGGTTGCGGAACCAGGTGAACTGGCGCTTGGCGTAGTTGCGCGTGGCCTGCGCGCCGCGCACCTGTGCCTCGGCAAGGTCGATTGCGCCGGCCAGATAAGCGGCCACTTCCGGCACGCCAATCGCGCGCATCACCGGAAGCGCGGGATCGAGCGCGCGGGCGAGCAGGGCCTCGACCTCCTCGATCGCACCGCCCGCCAGCATCATGGCAAAGCGCTGGTCGCAGCGCTTGTAGAGCCAGTCGCGCGGGGGGAGCAGGACAAGGGGGTGGAGCGCCACCTTGTCACCGATCCCGCCGCTCAGTTCCTGTTGCCATTCGGCGAGCGTCCGCCCGGTCGAGCGAACCACCTCGAGCGCTCGGGTCACGCGCTGGCTGTCGGCGGGGGCGAGGAGGGCGGCGCGCGCCGGGTCCTCGCGGATCAGCGCGGCATAGGCCGCTTCCACCGGCATGGCACGGACGGCGGCGCGGACCAGCGCGTCGATTTCCGGCACCGGGGCGATGCCGTCCAGCAGAGTGCGCATATAGAGGCCGGTGCCTCCGGCGAGGATCGGCACGCCGCCCGCCGCATGGAATTCGGCGATCACGTCGCGCGCGCGGGCGGCCCAATCGGCGGCGGAGCAGGCCTCGGCTCCGTCCCATTCCCCGAACAGGCGGTGGGGCACGCCTTGCATTTCCTCCTCGGCGGGCCGCGCCGAGAGGACCGCAAGGTCGGCATAGACCTGCGCGCTGTCGGCGTTGATCACCACTGCCTCGCGTCCCTGCGCACGCAGCGCCAGCGCGAGGCGCACCGCGCAATCGCTCTTGCCGCTGGCGGTCGGCCCTGCGATGAGCGCCAGCGGCGGCAGGTCCGCCGGAACCGAGGAAGAAACCGTGCTCATTGCCCGCCTGATAGCAGACCCCGCCCATCTTTCCGCAAGCCTTGAGAAGGCTGTGCCCCGGATCGAGGCGGCGGGGATGAAGCTGGCGGCAGCGGAAATGCTCGATTTCTGCGATACGACGCTCCAGCTCGACCTCGTCGATGGCGATGCAGCGGTGCTGCGCAACGTGCTCGACGAATGCTTCGGCCCCTGCGACCTGCTGGTCGCGGACCACGAACCGCAGGTGCCGCACCTGTTCGTCTCGGACATGGACTCGACCATGATCGGGCAGGAATGCATCGATGAACTGGCCGACTATGCGGGCCTCAAGCCGCAGATCGCCGCAATCACCGAACGCGCGATGCAGGGCGAGCTCGATTTCTCGTCGGCCCTGCGCGAGCGCGTGTTGCTGCTGCGCGGACTGTCGGAAGGGGCGATCCTCGATTGCCTCAACACCCGCATCCAGCCGATGCCCGGCGCAAAGACGCTGGTTGCGACGCTCAAGGCGCGCGGGTGCCATACCGTGCTGGTGACCGGCGGTTTTCACCAGTTCGCCGATCCGGTCGCGGAAATGCTCGGCTTCGAGCTTGTGGTCGGCAACCGGCTGGAAGTGGGTGAGGGAACGCTGACCGGCGGGCTTGTCGGCGCCATTACCGACAGTTCGGTCAAGGAACGGGTGTTGCGCGAGGAAGCGGCGCGGATCGGCCAGCACGCGATCAGCCTCTCCACCGGCGACGGCGCCAACGACATCCCGATGATCGCGGCGGCCACCTATGGCATCGCCTATCACGCCAAGCCCAAGGCCCGCGCGGCGGGTGATGGCTGGATCGACCGGGGCGACCTGACCGACGTTCTGCGCCTGCTGGGGATCCCGCACGGCGATTGGGTAGAAGGTTGAGGGCCAATTTTTTCCCTACCCCCCCGAGTTCGTCATTGCGAGCGTAGCGAAGCAATCCAGAGGCGGTTTACGCGACTCCTGGATTGGTAGACCTTCGGTCGCCTCCGGCTCGCTATGCTCGCAATGACGAGGGCTGAAAGGGTGCTTTGCACAGGCGTGGGCGCCCACTCAACGCATATTGACAATGCTGTAAGTAATTCGCATATGCATTCGCATGAACATGCAGAGCGCCATTGTCCCCGCCGCGGCTGACGAACTGCCGCTGATGCTGCCCAACCGCCCCGCGATGCGCTACGATTTTGCGCGCGCCTGGCGGCACTTCAAGAACCTGGTCAAGGACAAGGAGAACACGGCCGAAGTCGCGCCGATCTTCGAATCGCTGCCCTGGACTGGCGCCTACGATGCGGCGAAGAAGTTCCTGACGTCCGAGCGCGGCAAGGCGATCTACGCTAGCGAACCCTGCCTGGTCGAAATCCTCGACGATCACGAAGCTCTGCGCAAGCTGCCTGCCGGCAGCCTGGCCCACGTCTATTGCGACTTCATGGAGCGCGAGGGGCTATCGGCTCAGGGCCTAGTTGACGAGCTCAACAAGTACCGCCCGGCGGACATGTACTTCAACGATCAGGTCGACTGGTACTTCCGCCGGATGCGCGACACGCACGATCTGCTCCACGTGCTGACCGGGTTCGGCCGCGATGCGCTCGGCGAGCAGTGCGTGCTGGCCTTCACCTACAGCCAGCAGCCGGCGCTGGCTCACCTGTTCCTCGGCTATGCCGGGGCGGTCGAGATCGCCAAGCACAAGACCGTCAAGGTCCCCGTGTTCCGTGCGGTACGCGAGGCGCAGAAGCTGGGCAAGGTCTGCCCGCGTCTGGTCGAAATGCCGATCCGCGACCTGCTGGCCATGCAGTATGAGGACGCGCGGGCGTTCCTCGGCATGAGCGAGCCACGCTATTACCGCCAGGCCCACGCAATGTGGCGCGCGGCGGGCGTCGATCCCTATGACCTGATGGCCCCGGTGCAGAAGGCGGCCTGAAACGAAGCGTGGGGGCGGGCCCGCGCCCGGGCCCCCCGGGG
>JAYRMP010000004.1:0-50391 GCA_041912655.1 Novosphingobium sp. | reverse complement strand
GGATTGCGCCGCGAGCTGGCGCTCTGCGGCCACCGGTCCCGGATCTGGTCCGGGACGACGTCATCCTTACACCGCCATCCAGTCGCGGAAGAAGGCCTCGTTCGCTTCGCGCAGATCAGCCAGTTCCACCGCAAAGCCCGGACCGCGAATCGCGCTGCCGCCGGTGGTGCCGATCCGGGTCATCGGGATACCGGCCGCCTGGATCGTCTCGGCCACCGCGCTGGTCACGATGTAGCGCGCCTGATCCTCGCCGAACGCGGTGAAGTGGTCACCGATTTCCTCGACCGTGCAGCCGATCCCGCCGGCCAGCGCCATTTCGGCGAGCGCGACGAGCAGGCCGCCGTCGGACACGTCATGGACCGCGGTCACCTTGCCATCGGCCACCAGCTGGCGGACGAATTCGGCGTGGTCGCGCTCCTTCGCCAGATCGACCGGCGGCGGGGCGCCGTCCTCGCGGCCATGGATCTCGCGCAGCCACAGCGACTGGCCGAGGTGGCCGTTCGACTGGCCGATCACGAACACGGCCTCGCCTTCCGCCTTGAAGCGGATCGTCGCCATGACCGAGTAGTCCTGCATCAGGCCGACGCCGCCGATCGCAGGGGTGGGCAGGATCGCCGAGCCGCCGCCGGTCGCCTTGCTTTCGTTGTAGAGGCTGACGTTGCCCGAGACGATCGGATAGTCGAGCGCGCGGCAGGCATCGCCCATGCCGCGCAGGGCCTCAACGATCTGGGCCATGATTTCGGGCCGCTGCGGGTTGGCGAAATTGAGGCAGTTGGTGATGGCGAGCGGGGTCGCGCCGACCGCCGAGATGTTGCGATAGGTTTCGGCCACCGCCTGCTTCCCGCCCTCGTAGGGATCGGCATAGCAATAGCGCGGAGTGCAGTCGGTGCTGATCGCCAGCGCCTTGTGGGTGCCGTGCAGACGCACCACCGCCGCATCGCCGCCGCTCTTCTGCAGGGTGTCCGCGCCAACCTGGCTGTCGTACTGCTCCCAGATCCAGCGCCGGCTGGCGAGGTCCGCGCTGCCCATCAGCCTGAGGAGGTCCGCGCCAAGGTCCTTGCTCGGCGGAACGTCACCCAGCGGCGCGACCCCCGCCCAGGCCTTGTAGTCCTCGAGGCTGAGGTGCGGGCGATCATAAAGCGGCGCATCCTCGGCCAGCGGGCCAAGCGGGATGTCGCAGACGGTTTCGCCCTGCCAGGTCAGCACCATGTGGCCGGTGTCGGTCACTTCGCCGATCACCGCGAAGTCCAGTTCCCACTTGCGGAAGATCGCCTCGGCCATGGCTTCCTTGCCGGGCTTCAGCACCATGAGCATGCGCTCCTGGCTTTCGCTCAGCATCATTTCATAAGGGGTCATGCCCTCTTCGCGGCACGGCACCTTGTCCATGTCGAGCACGATCCCGGCCTTGCCGTTGGTCGCCATTTCGACCGAGGAAGAGGTCAGCCCTGCCGCGCCCATGTCCTGGATCGCGACGATCGCATCGGTCGCCATCAGTTCGAGGCAGGCCTCGATCAGCAGCTTTTCGGTGAAGGGATCGCCGACCTGCACGGTCGGGCGCTTTTCGTCGGACTTCTCGTCGAAATCGGCGCTGGCCATGGTCGCGCCGTGGATCCCGTCGCGCCCGGTCTTGGAGCCGACATAGACGATCGGATTGCCGATCCCGGTGGCGGCGGAATAGAAGATCTTGTCGGCATCGGCCACGCCCACGGTCATCGCGTTGACCAGGATGTTGCCGTCATAGGCCTTGTGGAAATTGGTCTCGCCGCCAACCGTCGGCACGCCGACGCAGTTGCCGTAACCGCCGATCCCCGCGACGACGCCCTTGACCAGGCTCTTCATCTTGGGGTGGTCCGGCCGGCCAAAGCGCAGCGCGTTCATGTTGGCCACGGGCCGCGCGCCCATGGTGAAGACATCGCGCAGGATGCCGCCGACCCCGGTCGCCGCGCCCTGGTAGGGTTCGATGTAACTCGGGTGGTTGTGGCTCTCCATCTTGAAGATCGCGGCCTGACCGTCGCCAATGTCGATCACGCCGGCATTCTCGCCGGGGCCGCAGATCACCCAGGGGGCTTCGGTCGGCAGCTTCTTCAGATGCAGGCGGCTCGACTTGTAGGAGCAGTGCTCCGACCACATGACCGAGAAGATGCCCAGTTCGACGAGGTTCGGTTCACGTCCCAGCGCGTGAAGCACGCGGGCGTATTCCTCCTCGGACAGGCCGTGGGCGGCGACGACATCGGGGGTGATCGGGCTGGCTGCGTCTGACATGAGCGCGCCCTTAACCCGCGCGGGCGCGAAGCGCTAGCGGGTTCGGCGCGCCTCTCCCTCGCTTTTTGCCACCCACCACGCGGTCAGCGTGGCGATGGTATAGGCAGTGAAGGCAAGAACGCTCACCCCGGTGGTCACTTCCTGTTCTTCGGGAGCTATCCAGTTGATCAGCTGAAGCACCAGCAGGGTCAGGCCCAGCATCGCGACCTTGGTCATGCCCGGTCCGCGCTTGCGCCAGTAATAGAGCAGTGCGGCAAAGGTGATCCCCAGTTCCAGCGGAATCTCGATCCACGGGTGGTTCCACAGGCCCAGTCCCAGCTTGGGCGGCGTGCCCCACAGCGTCAGGTCGGGCACGTGGACGAGCAGGTCGAGTAACCAGTGCGAAACGGCGACCGCCGCGACCAGCAGTGCGGCCCGGCTGTTGCGATGGATGCCCCACAGCAGCCAGGCGAACAGGCCGGACAGCACCAGCGTGCCCAGCAGGCTGTGCGAATAGGGCATGTGGTAGAGATCGAGCGAGTTCATCACACTGATTCCGGGCGTGAAGCGCATGTGCTCGAACCCGGCCAGCACCATCGTATAGAACACCCAGTCGATCAGCTGGGCGGCGATGAACAGGACCGGCAGTCCCGGTGCCTTGCGCTGCGCGGCGACGGCGAGGGCGGGCGCCCAGTGCCCGATGAACATGGCGTCAGCTCCCCACCTTGAGTTCGGCCCAGGCGGCAATCCCGCTGGCCAGCGCGGTGGCGCTTGCGCCCCAGGCGATGTCGATCAGCGTGACCTGGGTGGACCAGACGCGCAGCGTGGCCTGGTTGGTCAGGTCATAGGTCGCATAGGCGATGGCGCCCAGCAGCGCGCCGTTCAGCACCGCTTGCGGCACACCCTGGGCCAGCCCCGGCCGCACCGCGAACCAGACCATTGCCGCGATGTAGACGAGGTAGAAGACAATCGCCGGAGCGGCCCTGAACGATGGAGCGAGCAGCTCCCCCAGCACCGGGCGGTAGAGGTTGGGGCCGGCCCAGCGCAGCCACAAGGCGTCGAGCACCCCGAACGACACCCCGCCCGCCAGATAGGCGACCACCCATTTCATCAGCATTATCTCCCTGTTGCGACCCTGTTTGTTGCCGCAGCTTGACCCGGGCCGCGCCCGGCGTCAATGCTCCAGCGCATGAGCGAACCTGCACCCGATATCGCCGGAATGTCCTTCGAAGAAGCGCTGCGCGCGCTTGAGGACGTGGTCCGGCGGCTCGAAGGCGGCGAAGTGGCGCTCGACGATTCGATCGGCCTCTACGAACGGGGCGAGGCGCTGCGCAAGCATTGCCAGGCGCGGCTCGATGCGGCGCAGGCGCGGATCGAGCGGATTGTTGCCGGTCCGGATGGACAGGCCGCCTCCGCGGCGCCGTTCGATCCCGAACCGGGCCGCTGAGCCATGGCTGGCGGACTGCCGAAAGGCTCCCTGCTGGGCGAGGCTCTGGTGGCGATCGCCAGGGACGTCGATGCGGGTTTCGATGCCCTTCTGCGCGTTCCCGATGACCGGCGGGCGCGGCTCTACGAAGCCATGCGCCATGCAACGATCGGCGGGGGCAAGCGGCTGCGCCCGCTGCTGCTGGTCGCGGTTGCCGGCCTTCACGGCGTCGGCCGCGAAACGGCATTGCGCGCGGCGCTGGCGATCGAGGCGATCCACGCCTTTTCACTGGTCCACGACGATCTGCCCTGCATGGACGACGATGCCATGCGCCACGGCAAGCCGACCGTACACAAGGCCTTTGACGAGGCGACCGCCGTGCTCGCCGGCGACGGGCTGATGGCGCTGGCCTTCGAGATTCTCTCCGATCCGGAACACTTTGCCGATCCCTTCATCCGGGCCGAGCTGGTCCACTGCCTCGCACTCGCCAGCGGGCCCGCGGGCATGACCGGCGGGCAGATCATGGACATCGCCGGTGAAGGGCAGGACCTCGATCTCAGCGAGATCACCCGGCTCCAGCAGCTCAAGACCGGGGCATTGCTGGCGGCGGCGGTGGAGATGGGGGCCATCCTCGGTCGCCTGCCGCCGGAAGGGCGGCGGCATCTGCGCGGCTATGCGCATGACATCGGCCTTGCCTTCCAGATTTCGGACGACCTGCTCGATCACGAAGGCGCCGAGGAAGTGGCCGGCAAGGCGCTGCGCAAGGATGCGGCGGCCGGCAAGCAGACATTCGTCGCGCTGCTCGGGGCGGAGCGCGCGCGGGAACAGGCGCGCATGCTCGTCGATCAGGCGATTGCGCACCTCGCCCATCATGGGCATGAGGCAGACCTGCTGCGCGAACTGGCGCGCTATATCGTGGAAAGGGACCACTGAATGGCCGAACGCATTGGCGTTTACCCCGGCACTTTCGATCCGATCACGCTGGGCCATGCCGACATCATCCGGCGCGGCGCCAAGCTGGTCGACAAGCTGATCATCGGGGTCACCACCAATCCGTCGAAGAACCCGCTGTTCTCGCCGGAAGAGCGGATGGCGATGGTCGAACGCGAAGTGGCGCTGCTCGGCATCTCGAACGTCACGGTGGTTGGCTTCAACGCGCTGCTGATGAAGTTCGCGGAAAAGCAGGGGGCGACCGTGATCGTGCGCGGGCTGCGCGCCGTGGCCGACTTCGAATACGAATACCAGATGGCGGGGATGAACCAGCAGCTCAATGCCGGGATCGAAACCGTGTTCCTGATGGCCGACGTCAGCCTGCAGCCGATCGCCAGCAAGCTGGTGAAGGAGATCGCGATGTTCGGCGGCGATATCTCGCGCTTTGTCAGCCCGTCGGTGCGCGATGACGTCGTGGCGCGTATTGCCAAGACCACCGGCACGCTGGGGGATTATTGAGCGCGGCGCGCCGCCGTTCATTGCCACGACAGCGAGAGACGGCTATCCCGCGCCATTCGCAGACCTTGCAGAACCGAGACCATTACGCATGAACCGTCGCTTTGTTGCTCTTGCCCTCGGCCTTTCGCTGGTCGCCGCTCCTGCCTTCGCCAAGAACAAGCCCGCACCGGCGGCCCCGCCGATGAGCGCGCTGGTCAACCCTGACCCGACGCAGGACCCGGACAACGTGCTGGTGCTCGACCTGTCGAACGGCGGGCGGGTGATGATCCGGCTGGTTCCGGCCTGGGCGCCCAACCATGTCGAGCGGGTCAAGACGCTGGCCCGGCAGGGCTTCTACAATGGGGTGATCTTTCACCGCGTGATCGACGGCTTCATGGCGCAGACCGGCGATCCGACCGGCACCGGTACGGGCGGTTCGCCGCTGCCGGACCTCAAGGCGGAATTCAACATGATGCCGCACGTGCGCGGCTCGGTCTCAATGGCGCGCACCGATCTGCCGGACACTGCCAACAGCCAGTTCTTCATCGTGTTCTATCCGCGCTTCGCGCTGGATCGCCGCTACACCAATTTCGGCCGCGTGATCGCGGGCATGGATCAGGTCGACCGGATCGAGCGGGGCGAACCGCCGCAGCACCCGACCAAGATCCTCCAGGCTTCGCTTGCCTCGCAGAACCTGCCCCCGCCGCCGCCCCCCGCGCCGCCGGTGGAACAGTCGATCACGGCAGACATGCTGAACAATTCAAGCCCGGTCCCGGCAGCGGCTCCCGCCGACGCTCCGGCTCCTGCTCCCGCAGCTGCTCCAGCCACACCGCCGGCCAACTGATTCCAGCCCGAGGGCCGGCGCCCGATGCGCGTTGACCTGTTCGATTTCGAACTTCCGCCAGAGCGGATCGCGCTCCGCCCGGCGCGGCCGCGCGATTCCGCCCGACTGCTGCACGTACCGGGGCAGGGGGACTTTGCCGACCTGACGGTGCGCGATCTGCCGCGCCTGCTGCGCGCGGGCGACGTCCTGGTGTTCAACGACACCCGCGTGATCCCCGCCCAGCTCGAAGGCCGACGCGGCGAGGCGAAACTGGGCGCGACGCTGCACAAGCGGATCGACCTGCGCCGCTGGCAGGCCTTCATCCGCAACGCAAAGCGGCTGCATGAAGGCGACGTGATCGAGTTCGGCGGCGATGTCCTCGCCACTGCCGAAGCGCGCCACGACGATGGCAGCTGGACCCTGGCCTTCCACGGTGATGAACCGGTCGAAGTCTTGCTCGAACGCGCCGGGCGGATGCCGCTGCCGCCCTATATCGCCAGCAAGCGCCCGACCGACGAGGCCGACAAGGCGGACTACCAGACCATGTTCGCGCAGCAGGACGGCGCCGTCGCGGCGCCCACTGCCGCATTGCACTTCACGCCGGAGCTGATGGCGGCGCTGGCTGCCGCCGGGATCGGCCACGAAACCCTGACCCTTCATGTTGGCGCGGGCACGTTCCTGCCGGTCAAGGCGGAGGACACCGCCGAGCACCGGATGCACGCCGAATGGGGCACCATCACGCCCGAAGTCGCCGCGCGGCTCAACGCGGCGCGGGCCGCCGGCCACCGGGTGATCGCGGTCGGCACCACCAGCCTGCGCCTGCTCGAAAGCGCGGCGGACGAGGACCGGGTAATCCAACCCTTCACCGGCGACACCTCGATCTTCATCACCCCCGGTTATCGCTTCAGGGCGATTGACGGCCTGGTCACCAATTTCCACCTGCCGCGCTCGACCCTGTTCATGCTGGTTTCCGCGCTGATGGGGCTGGAGCGGATGCGGGCGGCCTATGCCCATGCAATCGCTCACGAATACCGCTTTTACAGCTACGGCGATTCGAGCTTGCTGCTGCCCCAGGGCTGAAGGCGGTCAGGCCCTGAACAGGGTGCGCGCGTCGATCACCCGGTCGACCAGCGCATCGTCCTTCGGCAGCTGGCCATCGAGCATCAGCATGGCGAGGCCGTGAACCACCGCCCAGGCCTGCAGCATCAGGCGCTGGGCTCCGGCTTCGTCGCCGGTGATGCCTTGGGCATAGTCGCGCAGCATCCGCGCGGCTTCGTTGTCGCCGAACACGGTCTGCCCCACTTCGCGGCACTGGCCGAATACCAGCCGGAACAGCGCCGGATTGGCCAGCGCCCAGCGGACATAGGCGCGCCCCGTGGCGGCGAATGCATCGTCCGGCGATGCCGCTGCCGCTGCGGCGCTTTGCCATGCCGCCATCTGCTCGATCCCGGCCTGCGCCAGCGCGGCAAGCAGCGCGGCCTTGTCCGGGAAGTGGCGATAGACCGCCGTCGCCGAAACCCCCACATCCCGGGCAATCTGGCGCAGCGACAGGTCGGCCAGCGGGGTGGTCTCCAGCGCCTTCAGTCCCGCTTCGACCAGCGCCGAACGCAGGTCGCCGTGGTGGTAGGAGCGGGAGGGAGCGGTTGATGTTGACACTGTTACCATGACTGCTATGTTTACGCCATAAACATTAAAGGGAGATTCGCGTCATGGCAAGCAGCGTCGAAACCGCGATCCGTTCGGTCGTCACCAAGGGGATCATGGCGGTCTCCGAATTCAATCGCGCCCGGCAGGACCAGAACCGCGACCATCCGTTCCTGACCGGCATCCACACGCCGATGACCGAGGAGCGGACGATCGAGAACCTGACGGTCACCGGCACGATCCCGGCGGAGCTGTCGGGCCGTTACGTCCGCATCGGGCCGAACCCGTTCAAGCCCGATCCGCGCGGGCACCACTGGTTCATCGGCGACGGCATGGTCCACGGCGTGCGCATCCAGGACGGCAAGGCGCTGTGGTATCGCAACCGCTACATCCGCTCGCAGGAGCTGGAAGGGAAGGGCGGCCCTGCCGCCGCACCCGGCCCCCGGCGCGGGCGGCGCGACCTGATCAACACCAACGTCATCCAGCACCACGGCAAGACCCTCGCCATTGTCGAGGCGGGATCGTTCCCGGCGGAGCTGTCGGACGAGCTGGAAACGCTCGCCTACACCGATCTCGGCGGCACGCTCCACGTTCCCTTCAGCGCGCACCCGCACGAGGACCCGCTGACCGGTGAGCTTCACGCTATCACCTATGACGGCATGACGCAGGACACCGTGTGGCACGTCGTCGTCTCGGCAGATGGCAAGGTGGTGCGCGAAGAGCCGATCCCGGTCGAGCACGGCCCCTCGATCCACGAATGCTCGCTGACGCAGAAGTACGTGCTGGTGTTCGACCTGCCGGTGACCTTCTCGATGAAGGCGCTGATGGGTGGCGAGCGCTTCCCCTATCGCTGGAACCCCCAGCACCGCGCCCGCGTCGGCCTGTTGCCGCGCAGGGGCCGCGCGGCGGAGATCGTCTGGTGCGATGTGGATCCGTGCTACGTCTTCCACGTCGCCAACAGCTATGATGCGCCGGACGGCACGGTGGTTTGCGACATGTCGGTGCACGAGACGATGTTCGCCGGCGGGCCGGAAGGCCCCAATGGCAAGCCGCTGGGCATGGAACGTTGGATCATCGATCCGGCAGCCGGCAAGGTTCTCCGCAAGACGCTCGACACCGCGCCGCAAGAATTCCACCGCCCGGACGAGCGGTTCTTCGGTCAGCCCTATCGCTATGCCTGGTCGCTGGGCCTGCCGGACAGTGAACAGTCCGGCTTCCTCGGCGATGCGCCGATCTATCGCTATGATCTGGAAACCGGCGAGCGGCAGGCGCACGATTTCGGACCAGGCAAGGTTCCGGGCGAATTCGTGTTCGTGCCCCGCAGCGCCGATGCGGAAGAGGGCGATGGCTGGGTGATGGGCTATGTCATCGACACCAACAGCGAGACGACCGATCTGGTGATCCTGAACGCCGCCGATATGGCCGCGCCTCCGGTCGCCGCGATCCATATTCCGCATCGCATCCCTCCTGGCTTCCACGGCAACTGGTTGTCCGACGCGGATTGACATTCGTCAAGTCACAGCCGAGCCTGTTGCCCTAGACCGGGTCAGGGCAACAAGCCGGAGGATGCATGGCGGATGAGCGACTGGGCCTGATCGAACGCGGGCTGGAACGGGCGGCGGAGCAGCTGGGCGATATCACGCCGCTGGTGATGGCGGCGTTCTATGCCCGGTTTCCCGACGCCCGCGCCAGCTTCGTCCATCACGCCACCTGGAATCCGGAACGGCTGGAGGCGGAAATGGTCGACAATGCGCTCTACTGCGCGATGACCTGGTTCCAGCGGCGCAGCGAGATCGAGATCATCTTCGACCAGTCGGTGCCGCATCATCAGCACACGCTGAAGATCCCGCCCGAATGGTACGGCGGCCTGCTCGGCGCTACGCTTGACGTGCTGGAGCCGACCGTGCCGGAGGACGCAGCGGACGAGCGCGCTGCCTGGGCTGCGCTGCGCGCCGGCCTGCTGCAGCGGATCGCCAGCAACGCCGACGTCTGAAACGGGTTCAGTTGCCGCGCCAGCTAAGCTAGGGCGGCGCGATGACCGCGCCCCGCTTCCAGTTCAGCATTTCCGCCACCGACGGCAAGGCCCGCACAGGCACAATTTCCATGCGGCGCGGGGAAATCCGCACGCCTGCCTTCATGCCGGTCGGCACCGCAGCGACGGTCAAGGCGATGAAGCCCGAAACCGTGCGCGCGACCGGCGCAGACATCCTGCTGGGCAACACCTATCACCTGATGCTGCGCCCGGGCGCCGAACGCGTCGCGCGGCTGGGCGGGCTGCACGAGTTCATGAACTGGGACCGCCCGATCCTGACCGACAGCGGCGGCTATCAGGTGATGAGCCTGTCGGAGCTGCGCAAGATTACCGAGGAGGGCGTGACCTTCGCCAGCCACATCGACGGATCGCGCCACCTGCTGACCCCGGAACGCTCGATGGAAATCCAGCGCCTGCTCGGCAGCGACATCGTCATGGCTTTCGACGAATGCCCGCGCGCCGATGCGCCGCTGGACGTCATCGCGGCGTCGATGCGGATGTCGATGCGCTGGGCGCGGCGCAGCCGGGCGGGGTTCGACAGCGGCGAGGAACACGCGGAGCGCTCTGCCCTGTTCGGCATCCAGCAGGGCGCGCTGGATGAGGCGCTACGCCGCGAAAGTGCCGAGGCGCTGCAGGAAATCGGTTTCGATGGCTACGCGATCGGCGGGCTGGCCGTGGGCGAGGGGCAGGAGGCGATGTTCGCCACGCTGGACTTCGCACCTGACATGCTCCCTGCCGACCGTCCGCGCTACCTGATGGGGGTGGGCAAGCCCGACGACCTGGTCGGCGCGGTCGAGCGCGGGGTCGACATGTTCGATTGCGTCCTGCCCAGCCGCTCGGGCCGCAACGGGCAGGCCTTCACCTGGAACGGCCCGGTCAACATCCGCAACGCCCGCCATGCGGAAGACCCTGCGCCGCTCGACGAGCGTTGCCCCTGCGATGCCTGCACGAAATACAGCCGCGCCTATCTGCATCACCTGGTCAAGGCGGGCGAAATTCTCGGCGCCATGCTGCTGACCGAGCACAACCTGACCTTCTACCAGCAGCTGATGGCCGGGATGCGCGGGGCGATTGCACTGGGCACGTTCGCGGCATTCGCGGCTGATTTCCGCAGGGATTACCTCAGGAAATAGGCCCCCACCTCCCGTTCGTTTCGAGCTTGTCGAGACACGTTGGCGCTGGCGCGTCTCGACAAGCTCGACACGAACGGTGAGGGAGTGGGGTGCCGGCGGAAACCTAGTCCTCGAACCCCACGAAGGTCGCGGCTTCGGCCACGCTCTTGCGGGTCGGAACCACCGCGTTCGCCGGGAAGCTGTCATCCGGCCAGCCCAGCGCGACCGCCTTCATGATCACCTGATCGTCCGGAATCCCCGCATGCTCGCGCACCACCGGGCTCTGCATGATGCCCTGGCTGTTGATCACGCAGCCGAGCCCGCGCGACCAGGCGGCGTTGACCAGCGCGGTGGTCACCGCGCCGCAATCGAACGGGGTGTCGTCGCTGCCGTCCAGCACCTTGTCATAGGTGATGATCACGCAGACCGGGGCATCGAACTGGCGGAAGCCGCGCAGCACCCAGTCGTGGCGCCTGGCCTTGTCGTCGCGCTCGATCCCCATCGCGCCGAACAGCTGCTTGGCGACCTCGACCTGGCGGTCGCGGTGGACACCCGCGAAAGGCACGCCCTTGCGGAATTCGCGGCTGTCAGGCTCTCCCGCCAGTGTCCGTTCGGTATTCCCCTGGCGGATGCGGGCCAGCGGCTCTCCGGTGATGACGTGGAAGTTCCATGGCTGGGTGTTCATCGATGACGGCGCGCGCATGGCCAGCGTCAGCACTTCCTCGATCAGCTTGCGCGGCACGGGATCGGGCTTGTACCCGCGGATCGAGCGGCGGCCCATGATAACGTCGTCGAATTCCATGCTTCCTCCGGCAATGTTCTGCTTTGCTGGCTGCGGTAACGAATTCCCGCGCTTTGTGAAGAGGGGCGGGCATTTGCCGGCCGGACACCAATTCGGTGTTGATTTCAGGCCCTTGGCGGGTTTCCGTAGGGGAAACCGGCTGGATCGGAGGGGCAGGCATGATTCGCGCAGGCTTTGCGGCAGTATTTCTGGCGGGGAGCGCGCTAGTCGCACCGGCCGCGGCGCAGACGGTTTCGGAAACGGCCCAGCGGTTCGGCGCGCTCGAATCTGTCCAGCACATCAGCCTTTCGCCCAGCGGCAGCCAGGTGGCCTTCATCCGCCCGGTCGAGAACGGCCGCACCCGCCTGTTCATCGCCAACCTTGCGGGCGATGGCGCTCCGCGCGCGGTGTTCCAGACCGGCGACCCGCGCGAGAAGCTGTACCGGTGCAAATGGGCGACCGAGGCGCAGCTGGTCTGCTCGGTGCAGGTGGTAGGCGAGCGGGAAGGGGATATCGTCGGTTATACGCGCCAGCTGGTGTTAAGCAGCGATGGCAAAACGGTGAGCAGCCTGTCCGCGCGCACCGACAGCAGCCAGTTCTATGCGATGTACGACGGCGGATCGGTGATCGACTGGGATCTGCCCGGCAAGCCCGGCAGGGTGCTGATGGAGCGCCAGTTCGTCCCACGCCAGACGGTGGGCAGCAACATCAAGCACGAGGAGGAGGGGCTTGGGGTAGAGGAGGTCGACCTTGCCACGCTCCAGCGGCGGGTGGTCGAAAAGCCCCGGGTGGAGGCCGCCGAGTACATCACGGACGGCCACGGCACGGTCCGTGTCATGGGAATCTATCCGCGTACCACCTCCGGCTACCTGCGTGACCGGGCCTATTACAGCTATCGTCCCAAAGGCTCGCGCGAGTGGAAGAGCCTGTCGCAGATCGACATCAGCATGGTCAACACGGTCGACGGGTTCGAACCCTGGGCTGTCGATGCAGCCGCTGACGTTGTCTATGGTTTCGATAACCACCAGGGCTTCAAGGCACTGTTCAGCGCGCCGCTGGATGGCACTGCGCGGCGTGATCTGGTGCTGTCCCGACCGGACGTGGATGTAGACGGCCTGGTGCGGATCGGCCGCGACCGCCGGGTGGTCGGCGCGAGCTATGCGACCGAGCGGCGCACGGTCGAATACTTCGATCCGGAGCTGCGCAAGCTGGCAATGGCACTGGGCAAGGCGCTACCCGCTGGATCGAGCATCTCGTTCGTCGATGCCAGCGAAGGAGAGCGGCAGCTGCTGTTGCTGGTCTCCAGCGACGTCGATCCGGGCATGTTCTACCGCTATGACAAGGCTACCCGCCAGCTGTCTCCGCTGGTCGGCGTACGCGACGAACTGGCGGGCATCCGGATGGGCGAGATGCGCCCGGTGACCTTCCCTGCAGCCGATGGAACCATGATCCCCGGCTACCTGACGCTGCCGCCGGGCAGTTCCGGCAAGGGCCTGCCGGCGATCGTCATGCCCCACGGCGGTCCCAGCGCGCGCGATGAGTGGGGCTTTGACTGGCTGGTCCAGTATTTCGTGGCGCGTGGTTTCGTCGTGCTCCAGCCCAATTACCGGGGGTCCAGCGGCTATGGTTCCGCCTGGTACCAGAAGAACGGGTTCCAGTCCTGGCGCACGGCAATCGGCGACGTCAACGATGCGGGGCGTTGGCTGCTGGGGCAGGGAATTGCCGCACCGGGCAAGCTGAGTATCGTCGGCTGGTCCTATGGCGGTTATGCCGCGCTCCAGAGCCAGGTCCTGGCGCCCGATCTGTTCGGAGCCGTGGTGGCGATTGCGCCGGTGACCGATCTGGGCAAACTGCGGCAGGACAGCGTGAACCGCCAGAGCTACCGGCTGGTTGACGCCTTCATTGGCGAAGGTCCGCACGTGAAGGAGGGCTCGCCGGCGCTGAACGCACGGTCCTTCAAGGCGCCGGTGCTGATGTTCCACGGCACCTATGACCAGAATGTCTCGGTCGATCAGGCGCGGCTGATGCAGCAGCGGCTGCGCGATGCGGGCAAGGCGGTGACCTATGTCGAGTTCCCGGCGCTGGCCCATTCGCTGGAGAACAGCGAGGCGCGGGCGCGCGTGCTGGCGGAAAGCGACGCTTTCCTGCGCAAGGCGCTGGGCCTGCCGCAGGACTGAGCCCAAACGAAAAGGGCGGCCCCGCGGGACCGCCCTTTCGTGTTCCGTGAGAAACCGGATCAGCGCGAATAGAATTCGACGACCAGATTCGGTTCCATCTTCACCGGATAGGGCACTTCATCCAGCGTGGGGACGCGGACGAAGGTCACCTTGTCGGCGCCGTCGGCGGCGACGTATTCCGGCACTTCGCGTTCCGGCAGGGTCTGCGCTTCGGCGATCAGGGCCATTTCCTTGGCCTTCTTGCCCAGGCTGATGACGTCGCCCGGACGCACGCGGCGGCTGGCGATGTTGCACTTCACGCCGTTGACGTAGATGTGGCCGTGGCTGACGATCTGGCGGGCCGAGAAGATGGTCGGCGCGAACTTGGCGCGGTACACGACCATGTCGAGGCGCTGTTCGAGCAGGCCGATCAGGTTCTGACCGGTGTCGCCCTTCATCTTGGCGGCTTCCTGGTAGGTGCGCTTGAACTGCTTTTCGGTGACGTCGCCGTAGTAGCCCTTGAGCTTCTGCTTGGCGCGCAGCTGGATGCCGAAGTCCGACATCTTGCTCTTGCGGCGCTGGCCGTGCTGACCGGGGCCATAGCTGCGGCGGTTCACCGAGCTCTTGGGACGGCCCCAGATGTTCTCGCCCATGCGGCGATCAAGCTTGTACTTCGACGAATTGCGCTTCGACATGGCGCATCGACCTTTCAATTTGCATGCGAGGCACTGTGCCCCGCTTCTGGTCCGGAACCGCACCGCCCGGCCTGTTGCCGAACGCGACCGAGGCTTCACCGGAGTGCCTGGTCAATTGCGAAGGCGCGCCCTTGGCCGGGAACGCCCCGAATGTCAAGTGTCGGTGCCGTCCTCGCGCGGTCCCTTGGCCAGCGCCGAGAGCACCCCGCGCATGGTCCGCACTTCCAGGTGGTTCCAGCCCGGCTTGGTCAGCATGTTGCGCAGGGTGCGGCGGGTGGCGGCGGCGCGGCTGGGTGGGCGGAAGTAGCCGGTCGGCTCGAGCAGCGCGGTGAACTGGCCGATCATGCCTTCCAGCTCTTCCTGCGGGGCGGGGGGCAGCAGTTCCTCGACCGTGGGCTGGGCAAGATTCGCCTGCTTCGACCATTCATAGGCGCACAGGATAACCGCCTGCGCGAGGTTGAGCGAGCCGAATTCCGGGTTGATCGGCACGGTGACGATGGCGCGGGCAAGCGCGACGTCATCCGTTTCCAGCCCCGAGCGTTCCGGCCCGAACACGAAGGCCGAGCGTCCGACCTCGCGGTGGCTCGCCTGAGCGGCTTCCTCGGGCGTCAACACCGGCTTGGTCACCCCGCGCTTGCGCACGGTCGTGGCGTAGACGTGGGCGCAGTCGGCCACGGCCTCGGCCAGGCTTTCAAATACCTGCGCCTTTTCCAGCACCACGTCCGCACCTGCCGCCGCCGGGCCGGCGCTGGGGTTGGGCCAGCCATCGCGCGGGGTGACGAGGCGCATCTCGACAAGCCCGAAGTTGAGCATGGCGCGCGCCGCCTTGCCGATGTTTTCGCCCAGTTGCGGGCGGACGAGGACGATGATGGGGGGCAGGTTGCCGCCCGGGGCTTCAGTGCTTGGCGGCATCGCGCACCGAGCTTGCAAATTCCTCGAAATCCCGGGCCTCGGTGAAATCGCGGTAGACGCTGGCGAAGCGGATGTAGGCGACGGAATCGAGCCCGCGCAGCCCGTCCATCACCATCTCGCCGATCGCCTTGGCGGGAATTTCGCTTTCGCCGAGCGTTTCGATCTGGCGCTGCACGCCCGAGACGAGCTGATCGAGCCGTTCCTGCGCGATCCCACGCTTGCGGCAGGCGAGGGCGACGGACTGTTCGATCTTGGCGCGGTCGAACACTTCGCGCTTCTCGCCGCTTTTCACCACCATGATCTCGCGCAGTTGGACGCGCTCGAAAGTGGTGAAGCGCGCGCCGCAGCCGTCGCACTGGCGGCGGCGGCGGATCGCGGTGTTGTCCTCGGTGGGACGGCTGTCCTTCACCTGGCTGTTGTCATGGGCGCAGAACGGACAGCGCAAGCGTCAGAGCCCCGGATAGATCGGGAAGCGGGCGCAGAGTTCCTCGACCCGCGCGCGGACGCGCTGTTCGACCTGGCCGTCGCCGTCCTCGCCATTGCGGGCCATCCCTTCGACCACCTCGGCGATCAGCTGGCCGACCGTGCGGAATTCCTCCTCGCGGAAGCCGCGGGTGGTGCCTGCCGGGGTCCCCAGGCGGATGCCCGAGGTGACGAACGGCGAGCGCTTGTCATAGGGGATGCCGTTCTTGTTGCAGGTCAGCCAGGCCCGGTCGAGGCCCTTTTCGGCGGCCTTGCCGGTCACGTCCTTGGCGGTGAGGTCAACCAGCATCAGGTGGTTGTCGGTGCCGCCCGAAACGATCCGCAGGCCGTTTTCAGCGAGGCTGGCGGCCAGCGCGCGGGCGTTGGCGACGATCTGCGCGGCGTAGGCCTTGAATTCGGGCTGGAGCGCCTCGCCGAAGGCCACCGCCTTGGCGGCGATCACGTGGACCAGCGGCCCGCCCTGCAGACCCGGGAACACGGCGGTGTTGAACTTCTTGGCCAGATCCTCGTCATTGGTGAGGATCACGCCCGAACGGGGACCGCGCAGCGACTTGTGGGTGGTGGTGGTGACCACGTGAGCATGCGGGAAGGGCGAGGGGTGCGCGCCGCCCGCGACGAGGCCCGAGAAGTGCGACATGTCGGCCAGCAGGAAGGCGCCAACCTCGTCCGCGATCTCGCGGAAGCGCTGGAAATCCCACACCCGCGAATAGGCGGTGCCGCCGCAGATGATCAGCTTGGGCTTGTGTTCGCGCGCGATAGCCGCGACCGCGTCCATGTCGATGGTTTCATAGTCGGGACGCACGCCATAGGCCACCGGCTTGAACCACTTGCCGCTCATGTTCACCGGCGAACCGTGGGTGAGGTGGCCGCCCGAATTGAGGTCCAGCCCCATGAAGGTGTCGCCCGGGTTGAGCAGGGCGAGGAACACCGCCTGGTTCATCTGGCTGCCCGAATTGGGCTGAACGTTGGCGAACTGGCAGCCGAACAGCTTCTTCGCGCGCTCGATCGCCAGGTTCTCGACCACGTCGGCATATTCGCAGCCGCCGTAATAGCGCTTGCCCGGATAGCCTTCGGCATACTTGTTGGTGAAGACCGATCCGGTCGCTTCCAGCACGGCCTTGCTGGCGATGTTCTCGCTCGCGATCAGTTCGATCTTGTGCTGCTGGCGGCCCAGTTCGCCCTCGATCGCGGCGAAGACCTCGGGATCGGTTTCACGCAGCGAGGCGGTGAAGAAGCCTTTGCTGCGGACGTCCGGCAGGCTGTCGGCGGTCGCGGTCATGGTCAGGCTCCTTCGAAGGGGGGATTGGACAGCTTTTCGACCCGTTCGGCGTGGCGTCCGCCACCGAACTGGCCCGAGAGGAATGCGTCGAGACAGGCTTTCGCCATGTCCACGCCGGTCAGGCGCGCGCCCATGGCGATGCAGTTTGCGTTGTTGTGCTCCCGCGCGAGCGCGGCGGAAAGCGGCTCTGACACCAGCGCGCAGCGCAGTGCCGGGTGGCGGTTGACCGCGATCGAGATGCCGATGCCGCTGCCGCATAGCGCGACGCCGTATTCGGCGGTGCCATCGGCGACCACTTCGGCCAGCTTGAAACCATAATCGGGATAGTCGACGCGGTCCGCCGTTTCGGGGCCAAGGTCGGCAACCTGATGGCCAAGCCCGATCAGGTACTCGCGCAATTCGGCCTTCAGGTCGACGGCGGCGTGATCGGAGGCGATGACGATGCGCATGGCTGGCAGGTGCTCGGCAATGAGGCTTCGAGGGAATCGGTGCGCCCCCCTTAGTCGCGACAGGCTCGCAATGCCAGTGCTGGCGGCCAGGGCAGGCACGTGGCGGCATTTGACATTGCAGGAGCGGCAACGCAGCCTGCCCGAAGAGGAAGCGTTGGAGGGGCAGATGCGCAAGGCTTACGTTCTGGCGGGAGCCATGCTGGCGGCGGTGCTGCTGGCGGTGCTGGCGACAACGCCGCCGGGTGCGCGCGGGCTGGTGGCCGGCGCAGCGCAGGAGTTTTCGGCTGGTCGGGCAATGGCCGACGTGCGGCAGATCGCCAGCGCGCCGCATCCCACCGGTTCGGCGGAGAATGCGCGGGTGCGCAGCTATATCGCGGGGCGGATGGCCAGGCTCGGGATGGACGTCTCGACCCAGCAGGGCACCGTGGGCGAGCGCGGCACGGCCAAGTTCAACCGCTGGACCGGCAGGAACGGCCCGCCGCCGGTCCTCACCAACGTGATCGGGGTATTGCCGGGAACCGACCGCAGCCTGCCCGCCGTGCTGCTGATGGCGCACCATGATACCGTCTGGGGCTCGCCCGGTGCGGCTGACGATACGGCGGGGATTGCGGTCAGCCTTGAAGTCGTGCGCGCGGTCCGCGAGCGCGGGCCGCAGCGGCGTGACCTGATCGTGCTGGCGACCGATGCCGAAGAACTGGGGCTGGAAGGCGCCAGGCTGTTCTTTGCCGAGCATCCCATGCGGACCCGGGTCGGCGCGGTGATCAACATGGAGGCGCGCGGCGGGGGCGGACGGACCACGCTGTTCCAGACCTCGGCGCAAGATGGCGAGGCAGTGGCGCTTTATGCCGACGCCGTGGCGCGCCCCGGGGCCAGTTCGCTGTCGGCCTATGTCTATTCGGTCCTGCCCAACGATACTGACCTGACTCCTGTACTGAAGGGGCCGTACACCGCCTACAACTTCGCCTTCATTGGCCGCTCGGGGCTGTACCATTCGCCCAAGGCGACGCCGGAGCGGCTCGACCAGGGCTCGCTTCAGGACATGGGTGGGCAGGTGCTGGACCTGACCTCAGCACTGCTGAAAGCTGAGGCGATGCCGGGCAAGGCGCCGGACCGGGTGTTCTTTGACCTGTTTGGGCTGATCACGATCACTTACCCCGTCTGGCTGGGCTGGGTCATGCTGGCGCTGGGGCTGGGCGGCTGCGTCGCGGCTATGCGGGGCGGCGCCTTGCGCGAGATCGGTAGTGCGGCGGGACGCACGGTGGCACTGCTGCTGGGTTCCGCCGCGCTGATCACCGCGCTCAATGTCATCTCGATGGGGCCGGGCAAGCCCAACTATTACGACCGGCTGGCGGCGATTCCCCGGCTTGAGGCGATGGCGCTGCTGGGCGGGATCGCCGCGTTGCTGGCGATCTTCGGTCCATGGCGCGGGGCGCGTGCGGCGAATGCTGGGGCTTTGCTGCCGCTTGCGCTGCTGGCGCTGGCCGCACAGGCCATCGCCCCGACGGCAGCCTATATCCTGGTCCTGCCGGTGATGCTGGGCGGACTCGCGCTGGCCGCGGCCGGCAAGGACCGGGCGCTAATCTTTCAGGTCGCCGTGGCCACGCTGGTCACCGGCTACATGCTCGCGCTGGGGCATCAGCTGATGCAGGGCGTCGGGCCGACGATGGCCGGAGCCGCCGCGCTGCCGCTGACGATTGCGGCTGTGACGGTTCTGCCGCTGTGGACGGCGCTCCCCCGCCGCACCGTGCTGCGTTCGGCGGCAGCGCTGCTGCTGGCGGGACTGGCCGTCGCCCTGTGGGTGCGGCTCGATGCCCCTGCCGACACCATCGCCGCCTACGCCGATACGAAAAGCTGATACGAAAAGGCCCCGGACTTACCGGGGCCTGATCGGTTACTGATCGAGGAAGCTGCGCATCTTCCTTGAGCGGCTGGGGTGCTTGAGCTTCCGCAGCGCCTTGGCCTCGATCTGGCGAATACGTTCGCGCGTCACCGAGAACTGTTGGCCGACTTCTTCCAGCGTGTGATCGGTGTTCATGCCGATGCCGAAGCGCATGCGCAGCACGCGTTCCTCGCGCGGGGTCAGGCTGGCGAGGACGCGGGTGACGGTTTCCTTGAGGTTCGCCTGGATCGCCGCGTCGACCGGGATGATCGCGTTCTTGTCCTCGATGAAATCGCCCAGGTGGCTGTCTTCCTCGTCGCCGATCGGCGTTTCGAGGGAGATCGGCTCCTTGGCGATCTTCATCACCTTGCGGACCTTTTCGAGCGGCATCGACAGGCGCTCGGCCATTTCCTCGGGCGTGGGCTCGCGGCCTTGCTCGTGGAGGAACTGGCGGCTGGTGCGGACCAGCTTGTTGATCGTCTCGATCATGTGCACCGGGATGCGGATGGTGCGAGCCTGGTCGGCGATCGAGCGGGTGATCGCCTGCCGGATCCACCAGGTGGCATAGGTGCTGAACTTGTAGCCGCGGCGGTATTCGAACTTGTCGACCGCCTTCATCAGGCCAATGTTGCCTTCCTGGATCAGGTCAAGGAACTGCAGGCCGCGGTTGGTGTACTTCTTGGCGATCGAGATCACCAGGCGCAGGTTCGCCTCGACCATTTCCTTCTTGGCGATGCGCGCTTCGCGCTCGCCCTTCTGGACCATGTTGACGATCCGGCGGAATTCCGGAAGCGCCATGCCGGTGGCGGCGGCGATGTCCGAAATCTCGGCGCGGATGCGTTCCACCGCATCGGCCTCGTTATCGGCGAAGGCGGCCCACTTCTTGTCCTTGGTGGACATCGTCTGGAGCCAGGCATCGTCCAGCTCGCGCCCGACGTAGCTGTCGAGGAAGTCCTTGCGGTTGACTTTGTGGCGCTCGGCCAGACGCAGCATCTGCCCGCCCAGCGCGGTCAGGCGGCGGTTGAAGGCATAGAGGTTGTCGACCAGGTATTCGATCTTGGTCGCGTGAAACTGCACGCTTTCAACCTGCGCGGTCAGTTCCTCGCGCAGTTCCTGGTACTGCTTTTCCTTGGCGTTCGGGAAGTCGTTGCCCAGCGCCATCGCCTCGAGGCGGTTGTTCTGGATCTTCTCGAACTTCTTGAACAGGCTGGTGATGTGGGCAAACTTCTCAAGCGCCTCGGGCTTGAGCTGGGCCTCCATCTGCGCGAGGCTGAGGGTGTTGTCCTCTTCCTCTTCCTCCACCGGGCGGCGGGCGCGGCGTTCGACGCCGTCCTCGTCGTCGTCACCGTCGGCGGATTCCTCTTCCTCGATGTCTTCCTCTTCCTTGTAGGAAGGGCCAGCCGTGGCTTCGGAAATCTCGCCGTCACCAGCTTCCTCGCCGTCTTCGGTAAGGTTTTCGGGCGCCGGTTCCTTCGACAGCATGGCGTCGAGATCGAGGATCTCGCGCAGCTGCATTTCCCCGGCGTTGAGCGCTTCGGACCACTGGATGATGGCGTGGAAGGTGATCGGGCTTTCGCACAGGCCCAGGATCATCGTGTCGCGACCCGCCTCGATCCGCTTGGCGATGGCGATTTCGCCCTCGCGGCTGAGCAGCTCGACCGCGCCCATCTCGCGCAGGTACATCCGCACCGGATCGTCGGTGCGGTCGACCGTTTCCTTCTTCTTGACGAGCTCCGGGCGGTCGCCGACGGGATCCGGTTCCTCGACCTCGTCGACTTCCTTTTCCTCGGGATCGATCGCGTCCTCGTCGGTTTCGACGATGTTCACGCCCATCTCGCTGATCGCGGACATGATGTCCTCGATCTGCTCGCTGGTCATCTGGTCCTGGGGCAGAGCCTCGTTCAGTTCATCGACCGTGATCACCCCGCGCCGCTTGGCGCGCGCGATCAGCTTCTTGATCGAGGCTTCGTTGAGATCGATCAGCGGCGCGTCGCCGCCTTCCTTTTCCACGCCCTGCAGGTCTTCGTCGTCCATCATTCCGCCGTCTGTTTGGGGGCGCCCCCGGTAGGAGCCGCCGCTCGCGCGCTGGCCATTTGCCTCAGGCGCGCATTCAATTCCAGCTTTCTCTTCACCAGCCGCTGCTGCTCGTCAAAATCCAGCCGCTCGGTCGCCGCCTGGATGGCCGCGTCGAGCGCCGGTTCCTCGACCAGCATGGAAATGGCCGCAGCCAGGCTTTCGGCGGCTTCCGCAGCCTCCGCAGCAGGGCTGACGAAGGGATAGGGGACGCGCGCATACTCACCGGGAGCCGGCGCGGCCAGTCCCCTGGCGGCCAATATGGTAAGCAATCCAGCCGTTTCAAGCGCCGCGCCGGTTTCCTGCGCTTCAAGCAGCGCATCGATGCGCGGATCGAGCGGATCGAGCCGCGCCAGCCGCTCGGCATGGCGGGCAATCTCGCGCGGGTGGAGCAGCAGACCGGCGATGATCGCGGCGAGCAGCGCCTCGCGCGCGCCCTGGCCGGTCGCATGGCGCAGGCGGCGCGCGGCGGCGGGATCGGGCGGGGGCGTAGTGGGCGCGCGACCGGCAAAGCGCCCGCGCTGCTCGCGTGGCTGCCAGGGGGCTGTCTCGCGCTTCGGAAAGGCGAAGGCGGAGAACCGGTCCATCAGGTCGCGGCGGTACAGCGCCTTGATGTCCGGGTCCTGGATCGTCTCGGCATGGGCCAAGAGCCGCGCCTTGAGGCCCGCCTTGTCTTCGGGCGTGGCGAGCGGCAGGGCGCCCTGCTCATGTTCCCACAGGGTGTCGAGCAGGCTGCGGCTTTCGCCCAGCACCCGCTCCATCGCGGCCGCGCCCTCGCGCTTGATCAGGTCGTCCGGGTCGAGCCCCGCCGGCAGGCGGACGATCCTGAGGGAATGCGCCGGACGCAGCAGCGGCAGGGTGCGGGTCACGGCGCGCATCGCGGCGCGCTGGCCCGCCGCGTCGCCATCGAAGCAAAGGATCGGCGTTTCCACCAGCCGCCACAGCATTTCGATCTGCCGCTCGGTCAATGCCGTGCCGAGCGGGGCGACGGCATCCGCGATGCCCGCCGCCGCCAGCGCGATGACGTCCATATAGCCTTCGACCACCACGATCCGCCCGCTCTGGCGGCTGGCCGGCCCGGCGCGGTGGAGGTTATAAAGGGTGCGGCCCTTGTCGAACAGCGGCGTGTCGGGCGAATTGAGGTACTTGGGCGCGTCCTTTTTTTCCGCGTCCAGAATGCGCCCGCCGAACGCGATCACCCGCCCGCGCGCGTCCTCGATCGGCAGCATCAGGCGGCCCCGGAACCGGTCGTAGGGTTCCTTGTCATCGACCGCGATGCGCAGACCCGCCTCGATCAGCAGGCTTTCCGGGAACTGCTTGAGCGCGTCCTTCAGCGCCTGCCGCCCCTCCGGCGCATAGCCGAACCCGAAGCGCTGGAGCGTGTGCGCATCGAACCCGCGCGTCGCGAGATAGGCCCGGGCCTTCGCGCCTTCGTCAGCGGCGAGGCGCTGGACAAACCAGGCCTGCGCGGCGGCCATCACGTCATGCAGCCCCGCCTGCTGCTGCGCGCGCTCGGCGCTGCGCGGATCGGGGGCGGGGACCTCCATCCCGGCCTCTGCCGCCAATTCCTTGACCGCGTCCATGAACGAGAGGCCGCGCTGGTCGGTCATCCAGCGGATCACATCCCCATGCGCGCCGCAGCCGAAGCAGTGGTAGAAGCCCTTGGCATCGTTGACCGTGAAGCTGGGCGATTTCTCGTTGTGGAACGGGCAGCAGGCCTTGAACTCATGCCCCGCCTTGGTCAACCGCGTGGTCCGCCCGATCACGCCCGACAGCGAGACGCGGGCGCGCAGTTCGTCCAGCCATTGGGGGGTGAGGGCCATGGGGTGCGGTGTGTCTCGACTACGGGCTTCGCCCTCCGCGCGACACCAACCGCTGGGGGAATGGTCATAGTCCCCACCACCCGTCGGGTCGAGCGAAGTCGAGACACGTTTCCCCGGCGGCCTGGCGAAAAACGACACCTTTTCCCAATCGCCCGCGATCAGCGCTTCCTTCTTGGCGCGGGACCATTTGCCGACGCGGACTTCGGCCTCGATGGCCTCGATCCGGGTGGGGAAGTCAGCGGCCCAGACCAGTTCGACCGGGCGGCGTTTGGAAGTGAAGGTGCAATGTCCGCCGTGGTGGTGTTCGGCGATACGGCGGTCGAGGTCGTCGGTGTGGCCGATGTAGTATTTGCCGTCCGCGCAGCGCAGGATGTAGCACCAGAAGGCCACGTTGTGCTTCGCGTGTCTCGACTACGCTCGACACGAACGGAGATTGGTTTGCGTTGCGCAAATTCCCCACATCCGTTCGTGTCGAGCGCAGGCCGCAGGCCGCAGTCGAGACACGCGCAGCGCAACCTCAGCCCAAGGCCGCTTTCACCAGCCCGCTCGCCTTGCCCATGTCGAGCTGGCTGCCATGCCTGGCCTTCAGCGCGGCGACCACCTTGCCCATGTCCTTCATGCCCTCGGCGCCCGTCTCGGCGATGATCGCGGCGATGGCGGCCTTCACCTCGTCCTCGCCCATCTGCTGGGGCAGGAATTCCTCGATGACCGCAAGCTCCGCCTTCTCGACCTCGGCCAGTTCCTGCCGCCCGCCCTGTTCGTAAAGCGTGATCGATTCGCGGCGCTGTTTGGCCATCTTCTGGAGCACGTCGACCACCACCACGTCGTCGTCCGGCACAGTGGTGGCGGTGCGCAGTTCGATGTCCTTGTCCTTCAGCTTGGCCAGGATCAGGCGGACGGCGGCAAGGCGGGGCTTGTCGCCGGCCTTCATGGCGGAAACCTGGGCGGCCTTGATCGTATCGCGGAGCATATGCGTGGCTTTCCTCGCGTGAATGGGTGCGAATTGGGGAAAGTCGCGCCCTAACCCAAAGATTCCGGTTTTCATAGGTTGACGCTGGGGGGGGAGGGGTCTAGCGGCGGTGCCTTAGCGACATTGCTGGAAACCTGTTCAACGGAGCGCCCCCTAATGGCTGACGCCGCCTCTTTGCTTGCGCCGCAACCCCACGGCGCAACCGGAGTCCTTGTGCTCGCCGATGGCACCGTGCTGTGGGGCAATGGCTTCGGCGCGGAAGGCAGCGCGGTGGGTGAAGTGTGCTTCAATACCGCGATGACCGGATACCAGGAGGTGATGACCGATCCCTCCTACGCCGCGCAGATCGTCACCTTCACCTTCCCGCACATCGGCAACGTCGGCGTGAACGACGAAGACCTTGAAGCCCATGTCGACGGCGCCGTCGGCTGCGTGGTGCGCGAGGACGTGACCGCGCCCTCCAACTTCCGCGCCGAGGGCCTCTTCGGCCCCTGGCTGGCGAAGCGCAGCAAGATCGGCCTGTCGGGCATCGACACCCGCGCGCTGACCCGCCGCATCCGCCTGTCCGGCGCGCCCAACGCGGTGATCGCCCATGCGGCGGACGGCAAGTTCGACCTGCCCGCCCTGATCAAGCGCGCGCAGGAATGGCCGGGGCTGGAAGGCATGGACCTTGCCCGCAAGGTCACCCGGCACGAGGTTCAGGAATGGGAAGGCGGCACCTGGTCGCTGGGCAAGGGCTATGCCCGCTCCCCCCACACCCCGCGCCCGCACGTGGTGGCGATGGACTTCGGCGCGAAGGACAACATCTTCCGCAATCTGGTGAAGGCCGGGGCGCAGGTCACCGTGGTGCCCGGCACCACGCCGCTGGAGGGCGTGCTGGCGCTTGAGCCGGACGGCGTGTTCCTCTCCAACGGCCCGGGCGATCCCGCCGCGACCGGCGCCTATGCCGTGCCGGTGATCCAGTCCCTGCTTGAGCGCGACATTCCGGTGTTCGGCATCTGCCTTGGCCACCAGATGCTGGCGCTCGCTGCGGGGGCCAAGACCACCAAGATGCACCAGGGCCACCGCGGCGCGAACCATCCGGTCAAGCGGCTGGAAGACGGCGTGGTCGAGATCACCTCGATGAACCACGGCTTCGCGGTCGATAACACCGCCCTGCCGGACAGCGTCGAGGAAACCCACGTTTCGCTGTTCGACGGCAGCAACTGCGGGATTGCGGTGAAGGGCAAGAAGGCGTTCGGGGTGCAGTACCACCCCGAGGCCAGCCCGGGGCCGCAGGACAGCTTTTATCTTTTCCAGAAATTCATTGAGAACCTCGCGTAATGCCCAAACGCACTGACATCTCCTCGATCCTCGTCATCGGTGCCGGGCCGATTGTCATCGGCCAGGCCTGCGAGTTCGACTATTCCGGCACCCAGGCGATCAAGGCGCTGAAGGAGGAGGGCTACCGCGTGGTCCTCGTCAACTCCAACCCCGCCACGATCATGACCGACCCGGACATGGCCGATGCGACCTATGTAGAGCCGATCACGCCCGCCGTCGTCGCCCGGATCATCGAGAAAGAGCGGCCCGACGCCGTCCTGCCGACCATGGGCGGGCAGACCGCGCTCAACACTGCGCTGGCGCTGTTCAACGACGGCACGCTGGAGAAGTTCGGCGTCAAGATGATCGGCGCCGATGCCGACGCGATCGACAAGGCCGAAGACCGCCAGCGCTTCCGCGAGGCGATGGACAAGATCGGGCTGGAAAGCGCGCGTTCGGGCGTGGCCCACACGGTGGAGGAAGCCTTCGCCGTGCTGGAACGTACCGGGCTGCCCTCGATCATCCGCCCCAGCTTCACGCTTGGCGGCACCGGCGGCGGCGTCGCCTACAACAAGGCCGAGTTCGAGGCGATCGTGCGTTCCGGCCTCGACGCCAGCCCCACCACCGAGGTCCTGATCGAGGAGAGCCTGCTGGGGTGGAAAGAGTATGAAATGGAAGTCGTCCGTGACCGGAACGACAACTGCATCATCATCTGCTCGATCGAAAACGTCGATCCGATGGGCGTCCACACCGGCGATTCGATCACCGTCGCCCCGGCGCTGACGCTGACCGACAAGGAATACCAGATCATGCGCAATGCATCGATCGCGGTATTGCGCGAGATCGGCGTGGAAACCGGCGGGTCGAACGTGCAGTTCGCGGTCAATCCCAAGGACGGCCGCCTGATCGTCATCGAGATGAACCCCCGCGTTTCGCGCTCCTCGGCGCTGGCGTCCAAGGCGACCGGCTTCCCGATTGCCCGCGTCGCCGCGAAGCTGGCGGTGGGCTATACGCTGGACGAGATCACCAACGAGATCACTGGCGCGACGCCTGCCAGCTTCGAGCCGACCATCGACTACGTGGTGACCAAGATCCCGCGCTTCGCCTTTGAAAAGTTCAAGGGCGCCGAGCCGCTGCTCTCCACCGCGATGAAATCGGTGGGCGAGGTCATGGCGATTGGCCGCAACATCAAGGAATCGATGCAGAAGGCGCTGCGCGGCCTCGAAACCGGGCTCGATGGCTTCAACCGCGTGCTGCACCTTGAAGGCGCAGGCCGCGATGCGATCACCGCCGCGCTCTCGCGCCAGACGCCGGACCGGCTGCTGATCGTGGCGCAGGCCTTCCGCGAGGGCTTCACCGTGGAAGACGTCCAGGCGATCACCCATTACGATCCCTGGTTCCTGCGCCACATCGCCGAGATCGTCGCCGAGGAAGCCGCGATCATGGAAAACGGCCTGCCGACCGACGCTGCGGGGCTGCGGCGGCTCAAGGCGATGGGCTTTTCGGACAAGCGCCTCGCGGTGCTCGCCGTGCGCGGCATCCACGTTGCCGGCGGGCTGGGCGAAACCTCCGCGCGCCGTTCGGGCCTGCTCCACGATGCGCTGCGCGCGATGGCGGGCGCGACCAGCGAAGACGAGGTCCGCGCGCTGCGCCACAAGCTGGGCGTCCACCCGGTGTTCAAGCGGATCGACAGCTGCGCTGCCGAGTTCGAGGCGGTGACGCCCTACATGTACTCGACCTACGAGGCCCCGAGCTTCGGTGAACCCGAGAATGAGGCCTGGCCGAGCGACCGGCGCAAGATCGTGATCCTGGGCGGCGGTCCCAACCGCATCGGCCAGGGGATCGAGTTCGACTATTGCTGCTGCCACGCCTGCTTCGCGCTGGAAGAGACGGGCTATGAAACGATCATGGTCAACTGCAACCCGGAAACGGTCAGCACCGACTATGACACGTCCGACCGCCTCTATTTCGAGCCGCTGACCGGCGAGGACGTGCTGGAAATCCTGCGCGTCGAGCAGTCGAAGGGCGAACTGGTCGGCGTGATCGTCCAGTTCGGCGGGCAGACCCCGCTCAAGCTCGCCCAGACGCTGGAGGATGCGGGCATCCCGATCCTCGGCACTTCCCCCGACGCGATCGACCTGGCCGAAGACCGTGAACGCTTCGCCGCGCTGGTCAACAAGCTGAAGCTGAAGCAGCCCGCCAACGGCATCGCCCGCAGCCGCGACGAGGCGGTCGCGGTGGCCAGGCGGATCGGCTATCCGGTGCTGATGCGCCCCAGTTACGTGCTGGGCGGCCGGGCGATGGAGATCGTCGACAGCGAAGCGCAGCTCGATGACTACATCGCCACCGCGGTGCAGGTCTCGGGCGACAGCCCGGTGCTGATCGACCAGTATCTGCGCGATGCGGTGGAATGCGATGTCGACGCGCTGTGCGACGGCAGCCGCGTGGTTGTCGCGGGCGTGATGCAGCACATCGAGGAAGCGGGGATCCACTCGGGCGACAGCGCCTGCACCCTGCCGCCCTACAGCCTGCCCGCCGAGATCATCGCCGAGATGGAACGCCAGGCCGAGGCGCTGGCGCTCGCGCTGGGCGTCAAGGGGCTGATGAACGTGCAATTCGCGGTCAAGGACGGCGAGGTCTACCTGATCGAGGTGAACCCGCGCGCCAGCCGTACCGTGCCGTTCGTTGCCAAGGCGATCGGCCAGCCGGTCGCCAAGATCGCCGCGCGGGTGATGGCGGGCGAACCGCTCGACAGCTTCCCGCCGTTCAAGCGCGAGCTTCCCTACATGGCGGTCAAGGAAGCCGTGTTCCCGTTCGCCCGCTTCCCCGGCGTCGACCCGGTGCTTTCACCGGAAATGAAGTCGACCGGCGAAGTGATGGGGATCGACGACGCCTTCCCGATGGCCTTCGCCAAGGCCCAGCTGGGCGCCGGGCTGGTCCTGCCGCAGGGCGGCACCGCCTTCGTCTCGGTCAAGGAAAGCGACAAGCCGGTGATCCTGCCCGCGGTGCGCCAGCTGGTCGCGCTCGGCTTCTCGATCATCGCCACGGGCGGCACCCAGCGCTATCTCGCCGATGCGGGACTGCCGGTGGAACGGGTCAACAAGGTGGCCGAGGGCCAGCGCCACATCGTCGACCGGATCATCGACGGCGAGGTCGCGCTGATCTTCAACACCACCGAGGGCTGGCAGAGCCACAAGGATTCGCAGTCGATCCGCGCTTCGGCGCTGAACGGCAAGGTTCCGTACTTCACCACGGCGGCGGCTTCGGTGGCCGCGGCGGAGGCGATTGCGGCGCTGCGGACCAGCCAGCTTGAAGTGCGCTCGCTCCAGGACTATTATAGCCTCTGATTTTCGTGCCTCCCCACAGCGAGATACGGCCGCGCCTGGTCCCCTGAAGGGACGGGACGGGCCGTTAGTCTCCTGCGGGGCGACAGAAGGATACCAAGTGATGGCAAGTGTCGAAAAGCTGCCGATGCTGGCGGAAGGCTATGAAAAGCTGATCGCCGAGCTGAAAGCGCTGCGCGAGGAGCGCCCCCGGATCGTTGACGCGATCGAGGAAGCGCGTGCCCACGGCGACCTGTCGGAAAACGCCGAATACCACGCCGCCAAGGAACGCCAGGGCCAGGTCGAAGCCTCGATCGCGGACCTGGAAGACAAGGTCAGCCGCGCGCAGATCGTCGACCCGACCACGCTGTCGGGCGACAAGGTGATCTTCGGCGCGACGGTGACCCTGCTCGACGACGATGACAAGCCGGTGCGTTACCAGATTGTCGGCCCTTACGAAGCGGACGCCAAGGTCGGCCGGATCAGCTACAATTCGCCGCTGGGCCGGGCGCTGATCGGCCGCAAGGTCGAGGAAGAGATCGAAGTGACGGTGCCTTCGGGCGACCGCTTCTATGTGGTCGAGAAGATCGAATTCGTCTGATCTGACCTGCTGCTGAAACACGAACGGCCCGGCGATCACGCCGGGCCGTTTCTGTTTGTGCAGCCAGTCCTCAGGCCGGAAGCGTCAGCGCCTCGTAGCGTTCGAGGTGATAGTCGGCATTACCGAACTGGGCCTCGATCATCGACGCGCGCTTGAAGTAGTGGCCGATGGCGAGTTCCATGGTGATGCCGATGCCGCCGTGGGTCTGGATCGCGTGCTGGCCGGTGATCTTAAGGCTGCGCGCAACCTTCGCCTTGGCAAGGCTGACAGCGGCCTTGCGCTGGTCAGCCGGCAGGTCGAGCCTGAGCGTGCCCATCAGCGCCATCGAGGCGATCTGCTCGGCCTCGCAGAACATGTCCGACATGCGGTGCTGCAGCACCTGGAACTTGCCGATGGGCTGGCCGAACAGCTTGCGCTGCGTGGTGTATTCGACCGTCTGGGAAACCATCGTGCGCGAAATGCCGGTGGCCTCGGCGCAGATCGCGACATTGGCTTCGTCGACCACGCGCTCGATCAGGTCGATCCCGCCCGTCAGCAGAGCCTCGCCGGGGATCGCAACGTTCTCGAAGTAGACTTCAGAGGCGCGGAACCCGTCGACCGTGGCATAGTCGCGGCGGGTCACGCCGGGGCTGTTCGCGTCGATCAGGAACAGCTCGACGCCGGCGCGCTCGCGCTGGCTGCCGCCGGTGCGAGCGGTGACCAGCAGATGGGTAGCCCAGGGCGCGGCATAGACCGAGGCCTTGTGGCCGTTCAGCACATAGCCCGAACCATCGGCCTTGGCGGTGGTGGTCAGGTCGGCCAGATTGTAGCGCCCGGTCGGTTCGGCATAGGCAAAGGCAATGATCGCATCGCCGCTGATGATCGCCGGGATCGTCGCTTCGGCCAGTGCACCGCCGGCGGCCTTGAGCGCGCCGCCGCCGATCACGACGGTCTGCAGCCAGGGCTCGATCGCGATGACCTTGCCCAGTTCTTCCATCATGATCATGTTTTCGATGGCGCCGCCGCCCATGCCGCCCAGTTCCTCGGCGAAAGGTGCGCTGGTCAGGCCCAGTTCGGTCGACAGCGCGCGCCAGATGCCGGGATCGCGCCCTTCGGGGCTGGCGAGCATCTTCTTGCGGGTTTCGAAATCATAGGTATCGGCCAGGAACTTCGCGAGGGTATCGCGCAGCATGTCCTGCGTTTCGGTGTAGCTCAGGTCCATATTCAGCCTCTCCATCCGCACTGCCGCGCGGAAACAAAACGGTTCGTCATTGCGAGCGAAGCGAAGCAATCCAGGGCGTCAAGCGGTGCCGCTCTGGATTGCCGTGGGCCTCCGTTCTTCGCCGTGGCGAGGGCGGGAGGCCTTGATCCGGCTCAGAGCCCCAGCACCATCTTGGCGATGATGCCGCGCTGGATCTCGTTCGAACCGCCGTAGATCGTGGTCTTGCGGGTGTTGAAATAGCTGGGCGCGGCGCGGTTGGCCCAGGCTGGGCCGACGGCGTGCTCGTTGTCCCCTTCGCCGAAGCTGCGGAAATAGGGCGCGCCATAGTGGCCGGCCATTTCCAGCGTCAGTTCGGTCAGGCGCTGCTGGATTTCCGAGCCCTTGATCTTGAGCAGCGAGCTTTCCGGCCCCGGACCCTTGCCGGCGGCTTCCCCCGCCAGCACGCGCAGTTCGGTGAACTCCAGCGCGGTGAGGTCCATTTCCAGTTCGGCCACCTTGCGGCGGAAGAACGGGTTGGCCAGCAGCGACTTTTCACCGTCGAGTTCGGTCTGGGCGATTTCCTTGATCCGCTCCACCCCGCGCTTCGAGGCGGCGACCCCGGCGATGCCGACGCGTTCGTGGGCGAGCAGGAACTTGGCGCAGGTCCAACCCTTGTTCTCCTCGAACACGCGGTTCTCAACCGGCACGCGGACGTCTTCGAGGAACACCTCGTTCACCTCGTGCTCGCCGCCCAGCGTGATGATCGGGCGCACTTCGATGCCCGGGGTCTTCATGTCGACGAGGATGAAGCTGATCCCTTCCTGCGCCTTGGCATCGGGATCGGTGCGGCACAGGAAGAAGCCCCAGTCGGCGTGCTGGGCCATGGTGGTCCAAGTCTTCTGGCCGTTGATGACGTAGTGATCGCCGTCACGCACCGCGCGGGTGCGCAGGTTGGCAAGGTCGGAGCCGGCGCCCGGTTCCGAATACCCCTGGCACCACCAGTCCTCGCCCGACAGGATGCGGGGGAGGAACTTCGCCTTCTGCTCGGGCGTGCCGAAGGTGTAGATCACCGGGCCGACCATGGTCAGGCCGAAGGGCATCAGGCGGATGCAGTCCGCGCGGGCGATCTCTTCCGAAAAGATGAAGCGCTGGGTGACCGACCACCCGGTGCCGCCGTACTCGACCGGCCAGGCCGGGGCGACCCAGCCCTTCTTGTAAAGGACGCGATGCCAGGAGAGGAAATCCTCCTTGGTCAGTTCGTCGCCCTCGTCCTGCTTGCCACGCAGCTGGGCGGGGTAATTTTCTGCGATGAAGGTACGCACTTCGTCGCGGAAGGCGATCTCTTCGGGGCTGAATTCGAGGTCCACGGCATGTCTCCCGATTGCGGTGTGGCGGCGGTTCTGGCGCAGGTTTCCGCCCTTCGCAAGACATCCGTTGCATCGCGCCACTGCTGCACTGCACCATTACCAGCGCCCTTAAATCCCCCGCATTGCCGCCGTTTTGCGGGGCAGGGCATGGCTGCCGCTACGGCAAGCTGGCGGGCAGCAAAGGAGCTTGGCGATGGAGCAGAACACCCTCAGGGCTCTCAGGCGATCGGAGCGGCTGGCGCTGGTCCTTCCGGCGCGGTGCCGCTCGCGCTCGGGCTTCGTCGATCACGTGGTGATTTCGGACATTTCGACTCGCGGCTGCCGAATCGACAGCCTCGGCCTGGTGCTGGGCGTGGGCGACATGGTGGTGATCCGCCCGCAGGCGCTGGAGGGGCTGACGGGCGTGATCCGCTGGATCAAGAACCACTCCGCCGGGATCGAGTTCGACCGTCCGCTTTATGGCCCGGTGGTGGAGCATCTCCAGCGCACCAACCGGCGCTTCCTCGATCCGCTGAGGGGGCATCCACGCGCGGCGCGTCCGCTCGCCGCCTGAGCAGGATTGGCAGCACCGCAAGGCGCTGATAGCCTTCGCGCTTTCCACTTAGGGGAGCTGCGTTCTGCGATGCGCCGCCCAGCGCTACAATCCGTCTGCCTTGCCGCGCTGGCGCTGCTATGCGGCTGCGACCGGCAACAAGCGGGGGAGCATGGCACGAAGGAGCCGCCCGCTGCCGCAGATCCGGTGCCGGACGGGCCGCAGCCCGGCCGCTATCGCACCACGGTGCGGGTCCTCGATGTCGCCATTCCAGGCCTGACCGGCGCACAGGCCCGGGCTGCCGGATCGATGTTCGGGCCGCAGGGCCATGTCAGCGAAAGCTGCCTGCGGGCAGGGGAGGCGGCGCAGGGCGTCCAGCGCTTCGCTGCGCAGGCCGAGCGCGGCAAGTGCCGGTACGAGCGGTTCAGCGCTGCCGCAGGCAAGGTCGAGGGCGCGATGGTCTGTGCGGTGGCCCAGGGCGTGACCACGCGGTCGCAGGTCAGCGGCAGCTATTCCGCCAGCGGCTCCACGCTGCGGATCAGCGCACAAACGGGCGAGGGCGCCGCCGCGATGCGGATGGACAGCGAGATCGTCAGCGAACGGATCGGCGACTGCTGAGCGGCCTGTCGGCAGGGCAAGGTGCTGCAATCGCACATCATTGCCGGGTCTTTTTCGCACTTGCAGCATAAGTCGCTTGACTCTGCGCTGTCATGTTGCAGTCATTGCGCCGAAAGGGGGGTCGTCTTTCATGACACATTCGCCCTCGTCGTTTGACGAGATGCTCGCGCCCGATGGCTCGGTCCGGTCCGCCTACGCCGGATACTGCGAATGGTACGAGGCCCAGGATGGCGCCGCGCTGCGCCGCAAGGGGGCCGAGGCGGAAAGCTTCTTCCGCAAGACCGGGATCACCTTCAACGTCTATGGCGACGATGCCGGGGAAGAGCGGCTGATCCCGTTCGACATGGTCCCCCGGATCATCACCGCGCGCGAATGGCGCCGCCTGTCGCGCGGGATCGAGCAGCGGGTAAGGGCGCTTAACGCCTTCCTCCACGATATCTACCACCGCCAGGAGATCGTCCGCGCGGGCCGGGTGCCGCAGCGCCTGATTGCCGAGAACGCGGCCTTCCTGCCCGAGATGGTGGGGATGGTGCCCCCGGGCGGGGTCTTCACCCACATCGTCGGGATCGACCTGGTCCGCACCGGCCCGGACGAATTCATGGTGCTGGAAGACAACGCCCGCACCCCCTCGGGCGTTTCCTACATGCTGGAAAACCGCGAGACGATGATGGCGATGTTCCCGGAGCTGTTCACCAAGGTGAACGTGCGCCCGGTGCAGGACTATCCCCGCCGTCTCGCGAAAAGCCTCGCCGCTTGCGCCCCGGCGATGGCGGGGGAGCGCCCGGTGGTCGCGGTGCTGACGCCCGGGATCTACAACTCCGCCTATTTCGAACACGCCTTCCTGGCTGACCAGATGGGCGCGGAACTGGTCGAGGGATCGGACCTGCGGGTGATCGACGGCCGCGTTGCGATGCGCACCACGCGCGGGTACGAGGCGATCGACGTGCTCTACCGCCGGGTCGACGACGAATTCCTCGATCCGCTGACCTTCAATCCGCAGAGCGTGCTGGGCGTGCCGGGGATCATGGACGTCTACCGCGCGGGCGGGATCACCATCGCCAATGCGCCGGGCACCGGGATCGCCGACGACAAGGCGATCTATTCGTTCATGCCGGAAATCGTCGAATTCTACACCGGTGAGAAGCCGCTGCTGGCCAACGTGCCGACCTGGCGCTGTTCGGAGGCCGACAGCCTCGCCTACGTGCTCGACAACCTGGCCGAGCTGGTGGTCAAGGAGGTTCACGGATCGGGCGGCTATGGCATGCTGATCGGGCCGACCTCCTCGAAGAAGGAGATCGCCGCCTTCGCCGACAAGCTGCGCGCCCGGCCAGACAATTACATTGCCCAGCCGACGCTGGCGCTGTCCACCGTGCCGATCTTTACCAAGGCCGGCCTCGCCCCGCGCCATGTCGATCTGCGCCCCTTCGTGCTGGTCAGCCCCAAGGGGATAGACATCACCCCGGGCGGGCTGACCCGCGTCGCGCTGAAGCAGGGATCGCTGGTGGTCAATTCGTCGCAGGGCGGCGGAACCAAGGATTCCTGGGTGCTGGAGGACTGATGCGATGCTAGGCCGCACCGCCAACGGCGTCTTCTGGATGGCCCGCTATCTCGAGCGGGCCGAGAACACCGCGCGCCTGCTGGAAGCGGGGTTTCGCATGGCGATGACCCGCGATTACCTGACCAGCGAGGCGGAATGGCGCTCGCTGATCGAAACCGTGGGCATGACCCAGGCCTATGAGGCGGCGCATCCGAATTACACCGGGGTGCAGGTGTGGAACTTCATGCTGCGTGACAAGGCCAACCCCGGCAATGTCCTTGCCATGATCGAGGCGGCGCGGACCAATGCCCGCGCGGTGCGCACCGCGCTGACCCGTGAGGTGTGGGAAGCGGTCAACGAAAGCTGGATGCTGCTGAAGGAGGCGCTCGCCCGCCCGGTGCGCGAGGCTTCGCTGGGCGAGGTGCTGGCTGCCGTGCGCCGCCAGATGACGCTGGTGCGCGGCGCGATGGAAGGATCGATGCTGCGCAACGAGATCCACAACTTCACCCGGCTTGGCACCTTCATCGAACGCGGCGACAGCACGGCGCGGATCCTCGACGTGAAGTATTACGTGCTGCTGCCCTCGCTCGCCTGGGTGGGTTCCAGCCTCGACAACGTGCAGTGGGAATCGGTGCTGCGCTCGGTTGCGGGCGAGCGGTCGTACCGCTGGCTCAACGCCGGGGCGATGGAGGCGCGCGGGATCGCGGACTTCCTGCTGCTCGACCAGCGCTTTCCGCGCAGCCTGGCGTTCTGCATCGACAAGCTGCGCTCCAACCTGCGGGGGTTGGCGCACGAGTACGGGCATGAAACCTCCGCGCACGAACAGCTGCGCGCGCTGGGTACCCGCTTCCACGAAGCCACGATCGATTCCGTGTTCGAAACCGGCCTGCACGAATTCATTCAGGATTATATCGCCTGCAACCGGCAGGTGGCATTGGCCATCGAACAGGATTACCGGTTCTACGCCTGATGCGCCTGAAGATCGAACATACCACGCTCTACGACTTCTCCCAGCCGGTCGCCCACGGGCTCCAGCGGCTGCGCCTTACGCCCAAGACGACTCACGGCCAGCACGTGATCGACTGGCGGATGGAGCTGAGCGGCGCGCGCGCGGAGACCGAGTACGAGGATCACAACTGCAACCGCACCACGCTGGTTTCGGTCGAGGCCGGGGTGAGCCGGGTGGAGGTGCGCTGCACCGGCACGGTCGTCACGGCGGACAACCACGGCGTGCTGGGGGCGCATTCGGGCCACATGCCGATGTGGGCCTTTCTCGCCCAGTCGCCGCTGACCAGGCCGGGGCCGAAGATGCGCGCCATCGCCGCGCGGCTTACCGAGGGCAGGGACAATGTGCTGCCCATGCTGCACGAGCTGTCGCGCCTGATCCTCGAGGCGGTCGCCTATGCCCCTGGTGAGACGCAGGTCCACACCTCGGGCGAGGAAGCGGCGACGCTGGGGCTGGGGGTGTGCCAGGACCATGCCCACATCTTCATCGGTGCGGCCCGCGCGCTGGGGGTGCCGGCGCGCTATGTCTCGGGCTACCTGATGATGAACGACCGGGTGGAACAGGAAGCCGGGCACGCCTGGGCCGAGGCCTGGGTCAGGGACCTGGGCTGGGTCGGCTTCGACATTTCCAACGGGATCAGCCCGGACGAACGCTATGTCCGCGTCGCCACGGGCCGCGACTACCGCGAGGCGGCGCCCGTCACCGGGATCAGCTGGGGCGCGGGAGAATCGGTGCTGCAGGTGCGGCTGGCGGTTGAACAGCAGACCGCAGAGCAGTAGGCGGCGGCGCGAAAGGGGTACCCGGACTTTGACCTATTGCGTTGGCATGATGCTCGATCGCGGGCTGGTGTTGATGAGCGACACCCGCACCAATTCGGGCGTCGACAACATCTCCACGTTCCGCAAGATGCACCACTGGTCGGTGCCGGGCGAGCGGTTGATCACGCTGATGACCGCGGGCAACCTCGCGACCACGCAGGCGGTGATCAGCCAGCTGGAAGAACGCAACAAGGCTCCGTCGGAGCGGCACAATTCGCTGCTGGAAGCCCCCTCGATGTTTCAGGTGGCGACACTGGTGGGCAAGCTGCTGCGCGATACCATCGCCGCGTCGGATGCTTCCAACGGCGAGGTCGCGGGCAGCGGCACCTTCACCGCCTCGATCATCGTTGCGGGACAGATCAAGGGCATGGAGCCGCGCCTGTTCCTGATCTACCCCGAAGGCAATTTCATCGAGGCGAGCTTCGATACGCCGTTCTTCCAGATCGGCGAGACCAAGTACGGCCGCCCGATCTTGCTGCGCGGCTATTCGCGCGACATGAGCTTCGAGGACGCGGTCAAGCTGCTGATGGTCAGCTTCGATTCGACGATCAAGGCGAACCTGTCGGTCGGCATGCCGCTCGACCTGCTGGTGGCGGAGCGCGACGTGTTCGAGCCGGTCCACGCCCGGCGGATCGGGGCGGACAACGCCTATTTTCACGCGATCTCCGTGGGGTGGGGCGAGGCGCTGAAACTCGCGTTCGAAAGCCTGCCTGACTACAGCTTCTACTTGCCGAAGGACGCTTAACGGCAGAACGCGCTGCCGCTGAGTTCCAGGTGCAGGTGATCGCGGTGCGCCGCGTTATAGGCCGGGCCTAGCACCGTTCCGAAGCGCTTGCAGGCGCTGGCGTGGATGGTGGTGAGGAACTGGCGCTCGTTCGCGCTGCCGTTCCATCCGTTCAGCACGCTGATCCGGCGTCCATCGGCCAGGATGAAGGCGGAGACGTCCACCGCATTGGCGGTGGCGTGGGCGCTGCGCCGGCTGGTTCCGGCGACGTTGCGGCAGGAATAGCCGCCCATCGTCTCGATCCGCACCAGCGGACTGCCCAGCATCTGCCGCGCCGCGCGGTCGACGCCGAAGCGCGCCCAGCCGGCCAGCGTTTCGGCCAGCGGGCAGGCAACGGGGCCGATGTTGGCCAGCGCCAGCCGCGCGGAATCGCCCTGCAGGCTGGCCAACTGCACCGTGTTCACCCGCGAACAGCCCGCGCCGTAATACTGGTCGGGAAGCGGCGTGAAGGCGGCGCGACTCGCACCGAGGCTGGAGAGGCACTGGCGCGCTTCGGGGCGAGGGGTGAAGGTCTGGGTCGATCGGGCGACGGTCGACTGCTTTGGCGCGCGGGCCTGCGGAACGGCATTGCAGCCGGTGAGGAGCGCCAAAGAAGCGAGAAAGGCCGCCCGGTAACGCATGGATGGAAGGGTCGCAGCGAATGGTTAACACCGTCCTAAAATGCGGGCTCTTCGCAGCATTCGCTTGACAAGCTGCCGCGCGCCACTACCTGCGGCTCCGGGCCACGCGGTCCCAACGCCGCGCGTGCTCTCTGCAAGGAGAGACTACATGACTGCTACGATCCCGGCTCGCAAGCCTGCGCGCCCGTTCTTCTCTTCCGGTCCCTGCGCCAAGCCGCCCGGATACTCCCCCGAAAAGCTCGCCACCGAATGCCTTGGTCGCTCGCACCGCGCCAAGATCGGCAAGTCGCGCCTGCAGTACTGCATCGACCTGATGCGCGAAGTGCTGGGCCTGCCCGATACGCATCGCATCGGCATCGTGCCGGGGTCGGATACCGGCGCCTTCGAAATGGCGATGTGGACGATGCTCGGCGCGCGCGGCGTGACCGCGCTGGCCTGGGAAAGCTTCGGTGAAGGTTGGGTCACCGATGTCGTCAAGCAGCTCAAGCTCGAACCCGCAATTCACCGCGCCGACTATGGCCAGCTGCCCGACCTGTCGAAGGTCGATTTCGCCGACGACGTGCTGTTCACCTGGAACGGCACCACCAGCGGCGTGCGCGTGCCGGACGGCGAATGGATCCCGGACGACCGCGAGGGCCTGACCTTCGCCGACGCCACCAGCGCAGTCTTTGCCTACGACATTCCGTGGGACAAGATCGATGTCGCCACCTTCTCCTGGCAGAAGGTGCTGGGCGGCGAGGGCGGCCACGGCGTGCTGATCCTTGGCCCGCGCGCGGTCGAACGGCTCGAAACCTATACCCCCGCCTGGCCGCTGCCCAAGGTGTTCCGCCTCGTTTCCAAGGGCAAGCTCGCCGAGGGCGTGTTCAAGGGCGAGACGATCAATACCCCCTCGATGCTCGCGGTCGAAGACGCGATCTTCGCGCTCGAATGGGCCAAGTCGGTCGGCGGGCTGGACGGCCTCAAGGCGCGTTGCACCGCCAATGCCGAGGCGCTCGACAAGATCGTCGCCGAACGCGAATGGCTGAGCCATCTCGCCGAGGACAAGGGCATCCGCTCCAAGACCTCGGTCTGCCTCTCGGTCGAGGGCGCGGACGCCGATTTCATCAAGGCGATGACCGGCGCTCTGGAAAAGCAGGACGCGGCCTATGACATCGCCGGTTACCGCGATGCCCCCCCGGGCCTGCGGATCTGGTGCGGCGCCACGGTCGAAACCGCCGATATCGAAGCGCTCGGCCCCTGGCTCGACTGGGCTTATGCCCAGACCAAGGCTGCCTGATAACCACGTCGTCCCGGGCTCGACCCGGGACCGCTGGCCTTCACGCACCTCCGCACCGGCCAGCCCCGTCTCCAGCGATCCCGGATCAGGTCCGGGATGACGAAAGATCCTACCATGACCAAGCCCCGCGTTCTCATTTCCGACAAGATGGACCCCAACGCCGAAGCGATCTTCCGCGATCGCGGCTGCGACGTGGACGTCATCACCGGCGAAACCCCCGAACAGCTGATCGCCCGCATCGGCGACTATGACGGCCTTGCGATCCGCAGCTCGACCAAGGTGACCAAGGAAATCCTCGCCGCCGCAAAGAACCTCAAGGTCATCGGCCGCGCCGGGATCGGTGTCGACAATGTCGATATCCCCGCTGCCTCGGCTCAGGGCGTGGTGGTGATGAACACCCCGTTCGGCAACTCGATCACCACCGCCGAACACGCCATCGCGATGATGTTCGCGCTGGCCCGCCAGATCCCCGAAGCCAATGCCCAGACCCAGGCGGGCCTGTGGCCGAAGAACGGCTTCATGGGCGTGGAAGTCACCGGCAAGACGCTGGGCCTGATCGGCGCGGGCAACATCGGCTCGATCGTCGCCGCCCGCGCGCTCGGCCTCAAGATGAAGGTCGTCGCTTTCGACCCGTTTCTGACCCCCGAACGCGCGGTGGAAATGGGCGTCGAGAAGGTCGATCTGGACCAGCTGCTGGCCCGTGCCGACTTCATCACCCTGCACACTCCGCTGACCGACCAGACCCGCAACATCCTCAGCCGCGAAAACCTCGCCAAGACCAAGAAGGGCGTGCGGATCGTCAACTGTGCGCGCGGCGGGCTGATCGACGAGGCGGCGCTGAAGGACGCGCTGGATTCGGGCCAGGTCGCGGGCGCGGCGCTTGACGTGTTCCAGACCGAACCGGCCAAGGAATCGCCGCTGTTCGGCACGCCCAACTTCATCTGCACCCCGCATCTTGGCGCCAGCACGACCGAAGCGCAGGTCAACGTCGCGCTGCAGGTGGCCGAGCAGATGGCCGATTACCTGGTCAACGGCGGCGTCACCAACGCGCTCAACGTCCCCAGCCTCTCGGCCGAAGAAGCGCCGAAGCTGCGCCCCTACATGGCGCTCGCCGAACAGCTCGGCTCGATGGTCGGTCAGCTGACCACCGGCTCGATCCCGCGCATCTCGATCCACGCCGAAGGCGCCGCGGCTGAACTGAACATCAAGCCGATCGTTGCGGCGGTGCTGTGCGGCTTCCTGCGCGTCCAGTCGGCCACGGTGAACATGGTCAACGCCCCCTTCCTCGCCAAGGAGCGCGGGATCGAAGTGCGCGAGGTCAAGACCGAGAAGGCGGGTGATTACCACACCCTGATCCGCGTCTCGGTGAAGACCGATGCGGGCGAGCGTTCGGTCGCCGGCACGCTGTTCTCCAACAGCGAACCGCGTCTGGTTGAACTGTTCGGCATCAAGGTGGAAGCGGAACTCGCGGGCCACATGATGTACATCGTCAACGAGGACGTCCCCGGCTTCATCGGCCGCGTCGGCACCCTGCTGGGCGAGGCGCAGATCAACATCGGCACCTTCAACCTGGGCCGCCGCGAGGCGGGCGGGGAAGCGGTGTTGCTGCTCTCGGTCGACAGCGCGGTCCCGGCCGGCCTGCTCGATCAGGTCAAGCAGATCCCGGGCGTGAAGCGCGCGATGGCGCTGACGTTCTGATGGCGCGCGCCCTGCCACGGCAGGGTGCACTCCATGTCCCCCTCCCGCCTGCGGGAGGGGCCAGGGGAGGGCCTGTTGCTCCGCCGGGAAGAGTGGCCTAACAGACCCTCCCCCGACCCCTCCCGCCAGCGGGAGGGGAGATTCTGGAAAGCCACTTTCAGGGCTTGGACATGATGAACGACCGCGACCTGCTCCCCGAAGGGCTCGAAGACCGCCTGCCCGCCAGCGCCGCCGCCGCCGCGCGAGTCACCCGCGCGCTGCTCGACGTGATGGACGGCCACGGTTACGACCGCGTTCAGCCGCCGACCATCGAGTTCGAGAAGTCGCTCGCCAGCCGCATGGCCGGGATCAGCCCGCGCCGGATGTTCCGCTTCGTCGATCCGGCGAGCCTGCGCACCCTTGCGCTGCGCAGCGACATGACCCCGCAGCTGGGCCGCATTGCCTCGACCAGCCTTGCCAAGGCGGCGCGGCCGCTGCGGCTGTGCTATTCCGGGCAGGTCGTGACGATCAAGGGCGACGGGCTCGACCCCACGCGCGAGCGGCTCCAGATCGGCGCCGAACTGATCGGCGCGGACAGCGTCGCTGCCGCCGGAGAGGCAGTTGCCGTGGCGCTGGAGGCCCTGCGCGCTGCGGGAGCAACCGGCCTGTCGGTCGATTTCACCCTGCCTGATCTGGTCGACCTGCTCGCCGCAGGGCCGCTGCCGCTCGACGCGGACCGGATCGAGGCGGTGCGCCGCGAGCTTGATGCCAAGGATGCCGGCGGCCTCGTCGATGCCGGGGGCGCGGCCTACCTGCCGCTGCTGGAGGCCATCGGCCCGTTCGATGCCGCAATCGATCGCCTTGCCGCATTCGACAGCGCCGGGGTGCTGGCCGAGCGGATCGCCGGCCTGCGCGCCATCGCCGCGCGCGCCGCGCCGCTGGCCCGCGTCACGCTCGATCCCAGCGAACGCCACGGCTTCGAATACCAGTCATGGTTCGGCTTCACGATCTATGCCGAGGGCGTTTCCGGCGCGCTGGGGCGCGGCGGCTCCTATGCGATCCGCGCGCATGACAGTGGGGCAGAGGAACCGGCGATCGGCTTCTCGCTCTACCCGGACGACCTGATCGACCTCATCGCCCAGCAGGAAACCGCGCGCGACACGCTTTTCCTGCCGCTGGGCCACGATGCCCACCGGGCAGAGCAGCTGCGCATGATCGGCTGGCGTACCCGCGCCGCACTGTGCGAGGCTTGCGACCCCGCAGCGCTGGGCTGCACCCACGTGCTGAAGGACGGCGAGGCGGTCCGGCTCTGACCGGTCAGTGCAGGCGTCAGTGCAACCTGGCGCCCAGCTGCTCGGCCAGCCGCTCGCCCTCGCGGATTTCCCGCAGGCCGCTTTCGATTACCTGCCGGGCCTGCGGGTCGAGGCTATCGTCTTCCAGCGCGGTCTCGAACTTGTCGGCGAGATAGCTTTCGCCTTCCTCCACCCGGTCGACCACTGCCTCGTCGCCTGAATCGAGCATCGCGGTGATCCGCGTCCACACCCGGTGCAGCGCTCCCGCTGTCGATCCATCGTGATCCATCTCGCCGCCAAGCCGCGTCAGTTCGGCGTTCAGCCGGTCAAGGGTCATTTCGCGGCGTTCGATGCGGTTGTCGAACAGCGCGCGGATGTCTGGCGACTGCGCTGCATCGGCGGACTGGCGATAGCCCTTGATCGAATCCTGCACGGTGTCGATCAGGGTGCCGAGCACGGTGGTAGTCGGGTTGGTGTGCATGGGCGGGTCCTCTGCCTGGGCCGCGCGGAGGCGCGGGCGGTGCAGGGGATGAACCCGGCTGCTTCGAGGCTGTTCCCTCGGCTCGCCCGCTCGGCGGCCCTAGCCGCCGAAGAGGCGCCTGAGCCAGTCGTCCACCAGCTTCGTCCCGGCATAGTCCGGATTGCCCAGCTGCCGATTGATCTCTCCGTGCCCGCGCAGGCCTTCGCCGGGCAGGCTGCCGTATTCGACACGGGTTCCCGCCGCGCGCAGCGCCTTGCCCAGCGCCTGCGCCTGGCGCACCCCGTCCGGGCGCTGGACATGGAGCAGCAGGAAGGCCGGGGCATTGGGCGCTGCGGCCTGCAAGGTGGGGGATAGCGCCCGTTGCCGTGCCGAATCGCTGCCGAATGCCTGGGCATAGGTCTGCTGCATGATCGCCGGGCCGTCTTTCATCTGGGCGGGAACGTCATAGGCGGCGCCGTCATTGGGAATGATCCCGCGAATATCGCCGAAACCCAGTCCCGCCGCCTTGAGATAGCGCTCGTCCGTGCCCACCAGCGCGACCAGGTGCGCGCCCGCGCTGTGGCCCATCAGGACGACGCGGTGGCGGTCGATCCCGAGCTCGTCCGCGCGGTCCAGCAGGGCCTTCAATGCCTGGGCGACGTCCCCGGCCTGCTGCTCCACCGTGGCGGCGGGCACCAGCCGGTAATCGATCGCGGCATAGGCATAGCCGGCCCCGGGGAAATGCACCGGCGCCCAGCGGCTGGCGGCATTGTCCTTGCTGCCGCGCTTCCACCCGCCGCCGTGGACGAACAGCACCAGCGGCGCCTTGCTGTTCGCGCTGACCGGTCGCCAAAGGTCAAGCTGCTGGAGCGGGTCCGTGCCATAGGCGAGCGTCATCGGCGCAGGAGCCGCAACTGCCGGCCCGGAGGGTGCGCTGCGAGCCTCTCGCCAGGCCGCGATCCGGTCGCGCAGCCGCTCGCGCGGCGCAGCATCGGCTATCGCGCCAACAGTCAGGGCAGCCCCGGCGAGGGCAAGAATGGCAGTCTTTCTCATGGGCTTGGCCTCCTGACTTCCCATCCTATCGAGTGAACGGGGCGCTACCAGTCCCCAATTGTCGCCGATTGTCGCGCGCCGCAGGAGGGCGGACTTTCCTACATCGCCGGGGCAAGGGATAAGGCTGGAATGCACTCCGCCTGGACCCTGCCTGACACTCGCTGCAAGTGGAGAAGCGGTGGCGGCAGGTTCCTGTTCAGGACAGTGTCCACTGTGTCCACCCGTTCAGGTTTCAGGCCCCTTGCATTGCGCGATTGCCCCCTTGGCCCGCATGGCCTAGGGCGCGGCACGGTTCTTAGCGCCCGCACTGGAAGGATTCGAAACCTCGTGGCCAATGTTACCGTGATCGGCGCCCAGTGGGGCGATGAAGGCAAGGGCAAGATCGTCGACTGGCTGGCCAGCCGCGCCGATGCCGTGGTCCGTTTCCAGGGCGGGCACAATGCCGGCCACACCCTCGTCGTCGGGGATCAGGTCTACAAGCTCAGCCTGCTGCCCTCCGGCATCGTCACCGGCACGCTTTCGGTGATCGGCAACGGCGTGGTGCTCGATCCCTGGCACTTCCGCGATGAGGTCGCGAAGCTCAAGGGGCAGGGGGTGGACGTCAATCCCCAGAACCTTCAGGTCGCGGAAAACGCTCCGCTGATCCTGCCGTTCCACCGCGATCTCGATGCGCTGCGCGAAGACGCCAGCGGCGCGGGCAAGATCGGCACGACCCGCCGCGGCATCGGCCCGGCCTATGAGGACAAGGTCGGCCGCCGCGCGATCCGCGTGTGCGATCTCGCCCACCTCGACGATCTTGGCCCGCAGCTTGACCGGATCTGCGCCCACCACGATGCGCTGCGCGCCGGGTTCGGCCAGCCGCCGATTGACCGCGAGCGGCTGATCAAGGACCTGTGGGACATCGCCGCCTTCATCCTGCCTTTCGCCCGCCCGGTTTGGCGGACGCTCAATGAGGCCAAGAAGCAGGGCAAGCGCATCCTTTTCGAAGGCGCGCAGGGCGTGCTGCTGGATGTCGACCACGGCACCTATCCCTTCGTCACCAGCTCCAACACGGTCAGCGGCACGGCGGCCAGCGGTTCGGGGCTTGGCCCCAGCGCGGCGGGCTTCGTGCTGGGCATCGTCAAAGCCTACACCACCCGCGTCGGCTCCGGCCCGTTCCCGACCGAGCTGGAGGACGAGACCGGCCAGCGGCTGGGCGAGCGCGGCCACGAATTCGGCACAGTCACGGGGCGCAAGCGCCGCTGCGGCTGGTTCGATGCGGTGCTCACCCGCCAGTCCTGCGCGATCTCCGGCGTGACCGGCATTGCGCTGACCAAGGTCGACGTGCTCGACGGGATGGAAACGGTGAAGATCTGCACCGGCTATCGCCTGCGCGGGCAGGAGCTGGACTATTTCCCCAGCCACGCCGCCGATCAGGCTGCGGTCGAGCCGATCTACGAGGAAATGGAAGGCTGGAGCGGGACCACCGCCGGCGCGCGGTCGTGGGCCGATCTGCCGGCGCAGGCGATCAAGTACATCCAGCGCGTGCAGGAACTGATCGAAACCCCGGTGGCGCTGGTTTCGACCAGCCCCGAGCGCGAGGACACGATCCTCGTGCGCGATCCCTTCGCGGACTGATGCCGATGCGGCGGCGCCACTTCCTCGCGCTGGGCGCGGCGGGAATGGCGCTGGCAGCCGCGCCACTGCTGGCCGCCTATGAACCGGTCGCGGTTCCGCCGCTGCCGCCGATCGACCTGATCGTGGTCCGCAAGGCCGAGCGGCGGATGGAGTTGTGGTCCGGCGGGCGCATGGTCCATGCGATGACCGGTGTGGCGCTGGGCGATGCGCCGGTTGGGCACAAGCAGTTCGAAGGCGACGAGAAGACGCCCGAGGGACGCTATGTGATCGACTATCGCAACCCCGAAAGCTCGTACCACCTCTCGCTCCGCATCTCCTATCCGGATCAGGCGGCCATCGATTACGCGGCGGCGCGGGGGCGCAGCCCGGGCGGCGAGATCTACATCCACGGCCAGCCCAACGAGATGCCGATGGGGCGCATTCCCGGCGACTGGACCGACGGCTGCATCGCCGTGTCGGATGAGGAGATCGAGGCGTTGTGGCAGGTGGTTGCGGTGGGGACTCCGGTCGAGATCTATCCATGATCTTGACATGATACTGTTTTGTTCTACTCCTGTTCATGAGAACGGGAGTCGAACATCATGGCCCAGTCCAATTTCGCCTATGCCGCCGCCAACGATGGCGTCATGCCACTTGCGCTGTCGATCTTCGCCGATCGCGCGCACCTGCGGGCGGAACTGCGCGGCGATGCCGAAGCGGCGGGGTTCCACGTTGCGGAGGCTGGTGCAATCGACGCGCTGCTGGAGGGTGAGGTTCGCCCGCTTGGCGATGTCGTCCTGCTCGATTGCCCGCAGGCCCGGCCAGAGGTGCTCGCCGCGCTTGCCCGGCTGGATCTGCGCGCGGCCCATGCCGGGGCGCAGCTGGTCGTGTCGACCACGGTCGCGGCGCTCGATGACGTGTTCGGCTGCCTCGATCAGTCGCAGCCGCAGATCCTCGTCGACCCGAGCCGCGCCGAGCGGGTGGTGGCGCTGGGCCGCGTGCTGGCGCGCGCGCCGCACCTGCGGGTGCGCGAACTTTCCGAGGAAGACCGGCTGACCCTGCTGCGCCTGACCGAACAGGTGGCGGAGATTGCCCAGCGGCTCGAACGGCTGGGCGGGTCTGCGCAGAGCGCCCCGGCGGACGATTCCCCGTTCCGTTTCGAAAGCCCGGCCCACGCCTTCGTCGGTGCATCGGATGAGGGCGACCGCCTGGTCCGGGCGGCCCGGCCGCCGTTGCCCGATCCCCGGCTGGTGCGGCGGATCATCCGCCAGCGCCAGCTGCGCGCGCGCTATTTCGATGGTGATCTGTTCGCCGATCCGGCCTGGGACATGCTGCTCGACCTGACTGCGGCGCGCGCCGAACACACGCGCGTTTCGGTCACCAGCCTGTGCATCGCCAGCGGGGTTCCGCCGACCACAGCGCTGCGCTGGATCGGGCAGATGACCGATGCCGGACTGCTGATGCGGGTGGAGGATGAAACTGACCGGCGCCGCGCCTTCATCACCCTGACCGACAAGGCGGCCGATGCGATGGCGCGCTATTTCGCCGATCTGGGGAAGGGGGCCGCCCGGCTGGTGTGACACCCGTCAGTCGAACGCTCCCTCGATACGGGTGACAGTCTGCTGCGCGGAGGTGATCGCGCCGACTATCCGCCACAGGAACAGGCCCGCGCCGCCCATCAGCAGCAGCGCGAGCAGCAGGAAGAACATGTTGACCCCCGGCGGGGTCATCAGCACGAAGGGCGTCAGCCGATCGAGCGCGGCAAGGACAGTCAGCACCGACAGGGTGAGGGCGCCGGCGACCCAGCATGACCACCAAGACGATATCCGCTCCACGCTTACCCGCGCGAAATGCGCCGGTTCGCCGTGGCTGCGGTTCCACAGCTCGCGCATCGCCTGGAACGGGACGATCAGGTTGGCGATCGGCACCAGCAGGCTGGTCGCGGCCCAGCCGGGGGTGAAGCCGAGCTCATCGAGTCCCTCGGCGGCAAGGTTGGCGTGGGCGCGGTGGATCCAGACAACCAGCGCAAGCCCGCTGGCGGCGAGCGACAGGGCGATGAAGAACACGAAGCCGGGTAGGGCGACCATGAAGAAGGAAATCTTCGTCGTGACCTCGCGGTAGAGCAGCAGGGCGGCGAACAGGGCCAGCAGCAGGTCGGTCAGCAGGAACAGGCCGATGAACACCTTCGCTACCGCCGCGCGGGTCCGCAGCGATGCCATCCTGACGTCGTGGGCGCTTGGGGGCATGATTGCTGCCTCAGGCGAAAGTATCGGCCATGCCGACCATCTGGCGCTGTGCGGCGGTGATGCGCTGGATGATACGGCGCAGCAGCCACGCACAGACCGCCAGCGATACAGCCCCGGCGGCCCCGACCAGCAGTTCGAAATTGTTGTCGCCCGAAATTTCGCGCGACCCGAAGTTCGAAAGCACACTGCCGACGATCCACGCGCCCCACCATACCGAGAGTTCGGAGGCTGCGACATCGTGCGGCGAATCGTCCTGCTGGTGGCTGAGGTTCCACAGCTCGCGCATGGCCCGGAACGGCTGGACCAGGTTCGCGATCGGCACGAAGAACCAGCCGACCGCCCAGCCCGGGGTGAACTGCTTGTGATAACCGGCTTCGACCAGGTTTTCGTGGGCGCGGTGGATCCACATCGCAACCATTACGATCGAGGCAAGGAATGCCGTTACCTGGACCAGGCCGACGGCGACCGCCAGCATCGTCAACGGCGCCAATGTGGCAGCCTCATAATCGATCAGCTTAAGGTATTCGAGCACGGAGATCATGGCCATTCCAAGATATCCGGCGACGGTTACCGCGACCACCGCCGCAGCCGTCCGGGCGCGGCTGGCGAGTTGGTCCAGTCCTTCAGTCAAATTCAGCTGTGCCATGCAAGAACTCCCCCTGCCAGCGAAGCTAGCAGGAGGAGAACGCGCGGCAAGCCCCTGTAATAGCGCTGTGAAATCAGGCCGGTTGTGGACGAGCGGTAAGTGGCAGGCGCGTGCGCATCGCCGCGGGCAGCTGTTCCAGCACGACCGCGCGGATCGGTGACCAGAAGGCCGACAGGCACAGCAGGGCGGAGCCGATGACCAGCCCCGTGATTGCCACGTTGAGCTCCACCATGCCGAACTCGCGGAACAGCCAGGTCATCGCGATCAGGACATAGGCCAGCGCCGAAACGAGCAGCGCGCGGCGGTCTACCGCCAGGGCGACAACGCCCATCAACACATAGATCGCCAGCACGCCGAGTGCCGATCCGGCGCCGATATTGTCGCCCTCGGTCACACCCAGCCAGTTGAACAGCGGGTGCGCGATCATCGGCGCGGCAAGCAGGTGGAGCCAGAAGGCGACGTCGCTGCGGCGCGTCTCGCGCGCGGGATCGGACATGTCCCAGCGCATCGCGAAGGCGAATACCCCCAGCCCGGCCAGGAACACCAGCGGCAGCAGCAGGGCTTCCAGGCGATCCTCGCCGACCATCGGCTCGATCGCGGCAAGCACCAGCGCCAGCACCGTCGTGACATTGGCGGCGGCCCCGGCGGCGACAGTGATCGGCACCATGAAGCGCCGCCAGTGCAGCCACGCGGCGATCCCCGCGCCTACGCCGATGCCGGCGCCGACCAGCGCCGCAGCCTGACTGGACATCTTGGGATCGGCTTCGGCAAGGATGTTGATCGGAATGGCCGCGACCCCGCCGACGAAGGCCAGCAGCAGGACGATCGAGGGCAGCGCCATGCGGCGCCTGCGGGTGAAGAATTCGGACAGGCCCCATGCCGCCCCCGCGATCAGCAGGCCGGCTACTCCGGGCGCGATAGCTGCGCCGATCCCGCCGGCTGCCGCCAGCAGCAGCACTGCGGCAATGGTGACGAAGATGTCGTTGAAGCCGGTGATCAGGCGGAAATGCTCTTCATCGGCGCTTGGCGCACTGCGCAGGCCCGCGGCATGGGCGCGCAGAGCCTCTGCCGCTTCGTAGCTCAATGCGCCGGCGGCAACGGCGGATTGCAGGTCTGCTTCGGTATACATCGGGCATTCTCCCCTTGTTGCTGGAGAGAATGCCCGGTGTGTGTTAGTGTGTCAATACAGCCCGGCAGTTGCCTGCCGAGGTTCAGATCCCGCCGATCTTTGCCAACGCGGCCATCACCGCCTGCGACTGTTCGCCGCCCGACTGGGGAACGATCTCGCCCGTGCGGTCGATGATCTGCTCCCAGTGCGCCGCGATCCCTTCGGGCGTGCGCTCGTCCGCCGGGAGAGCGATGCCCGGGGTCAGGGTGATGTAGGCCGCATGGAACATGCCCGCACCCGCGCCGCAGATCATGTTGGTCGGTGCGTCTTCCGAGACGAGGTAGAGCGCCATCGGGGCGACGTTTTCGGGGGCGAGCGCCTGGAAGAAGGCTTCCGGCATGCCGAGGTCTTCGGTCATGCGGGTGCCCGCGACCGGCGCGAGGGTGTTGACGCGGATGTTGTTCTTGGCGCCCTCGAGGTGGAGCGTCTTGGTCAGGCCGGCGAGGCCGAGCTTCGCCGCGCCATAGTTGGCCTGGCCGAAGTTGCCATAGAGCCCGGTCGAGCTGGCGGTCATCAGGATGCGGCCATAGTTCTGTTCGCGCATCAGGTTCCACACCGCCTTGGTGCAGTTGGCGCTGCCGTTGAGGTGGACATCGACGACCAGCTTCCAGTCGGCCATTTCCATCTTGGCGAAGCTCTTGTCGCGCAGGATGCCGGCGTTGTTGATCAGGATGTGGACGCCGCCCCAGGCTTCCTTCGCCTTGGCGACCATCTCTTCCATCTGTTCGAATTCGGTGACCGAACCGCCATTCGACATGGCCTGACCGCCGGCGGCCTTGATCTCTTCAACCACCTTCAGCGCCGCGTCGCTGTGGCCGGTGCCGTCGCGGGATCCGCCAAGATCGTTGACCACCACCTTCGCGCCGCGCTTGGCCAGTTCGAGGGCATAGGCGCGGCCCAGGCCGCCGCCCGCGCCGGTTACGATTGCGACACGGTCCTTGAAAGAAATCGTCATTGCTCGTGCTCCGAAGAAAGGGTCAAACCTGCTGGGAAGGCGCCGCTCAGTGGCACGAAGTGGCAGGTCTATCAACTGTTGCCGCTGCGGTGCGCCTTGCCGTAACGGCAGCGCCGTGACGCATGTCA
>JAYRMP010000003.1:0-77238 GCA_041912655.1 Novosphingobium sp. | reverse complement strand
GCCCCCCCCCCCCCCCCCCACCCCCCCTTTGTTAATTTCCGGGGGGGGGGGGGGGGGGGGCGGGGGGCCGGCCAGGCCAAGCTATCGACGGATGTCGATAGCGCACCCAAACAAAAACCCCCTCAATTTCCCAGGATATGCAGCACCAGCGGCGCCTCGAGCAGGCTTTCCGAGCCTTCGAGCAGCCGCAGCGCCTCGCTGACGGCGCTTTCGGGGCCTTCGTGGGTCACCATCGCGACCATCACCGCGCCCGAATCGGCGTCGCGGCCCTTCTGGATCAGGCTTTCGATCGAAACCCCTGCGTCGCGCATCGCCGCCGTGATCTCGGCCAGCGCGCCCGGCCGGTCGGCAACCATGAAGCGGATATAGGCACGGCCCTGCCGCTGGCCAGCTCCGGCGGGGGCCATTTCCTCCAGCTCGGCGACCGGCACCGAGAACGGGGTCCCGACTTCGCCGCGCGCGATGTCGATCAGGTCGGCGACGACCGCGCTGGCGGTCGGGCCTTCGCCAGCGCCTGCACCCTGGAACAGGAGGCGGCCCGAGAAGTTGCCCTCGGCGACCACCGCATTGGTCGCACCGTCGACGTGGGCCAGCGGGTGATCGAACGGCACCAGGTGCGGCTGAACGCGCTGGAAGAGCCGTTGAGTGCCATTGTGCGCCTCGGTGTCGGCCATGCCGATCAGGCGGATGACATAGCCCAGAGCGTCTGCCTGGGCGATGTCGGCCGCGGTCAGGCGGGTGATCCCGCTGGTCTCGACCGCGCCGAAATCGAGCTTCGATCCGAAGGCGATCGCGGCCAGGATCGACAGCTTGTGGGCCGCGTCGGTTCCCTCGACGTCGAAGGCGGGATCAGCCTCGGCATAACCCTTCGCCTGGGCTTCGGAGAGCACTTCGGCAAAGCCGCGCCCGGTGTCCTCCATGGTCGAGAGGATGTAGTTGCAGGTGCCGTTGAGGATGCCGTAGACCCGCTCGATGGCATTGGCCGCCGCGCCCTCGCGCAGCGCCTTGATCACCGGAATCCCGCCCGCAACCGCCGCTTCGAACTTGAGCGCGACCTTCGCCGCCTCGGCCTTGGCGGCCAGTTCGAGCCCGTGGTGCGCGATCATCGCCTTGTTGGCGGTGACCAGTGCCTTGCCCGCCTCGATCGTGGTCCGCGCGCAGGAGAGTGCAGGCCCGTCGGACCCGCCGACCAGTTCGACCACCACGTCGACGTCCTCTCGCTCGCCCATGATGACCATGTCGTCTTCCCAGGCGTAGGGCGACAGGTCGACCCCGCGATCCTTGTTGCGATCGCGCGCACCGACCACCGTCACGACGATCGGCCGCCCCGCGCGGCGCGCGATCAGATCGGCGTTCGCCTCGACCAGGCGGATGACGCCCGCTCCCACCGTGCCAAGCCCGGCGAGCGCGATACGTAGCGGTGCAACCATGAGAGTCCCCTTTCGCAGCCGCGCCTTAGGGGCAGGGGTGCGACCGGGCAAGCCCGCTCAGTTGCGACTGCGCTGGCAGGGACCGAGGCTTTCAAGGACCATGCGGTAATCGCTCGCTGCGCGCGCGCGGTCGGCAGCGGCGCCGGAGATATTGACCGAACCGGGCAGGACGCGCGGCAGGAAGCAGGCGAGCCGGTACCAGGTCAGGGTTTCACGCCGCGGCGGTTCGCCGCTGGCCTCCACCACTTCGGAAAATGACACGCTCCAGCGCGGCGGGCTGGCGGGATCGCGCTGAACCGTGATCGCTGCCGGATCGCCACGCGAAGTGATCAGGAATACCTGGGTCTCGCCCTGTCCGGCCAGATCGCCGGCAACGTGGATCGCCTCGCGCACTCCCGTGACCTTCGGGGCCGCATCGGGGGCGGTGAGCTCTGCCAGCAGGCTGCGCAGCCGCGCGTCAAGCGCCTCGTCCCACGGAATCTGCGCATCCGGGGCCACCAGCTGGAGCTCTCCCGGCCGGCCCGCGACGGAGCGGGCGAACAGCAGCATGCTGCCGCGTGGCTTGGGCGCCCGCCTTTTGGCGTCGATCGGCAGGTCGACCAGGTAGCTGACCTTGCCTCCCAGCGCACCGCGTCCGAAGACCAGCGCCTCGGTCTTGGCGCTCACCAGGAAGCGCTTCCAGCCGGGCCGCACGCCGCGGGCCTGGGCGACCGGGATGGCCTTCACCACCTGCGGCTTGGCCCGCACGATCAGTTCCGACGCATCGGACAGGTCCGCAAGGTCGGCATATGTCGGCGGGGGGGGCGGTGGAGGCGAATCGCCCAGCGCGGGGGATGCAAGCGCCAGCATCGCCGCACCGGCAAGGGTAGTCACGAAGCTTGCTGATGGCTTTGGCATTGCGGTTCCTCTGATTCGCCACATCCCGATTCGCGCAGCCGCGAAACCACGGATTCGAGCGCCATTCTTGCCTCGTTTCATCTTAATACAAGTGAATCCGCCGTTAATGGATAAAGCGTTGCGCCCTGCGCCCCTCGCCGCTAATGCTCACGGAAAACCGGGCCAAACAACAATAAGGGCCCGCGATCTGGCCGGGATGGCGTCGGGCGCCAAACGGTTTTCCGGATTGAGCCGCAGGGTGGAAGTTAAGACTTTAGGCGATTGGAACGGCTTTGCCGGGCCGGTCGTCGGGTCCGGGTTTCGGCCCGGATGGGACTGATTAGGAGTGATGCATCTGAATGGCCTACGCTGACCAGGAGATGAGCGGTAACAAGATTACCGCCTTTGTCGTCGTCGCCTTGATCCATCTGGTCGTCGGCTATGCGCTGGTGACGGGCCTCGCCTATGAAGGCGTGCGGATGGTCGTCAAGAAGGTGACAACTGTCGACATCAAGAAGGACGAGCCCAAGAAGGAGCCGCCGCCGCCGCCCAAGAAGATGGCGACGCCGCCTCCGATCGTGGCTCCTCCGCCGAAGATCAACGTGGCAACCGTTGCCCCGCCGATCCAGACGGTGACGACCCCGCCGCCGCCGGCTCCGCCGGTGCTCGTTGCGGCGCCGCCGGTTGTCGCGCCGCCGGCTCCGCCGGCACCGCGCTTCCAGCCCAAGTCGGCCGTGCCGAAGGGCAACCCGGGCAACTGGGCAACCACCAACGACTACCCGACCCGCGCTCTGCGCGAGGAGCGGGAAGGGACCACCGGTTTCCGCGTCACCGTGACGCCGGAAGGCCGTGTCGGCAGCTGCGAGATCACCAGCTCCAGCGGCAGCCCCGACCTCGACGAGGCGGCCTGCTCCAACATCACGCGGCGCGCCCGGTTCACCCCGGCCACCGATGGTGAGGGCAACCCGACGACCGGCAGCTACGCCAGCCGCGTCCGCTGGGTGATTCCGAAAGACTGACGAATGACCTTCCTGCCCGGTCCAGGCCGGGCGCACGGCCGGAACCGTGGGGGATCCGGCAGTTCACACATCCAATCGCTTTGAGAGGACTTACCGCATGTTTATCGTTGACCTCCTTTCCGCCGGCGCTGCCGCCGCGGCCCCGCAGAACAAGTTCGGCTTCGCCGAAGCCCTCGAGCAGGGCGGTTTCATCGCCTATGCCACCGTCATCATCCTCGGCATCATGTCGTTCGGTTCGTTCTTCATCCTGTTCACCAAGTGGTTCGAACAGTCGAAGCTGCTGCGCCAGTACCGCGAACTGCGCACCTCGTTCTGGCGCGCCCCGACCCTCAAGGACGGCGCCGCCAAGCTTGAGAAGAACAGCGCCTGGCGCCAGATCGTCGACGACGGCCTCGCCGCCGAAGACGCCCACGCCAAGATGACCGACGCCCTCGAAGCCCATGACTGGCTGCATGGCTCGCTCGCCCGCTCGGAAGCCTCGGTCAATGCCCGTCTCGCTTCGGGCCTGCCGTTCCTCGCCACCGTCGGTGCGACCTCGCCGTTCATCGGTCTGTTCGGTACCGTCGTCGGCATCTACCGCGCGCTGATCGCCATCGGCATCGCCGGTTCGGCCTCGATCGACAAGGTCGCGGGTCCGGTCGGTGAAGCGCTGATCATGACCGCACTCGGCCTGCTCGTCGCGGTTCCCGCCGTGCTTGCCTACAACTACCTGCAGTCGCGCAACAAGCGCATCGCCGAGCTGCTCCAGGGCTTCTCGACCGACGTGCTCGCCTACATCAACTCGAAGGGCGCCGTTCGCCCGGCAGTGACCGCCGCTCCGGCTCCGGCCGCCAAGCCGGCCGCCGCTGCTCCGGCTGCCAAGCAGTAAGCCCCTGACCGGTGGCGGGCGGCCCCAGGCTTGCTCGCCACCGGGGGACTTGAAAGGGGCCGGGCGCGCGGCAGTACCGCAAGGCCGGCTCTGGAAAACGCAAGGATAGGATGTAACTCATGGCGATGTCAGTTGGCGGCGCCGGCGGCGACGAGAAGCCGATGTCGGACATCAACACCACGCCCCTCGTGGACGTGATGCTGGTGCTTCTGATCATCTTCCTCATCGCCGTTCCGGTCGCGATCCAGACGATCCAGAAGCTCAAGATTCCGATCATGGTTTCGCAGGAATCGAAGGACAAGGTCGAAAACCTGCTGCTGACGGTGAGCACCACCGACGCAGCCGGTCGTTCTGCCGGCGATCCGGGCTTCGAAGGCGCCTCTCTGGGCGGCGAATGCCGTATCTACTTCAACAACATCACGCCGGTGGATTCGCAGGAACTGCGCGACCAGGCCTTCAAGCGGCTCGACAACATCGTCAAGCGCGCGGGCGGCCCCGAAGCGCTCCGCGCCAATCCCGAACTGGTTCCGCAGGTGCATATCCGCGGCGACCAGATGGCACCCTGGCGGTGCGTGGCCGGCGCGATCTACAACGTGCAGATCTCGGGTTATCCCACGGTCGGCTTCATTTCGACCCCGGTCGATCCGAACGGCTGATCCGGCCTGACCCACTACTTTCAGGAGTAAACCACCATGGCAATGTCAGCCGGAAGTGATGATGGCGAGCCGATGATGGACATGAACACGACGCCGCTCATCGACGTCATGCTCGTGCTTCTCATCATGTTCATCATCACCATCCCCGTGGCCACGCACGCGGTGAACATCGATCTGCCGTCTCCTTCGGCTACCCCGCCGGACGTCAAGATCGAGCGTACGAAGAACAAGGTCGTAGTCTCGCCCAACAGCGAGATCCTGTGGAACGGCACCCCGCTCACGGAAGGCCAGCTTCTCACTGCCCTGCAGGCTACGCTGCAGATCAAGCCGGAGCCGGAACTGCAGTTCCAGCCTGACGCGCAGGCCCCCTATGACACTTCGGCCAAGGTGCTGAACATCATCAAGGGTTCCGGTGTCACGGCCTTCGGCTTCGTCGGCAACGAGCAGTACTCGGAGTTCAGCAAGGCGCCGAACGCCCAGTAACCAGTCTCGCAAAGCGAATGGAACCTGAAGGGGGCGGAGCAATCCGCCCCCTTCTTGTATCTGCAAGCGACCAGAAAGGCTCAATCTCCGTCGAGAGCGACTCGTTCGTCCGGCCCTGCATCGGCTCGCATCGCCATACCGGCCAGGCTTTCCGCCTCGAACAGCAATTCATCGTCGACCGCGCCCTGCGGCACGCTCTCACGCCCGATCATCACCAGCACCGGCACAGCGAGCGGGCTGACCCGGTCGAGCCGGACGTGGCGGATGGTGCGGTCCTTGCGTTCCAGCAGCGCGGCCAGGCGCCCGATATCGGTCATCCGCGCCCGGGCATCGGCCCAGGCGGCGCCTAGCAGGACGTGGTCGGGTTCGTACTTGCGCAGGACATCGTAGATGAGGTCGGTGGAGAAGGTCACCTGCCGGCCGGTCTTGCGCTTGCCAGGATGCTGCCGCTCGACGAGACCGCCAATCACCGCAACTTCGCGGAACGCGCGGCGCAGAAGATAGCTGCCCTCGACCCATTCGACGAATTCATCGGCCAGGATATCGGGGGAGAGCAAGGTGGATGGTTCCTCGATCGCCTTCAGCCCCCAGACCGCCAGGGCATAGTCGTTGGCGACGAAGCCCAGCGGCGACAGTCCCGCCGCCTCCATCCGCCGGGTGATCAGCATTCCCAGCGACTGGTTCGCGGGCCAGCCCTCGAACGTGTAGAACACCGTGTAATGGCGCTTCTCGTGCGGGAAGCTTTCGACCAGCAGGGTGCCCGGTTCGGGCAGGGCCGACCGCCAGTCCTGCATCTCCAGCCATTCGCGCACGTCATCGGGGAACCGCGCCCAGCCCGTCCGGTCCGCCATCAGCGCCTGGACCCGCTGCGACAGGTGGGTAGTCAGCGCGAGGCGCTGCCCCATGTAGCTGGGGATTGCGGCTGAGCGTTTCGCCGCCCGCACCACCAGCTCGCTCTCCCGCATCGCCTCGACCTCAAGGTCGAGCCCGGCAAAGCGAAAGGTGTCACCTGGCCTCAGGCTGGCGGCAAAACCTTCCTCGACCCGACCCAGCGAGCGCTGGTTGCGAAACCGCACATCGACCATCTCGGCATCAAGGATGATCCCGGCATTGAGCCGGTGGCGCGCGGCGTGTTCGGGATGGGTCAGCCGCCACAGACCATCGCGTCCCTTCACGATCCGCTGGAAGCGGTCGTAGGCGCGCAGGGCATAGCCCCCGGTCGCGACGAACTGGAGCACGCGCTCCCAGATCTCCGCATCGACCCAGGCATAGGCGCTGGACGCAACCACTTCCCGGCGCAGCGCCTCGCCATCGAACGGACCGGCGCAGGCACAGGCCATGACGTGCTGGGCCAGTACGTCGAGACCGCCGGGACGGAAGCTCTCGCCGTCGCGCTGGCCCTCTTCTACCGCCTGGCAGGCTGCGGTGGCTTCGAGGAATTCGAACCGGTTGCCCGGTGCCAGCAACGCCCGGCTGGGACTGTCGAGCCGGTGATTGGCTCGTCCGATCCGCTGGAGCAGGCGCGATGAGCCCTTGGGCGCCCCCATCTGCACGACCAGGTCGATGTCGCCCCAGTCGACCCCCAGATCGAGGCTGGCGGTGCAGACCAGCGCCCTGAGCTGCCCCCGCGCCATCGCCCCTTCAACCTTGCGCCGGGCTTCCACCGATAGCGATCCATGGTGGATGCCGATCGGCAGGTGGTCCTCGTTCGCTTCCCACAGCTGCTGGAAGATGAACTCGGCCAGAAACCGCGTGTTGGTGAAGACCAGCGTGGTGCGGTTGGCCTTGATCGCTGCGTAGAGCTGCGGGACAGCCCAGGTCGCGGCGTGCCCCCCCCACGGCACGCGCGCGGCTTCGGGCAGCAGGATCTCCACTTCTGGGTCAGCGCCCTTTTCTCCTTCGACCAGAGTCACGCAGTCGATCTCGCCCCAGGGCGCGAGCCAGCCGCGAAACGCGTCAGGATCGGCCAGGGTAGCAGAAAGCGCGACCCGCTGCATGGCTGGAGCCAGCGCCTGCAGCCGCGCCAGCGACAGGGCGAGCAGGTCCCCGCGCTTGCCGGTGGCAAAGGCGTGCACCTCGTCGATCACGATGCGCTTAAGCCCTGCGAACAGGGTCGCGCTCTCCGGGTAGGAGAGCAGCAGCGAGAGCGATTCGGGGGTGGTCAGCAGGACATGCGGTGGCCGCGCCCGCTGGCGCGCCTTGCGGTCGGACGGGGTATCGCCGCTGCGCGTTTCCACCCGGATGGGCAGGTCAAGCTCTTCCACCGGGGTCAGCAGGTTGCGGCGGACATCGTGCGCGAGCGCCTTGAGCGGGGAGACGTAAAGCGTGTGAAGACCCTCGGGCGGGGAGACCCCGCCCAGCACCGAAGGACAGAAGTCGGCGAGCGTCGGCAGGAACCCGCCCAGGGTCTTGCCCGCGCCGGTATCCGCCACCAGCAGCGCGTGGCGTCCGCTGGCCGCAACGTCCAGCATTTCCGCCTGGTGGCGCCGCACGGCCCAGCCCCGCGCGCCAAACCAGCTGGCAAGTTCCGGCGGAAGAGTGGCGCTGCTCACCACATCAATCTAGGGAGCGTGCCGCCCGCTGGCAAAGGCTCGTCCCCGATTTTGCCAGACAAGCCCAGGCATGGCGAACCGGCGCACCTTGCCCGCGTGGCGCGCGCCTGCCATCAGCATGGGATGTTCGACCAATGGCCAGAACTGAGCGGCGTGGGCCTGGCACTGGCGCTGGGGCTGCTGATCGGGCTCCAGCGCGGCTGGGTGCTGCGCGGCGAGCAGCCGGGCAGCCGCTTTGCCGGCATCCGCACCTATGGCCTGCTTGGCCTGGCCGGAGGGATCGCGGGCGAACTGCAGACCCGCGCCGCGGGCCTGGCGCTCGCGCTGCTGGCGGGAGCGGCGGTGCTGGTGGTCATGGGCTACTGGCGTGCCAGCCAGCGGAGCGCATCGGTCAGCGGAACGGCAAGCCTGACGGGTTTGCTGACGGTCGCCTTCGGGTTCCTTGCCGGCAGCGGAGAGCCTGTTCTGGCGAGCGTCGCCGCGGGCGTGACCCTGATGGTCCTGTCGCTGCGCAGCCCGCTTCACCATCTGCTGCGCCATATCGATGAGCGCGAGATGACCGCGATCGCGCGCTTCGCGCTGATCGCGCTGGTGATCCTGCCGCTGCTGCCCGACACGCCCTTCGGACCCTACGACGCCTGGCGCCCGCGTCAGCTGTGGTTGGTGGTGGTGCTGGTCTCGGGCTTCTCGTTCATGGGCTATATCGCCGCGCGTTGGCTCGGCCCGTCGCGCGGGGTGCTGGCCACGGCGGCGGCTGGCTCGCTGGTTTCCTCGACCGCGGTGACCGCCGCGCTGGCTGGGAAGCTTCGGGACGAACCCGAAAGCGTGGGGATCGCCAATGCCGGGATCGCGCTGGCCAGTGGGGTGATGTACCTGCGCGTGACCCTGCTGACTGCCGCATTGGCACCCTTCGCACTTGCCGATCTGGCCCGGCTGACCGTGCCCGGCATGCTCGCCAGCCTGGCCGTGGCCGCATGGCTGCTGCGCCGCCGCCCGACTGCCAGCCTCTCTGCGTCCGGGGGTCTCAATCTGCGCAATCCCTTCGATATCGGGCCGGCGCTGCTGCTGATGATCCTGACCATGGCCCTGACGGCGCTGGCCCGCTGGGTGCTGGATGCCTATGGCGATGCCGGGCTTGCCACGGTTCTCGCGATCTCGGGCACGGTGGACGTCGATTCGGCGATCATCACCATGGGCAACCTGCCCGCCGGTACGCTGCCGCCCCGCACTGCCGCGCTGGTGCTGATCCTGCCGGTCGTGCTCAACACCCTGTTCAAGACCGGAACCGCGCTCAGCCTTGCGGGCCGCAAGGCCTGGCGGGGAGCGGCGGCGATGCTGGTCAGTCTTGTGGCGGTGGCCGCCGCCCTGCCGCTGGTGCTGTAACGCTCAGTGCCCCGCCTGCGGGCCGCGCTCCAGGCCCGAAAGGGCCAGCTGCTCGTCGATCTGGGCAATCAGCCGATCCAGTCCTGCCTGGTCTTCGCTTTCGGCGCGGGCGACGAGCACGTCCTGGGTGTTCGAGGCGCGCAGCAGCCACCAGCCATCAGGGGTGGAAACCCGTACGCCGTCGATCCCGTTGACGTCGGCTCCGGCGGCCTGCAGCCGCGCCGCGACTTCTTCGATCACCGCGAACTTGCGGCTTTCATCGACCTGGAAGCGCATTTCCGGGGTATTGCACAGCGCCGACATGGCGCCGCGCAGCTCGGTCACCGACTTGCCCAGCCTCGCCGAAGCCGCAATCAGGCGAACCGCCGCATAAAGTGCGTCGTCGAACCCGTAGTACTGGTGGGCGAAAAACACGTGGCCGCTCATCTCGCCAGCGAGCGGAGCTGAAAGCTCCTTCATTTTGGACTTAATGAGGCTGTGTCCGGTCTTCCACATAAGCGGATGTCCACCCAGCCTTTCGACCTGGTCGAATAGAGCGCGTGAAGCCTTCACATCCGCGATAATCGTGGACCCGGGCTCCATTTTCAGGAGGTCTTCGGCATAGATCATGAGCAGCTGGTCGCCCCAGATCACCCGCCCTTCGCCGTCGATCGCGCCAATGCGGTCGCCATCGCCGTCGAAGGCTATCCCAAAATCGAGCATCTTGGCCGCGACCAGCGCCTTCAGATCGGCCAAATTCTTCTCCTCAGTGGGATCGGGATGATGGTTCGGGAATGTACCATCGACTTGCGTGAAGAGGGTGTGGTGTTCGCCGGGGAGCTTCTTGACCAGCAGTTCGAGTGCGGGGCCCGCAGCCCCATTGCCGGCATCCCAGCCGATCCGCAGCGCGGAGAGGCGGTCCTTCCCGATGCCCTGGAGGCCGTCGACCAGTCGGTCGACATAAGCGCCGAGGATCTCCCGATGCTCAGACTGCCCTTCTCCGCCGAGCCAGTCACCAGCGACGGCGAGCCGGCCCAGTTCCTGGATGTCCGCGCCGAAAAACGGGCGGCCCATAAATACCATCTTGAAGCCATTATAGTTGGCGGGATTGTGGCTGCCAGTTATCTGGATGCCGCCCTGCACCTGTTCTATTGAGGCTTCGGCATAGTAGAGCATCGGGGTCGGGCCCATGCCAACGCGCACCGCATCGACGCCGCTGGCGTTGAGCCCTTCGACCAGTGCCGCTTCCAGTTCCGGGGAGCTGACGCGCCCATCATAGCCCACCGCCACCCGGCTACCGCCGGCGCGGCGCAGCAGGGTCGCAAAGCCGCGGCCAATCGCATAGGCGTCCGCCGTGCCCAGGGTTTCGCCGATGATCCCGCGGATATCGTATTCGCGCAGCACGGTCGGGTGGAACTGGTGGTTGTTCATCACGTCATCCGGTCCTTTCGAGCCGCGCGAGCAGCAGGTCGCGCGCGGCGTTGGCATCGTGCACCGCCTCGTTGCTGCCGCCGCGATCGGGATGGACGCGCGTGAGCAGCCGCCGGTGGGCATCGACGATATCCTCGCGCCTAGCCGACCGGCCCACACCCAGCAAGGCGCGAGCCTGCGCTTCGGCCTGCGATCGTTCTGATTTGGCCCACACTTCCCACGGCCACTGCCCGGTGAGTACCCGGCAGGCGAGCGCGGCCAGCGCGGTTATGAGAAGCAGTTTGCCCAAGCCGGTCGTCAACCCTGCAAGGCGGGGAGCGGTTCCGCCGTGCGCGCAGCAGGCATCGGCAGGTTCAGGCTGGCCAGCAGGGCGCGCAGTTCCTGCCGGGCGACGAGATGGCTGGTGCCGAGCTCGCCCAGGTGCCCCTTGTCGAGCAGGGTCAGACCCGAGGGGAACAGTTCGCGATAGATCACGCGTTCGGACAGGCCGCTGGCAATGCGGAAACCGACGCGTTTCGACAATTCGGTCAGCGCGCCGTCCAGGCGGCGCATGTTGCGCGCCTCGGTGTGCTGGGTGCGGTTGCGCACCACGACCCAGTCCATTTCGCGGCGTTGTTCGCGAATGGTCGCCATCGCCCGCTTCTTGCGCGCTTCCCAGATCAGTTCGGCATAGAATGACAGGCGGCGGACCTTGAAAGTCTCGGCATCGACCTGGCCGATCAGGTCGAAATCGACGAAGCTGTCGTTGAGCGGGGTCACCAGCGAGTCGGCTGCGGTGGCAACGTGCCGGGCGAGCGGATCGTCGCGGCCCGGGGTGTCGAAGATGATGAAATCCGCGTCGGCGCCCAGCTCTGCGATAAGGTCGTCCAGGCCGTCGCTGGTATCACCCTCGTAGACCGTAAAGTTTGCGCTCGGCAGCACGATGCCGCGCCGCCGCATCGTTTCCGCGCGGTTTTCCAGGTAGCGGTGCAGCGTGCGCTGGCGCGGGTCGAGATCGATCGCAGCCACACGCGCGCCCTGATAGGCCAGCGCGATCGCGACATGGACGGCAGTGGTGGACTTGCCTGTCCCCCCCTTTTCATTGGCGAACACGATGCGATGCGGAGCGGATTGCACGGACACTGGAGCGGGCTGGCTTTCGTTTGCTGGTTGCTGATTGCTGCAATGCAGCGCTAGGGCTGGCGCTCGGGCCAGCTGGTTCGCGATTCTATCCGAGGGGAACTGCCTGTGCAAACGCTGACGCAGCTTGATCCACTGCGCGATGCCGTTGCCGCGCTGCGGGCGAAGGGCCCGGTTGCGCTGGTGCCGACCATGGGGGCGCTGCACGAGGGTCACATGACCCTCGTGCGCGAGGCGCGCCGCCATGCGGCCAGTGTAGTCGTTTCAATCTTCGTCAACCCGCGCCAGTTCGGCCCCAACGAGGATCTCGATCGCTATCCACGCCAGCTGGCGGCGGATTCTGCGCTGCTGGAACGCGATGGCGTCGACCTGCTCTGGGCACCGGGCGTGGAGGTCATGTACCCGGCCGGCTACGCGACCTCGATCGGCGTGACGGGGATCAGCGACGGGCTGTGCGGCGCGGCGCGGCCGGGGCATTTCGATGGCGTCGCAACCGTGGTCTGCAAGCTGTTCAACCAGGTCGCGCCCGACATCGCCTTCTTCGGGGAGAAGGACTGGCAGCAACTGGCGGTGATCCGGCGGATGGCCCGCGATCTCGATCTCCAGGCGCCTTCGGCGTCGGCGATCCATGGCGTCGCGACCGTGCGGGAGGCCGATGGGCTGGCACTCTCATCGCGCAATGCCTTCCTCGATCCGCAGCAGCGTGCCCAGGCTGGCTGCCTGCCCCGGGCGATGCAGGAAGCAATTGCCGCAGTGGGCGCGGGCGCAAGCCATGGCGCGGCGCTCGCTGCGCTGCGCGAACGGCTGCTCTCCGGCGGTTTCGCCTCAGTCGACTATGCCGAGATTCGGGATGCCGATTCACTGGTGCCGCTGGAGGCGGGCGATGGGGGAACGCCTCGGTTGTTCGTGGCTGCCCGGATCGGCTCGACCCGGCTGATCGACAACATGCCGCTGACCTGACGCGCGGGTACGCACCCGGCCACATTGGCGCAAATATGCAAGACACCCCCGGCGCAGGCCCGTAAACGTTACGGTAAGGCCGCGTTCGCGCGGGTTACAAATGCGACAGGGAGCAAATTCGATGCGCAAGATTTTTGCCGGTGCGCTGGTGCTGGCCATGACTCTCACGACCGCTCCTGCGCTGGCGGGCGACAAGGGTTCCTCCGGTCGTCAGGCCCAGACCAAGGGCACGCGCGAAATCCCGCGTTGCAGCCGCAACCTTGGCACCGTCGCGATTGTCGAGCCGGACAACCAGTGGTGGCGCGAATACAACCTCGGCAGCCCCGAAGCGATCCTCAAGATCTTCGTCCAGCAATCGGGCTGCTTCAGCCTCGTGAATCGCGGCCGCGCGATGCAGAGCCGGGCGATGGAACGCGCGCTGGCTGACCAGGGGGAACTGCAGGACGGTTCGAACCTGGGCCGCGGTCAGGTCAAGGCAGCGGACTATTTCCTTGAGCCGAACATCGTCAGCGCCAACCGCAATTCGGGCGGCAATGCGCTTGGCGGCATGCTCGGCGGGATCGGCGGCGGCCTGTTCGGGCGCGGCGCCGGGGCGATCCTTGGCGGCATCAACATCAAGAAGGGTGAAGCCAACGTCACGCTTTCGGTCGTCGATGCGCGCACCACCGAGGAGAAGGCGCTGGTCGAAGGCTATTACCGCAAGTCCGACCTCGGTTGGGGCGCGGGCGGCGGTCTGTTCAGCGGCGGCACCTTCGCGGCAGCCGGTGCTGGCGGATATCAGGACACCGCGATCGGCCAGATCATCGTGCTCGCCTATCTCGATGCCTATACGAAGATGGTCACCGAGCTGGGTGGCCTGCCCGACAACGCGGCGGAGGCAGCGCCCGAAGCCAAGTAGCACAAGATCCCGACGGGGGGATCGGGGCGGGACTGCCGGGGGGGCAGGCCCGCCCCTTTCGTTTTGGGCCCTGAAAAACCGGCTTAGCGCCGATGCGCGAACCGAGGAAATAAGGAAAAGACTGCCGTCAGGCGCTGACTGCGCCTTCCCGCGAAGTTCAGGGGGCCTGGGGCAGTAGCCGAAGCGCCGCTTCAATCTCGAATGGAAAAGGCCCCCGGCACTGCTGCACCGGAGGCCTTTTCATTGGCCTCATCGGGAGATCGGAAGGGCTCAGTGGCCCTTCTTGTCGGCCCAGATGTTGCGGTAGGACATGTAGGCCAGCACCGTGGCGAACAGCAGGAAGCCCATCCACCACACGCCGGTCTGATGGCGCTTCTCAAGCTCCGGCTGGGCGGTCCAGACGAGGAACGCGGAGACGTCCTTGGCCATCTGGTCGACAGTCGCCTTGGTGCCATCGTCGAAGGTCACCTGACCTTCGCTGGTCAGCGGCGCCGGCATCGAGAGGTTGAGGTTGGCGAAGTAGGGGTTGAAATAGAGACCCTCACCCGGCTGGTTTTCCTTCGGCAGAGCTTCACCGGCGGCGTTCTTGTAGGTCGTCGGATCGGCATAGCCGGTCAGCAGCGCGTGCACATAGGCCGGGCCGCCATGACGCGCCTTGGTGATCAGCGAAAGATCGGGCGGTACGCCCTTGCCGGCATAGGTCACCAGCGGGAAGCGGTCAGCCGGTACGCCCGGACGATCCTTGACTTCGCCGGTCAGCGGATCCTTGGCCGTCACCGTGAACTTCGCGGCGATGTTCTTCACCTGGGTTTCGTTATAGCCCAGCGCCGAAAGATCGCGGAACGCGACGTGCTTGATCGAGTGGCACGCGGCGCAGACTTCCGAATAGACCTTGAAGCCGCGCTGCAGCTGGGCCTTGTCGTACTTGCCGAACCAGCCATTGCTGGGCAGCGCGAGGTTTTCCGCCACCAGGTGGAAGCGGGCCTCGGCCGTCTTGTGCGGCGGCTCGGTGATGTAGCTGTAGGCGCCCGTTCCGAAGGCCAGCAGCAGCGCGAGCGAGAAGAACGCGCCGATCAGGATGGAGAAGATGCGGATCATGGTTTGCTCTTTCCTTCAGCCCGGGGTCAGCCGTTGCCGCCCAGCTTGGCCGACTCGTCGGTGCCAAGCACGGCTTCGGTGATCGAGTAGGGCAGCGGATCGGGCCGCTCGATCGAGGACACCACCGGCACGATCACGAAGAAGTGCAGGAAGTAGTACAGCGAGGCGATCTGGCTGATCATCACGAACGGTTCCTCGGCCGGGGCGCCGCCGCAATAGGCGAGCACGGCCACGTCGACCACCAGCACCCAGAAGAACTTCCGGTAGAGCGGGCGATAGTTGCCCGAGCGGACCGGCGAGCGGTCGAGCCAGGGGAGGAAGAACCACACCAGGATCGCCGAGAACATCGCGAGGACGCCCATCAGCTTGGCTGGAACGATCAGGAAGTCGACCGTGAAGGCGCGCAGGATCGCGTAGAACGGCCAGAAGTACCATTCGGGCACGATGTGCGCCGGGGTCTGCATCGGGTTCGCCGGGATGTAGTTGTCCGGATGGCCCAACGCGTTCGGCATGAAGAACACGAAGGCGCTGTAGATCAGCATGAACAGGCCGATCGTCCAGCCATCCTTGCCCACGAAATAGGGGAAGAACGGCACGGTATCGCTTTCGCTCTTCACTTCGACGCCGGTCGGGTTCGACGAACCCGGGATGTGCAGCGACCAGACGTGGAGGATCACCACGCCCAGGATCACGAAAGGCAGCAGGAAGTGCAGCGAGAAGAAGCGGTTGAGCGTGGCGTTGTCGGGCGAGAAACCGCCCAGCAGCCATTCGCGCAGCGGTTCGCCGACCAGCGGGATCGCGCTGAACAGGCCGGTGATCACCTGGGCGCCCCAGAAGCTCATCTGGCCCCACGGCAGGACGTAGCCCATGAAGGCGGTGGCCATCATCAGCAGGAAGATCACGACACCCAGCAGCCAGATCATCTCGCGCGGGGCCTTGTACGAACCGTAGTAGAAGCCGCGGAAGATGTGGGCATAGACCACCACGAAGAACGCCGAGGCGCCGTTGGCGTGGCCATAGCGCAGCATCCAGCCCCAGTTGACGTCGCGCATTATGTGCTCGGTCGAATCGAAGGCCACCTTGGTGTCGCCGCCGTAGTGCATCGCCAGTACCACGCCGGTGACGATCTGGATCACCAGGCACAGGCCCGCGAGGAACCCGAAGTTCCACATGTAGTTGAGGTTGCGGGGCACTTCATAGCCGCCGCCGACCGCGTTGTAGACCAGCCGCGGAAGCGGCAGCTTTTCGTCAAGCCACACCATCAGCGGGTGGCTGGGCGTATATTCCTTGGACCAGGGAAAGCTCATGATGGTCTACCTCAGCCGATCTTCACGACAGTGTCGGAGGTGAATTCGTACTCCGGAACCACCAGGTTCTTCGGAGCGGGGCCTTTGCGGATGCGCGCGGCCGTATCGTAGTGCGAACCGTGGCAGGGGCAGAAATAGCCGCCGAACTCACCGCGCACTTCGCCTTCGGCGGCGCCCAGCGGCACGCAGCCGAGGTGGGTGCAGACGCCCATGGTGATCAGCCAGTTCTCATGACCCGGCTTGGTGCGGTCGGCCAGGCTCTGCGGATCGCGCAGGCTGGCGACATCGACCTTGTTGGCCTCGGCGATTTCGGCCGGGGTCAGGTTGCGGATGAACAAGGGCTGCTTGCGGAAGATCGCCTTGATCGCCTGGCCGGCTTCGACCTGCGAGAGATCGACCTCGGTCGAGCTTTCGGCCAGCACGTCGGCAGAGGCCGACATCTGGCTGACCAGCGGATAGACGACGGCGAGGCCGCCGACGCCCGCCGCGCTCACCGCGGCGATGTTGATGAAATCGCGCCGCCGCACACCCTCGCCGCCGGTAGCGGCCGGAGTGTCGGTGCCAGCATCATGTGCCATGGTCGAACCAATCCTGTCTCAACTGGCCTTCCGTGGATGCCGCTGGTGCGACCGGAAAACCATCCTGTTTCCTGTGTCAGGAAGCCCCTTCACCAACCGCCCGGCAGCAGGCGAAGCCCCACCACGCCCGACGGTTTGGCGCGCCTGATAGACGCGAAGGGCCGCGCTGCCAACTGCCAATTTGCACGTTTTGCCGCGCCGCGCAAAAGCGGCTCAACCAGCCGCGATCAGGGCGATCTGGCGGCCATAGTCGGGCTCGCCAAGATGGGTCGCGCGGCGGAACGAGTAGAACCGCTCCGGGTCGGCATAGGTATCGAGCCCGAGCCGCTCTACCCCGCCGATTCCCGCCCGGACCAGGCGCTGCGCGACATAGGCTTCCAGGTCGAACTGCCAGTGCCCGGGCTTGCCGGGCGCAAAGAAGCGCCGGTTGGCCTCGTCCTCGGCGACAAAGCGATCGAGGAAGCCGCCGTCGACCTCGTAGCTGGCCTGGGCGATGCACGGGCCGATCGCGCCGACGATCCGCTCGCGCCGCGCGCCCAGCGCCTCCATTGCATTGAGGGTGGCGTCGGTCACCCCGGCTACCGCCCCCTTCCACCCCGCATGGGCGGCGCCGACCACCCCTGCAGCGGGATCGGCCAGCAGGACGGGCGCGCAATCGGCAGTGACGATGCCCAGCACCAGTCCGGGGCGATCGGTCACCAGCGCATCTGCGCGGGGTCGTTCGGCGTCGCTCCACGGCTGCGTCACGGTCACGCAGTCGGGCGAATGGATCTGGTAGACGCTGACCAGCTGCGCACCGGGCCGCACCGCCGCGACCGCCAGGGCCCGGTTCTGCGCCACCGCCGCATCGGCATCGCCGCTGCCCAGCCCGGCGTTGAGCCCGGCGACCGCGCCCACCGAGACCCCGCCCCGGCGGCCAAGGAACCCGTGCGGGACAGCGGTCAACAGGCCGGAGCGGAAGACCTCAACCAAGGCTCTTGCTCACCTGCTCGAAGGTATCGCGCGACAGCTTCGGCGCCGCCGCGATCCGCTCCAGCTCGGCGCTCATCAGCCCAGCGCGCGCCGGTTCGATCCGCCGCCACCGGCCCAGCGGGGCGACGAACCGTGCCGCGGTCTGCGCGTTGAGCGGATCGAGCGCGAGGATCAGGTCGGCGATCGTCCGGTAGCCAGCCCCGCTCGCGTCGTGGAACGCCCCCGGGTTCATCGCCATCGCCATGTAGAGCGCGCGCACCCGGTTGGGATTGTGGAGCGTGAAGTCCGGATGGGCGGCAAGCGCGGCGACATGATCGAGCACGCGCGGGTGGAGCGACCCTGCCTGCAGCGAGAACCACTTGTCGATCACCAGTGGGTTATCCGCGAAGCGCGCATGGAAGGCTGCGAGGCGCTCTTCCCGTGCGGGCGTGTCGAGCCCGGCCAACACCATCAGCGCGCTCTGCCGGTCGGTCATGTTGTCAGCCGCATCGAACTGTGCGGCGGCCATGGTCGCCGCCAGCTGTGGCGCGCCTGCCGCGAGATAGACCAGCGCCTGGGCCTTGAGCTTGCGGCTGCCGCGCGCCTCGGCGGACAGGCTGTAGGGCACCATGCTCGCGCGCTGGTGCAGCGCGGCGAGATGCTCACGCAGTTCCTTGCCCAGCCAGGCCTTGAGGCCTTCCCGCTCGGCCCGGATGGCGCCGGGGTCGGCGGCGGCGAACTGTTCGGCCAAATAAGCCTCGGACGGCAGGACCAGCAATTCGCCGCGCATCAGATCGTCGAGCGCCGGATCGGCGATCACCGCCGCCAGCGCCCGGCCGATCGCCTCGCGTCCGGTGTCGCGCTCGGCTTCGCACAGCATTCCGCCGCCGATCGCGGCAACGAGATGCTGGACGACCAGCTGCTGGAGCGCCTCGTAACGGGCGAAGGGATCGTCGTCGTGGGCGGCAAGGAACACCAGATCGGCCTGCGACAGCCCCGCATCGATCGCCACCGGCGCGGAGAAGCCGCGGTTGAGCGACAGCACGGGTCTGCTGGCGAATCCGGCGAACCTCAACTCGGCTTGAGGTTCGCTCAACGTAACCAGTTGTTCACCATGATGTTTCCCGGTTTCCCGATCGAACAGGGCAAGGCGCAGCGGAATCACCATCAGCTGCTTGACCGGCTGGCCGGGGGTGGGCGGAACCGTTTGCGACAGGGTCAGGGTCGCCGTATCGCCGCTGTGATCGAGCCGCGCGGTGACCTGCGGGGTGCCCGCCTGGCTGTACCACAGGCGGAACTGGCCAAGGTCGAGCCCCGCGCCTTCCTCGATCGCCCGGATGAAATCCTCGCAGGTCGCCGCCTCGCCATCGTGGCGGTCGAAATAGAGGTCGGTGCCCCGGCGGAACCGCTCCGGCCCGGCCAGCGTGCGCATCATCCGGATCACCTCGGCGCCCTTGTTGTAGACGGTCGCGGTGTAGAAGTTGGAGATCTCCTGGAAGCTGTCCGGGCGGATCGGATGAGCCAATGGCCCCGAATCCTCGGGGAACTGGGCGGAGCGCAGCACCCGGACGTCCTCGATCCGCTTGACCGCTTCGGACCCCATGTCCGCGCTGAACAACTGGTCGCGCAGCACGGTGAAGCCTTCCTTGAGGCTCAGCTGGAACCAGTCGCGGCAGGTGACCCGGTTGCCCGACCAGTTGTGGAAGTATTCGTGGGCAACCACGCCCTCGATCCCGTCATAGTCCATGTCGGTCGCGGTATCGGGATCGGCGAGGACGTAGCGGGTGTTGAAGACGTTGAGCCCCTTGTTCTCCATCGCCCCCATGTTGAAGTCCGACACGGCCACGATGTTGAACAGGTCAAGGTCGTACTCGCGCCCGAACACTTCCTCGTCCCATTTCATCGAGGCCTTGAGCGCCTGCATGGCGTGGTGGGTGCGGTCCTGGTCCCCATCGCGCACCCAGATATTGAGCGCGACCGTGCGGCCCGAGGCAGTGGTGAAACTGTCCGAATTGGCGACGAGATCGCCTGCCACCAAGGCGAAGAGGTAGCTCGGCTTAGGCCAGGGATCGTGCCACTCGGCCCAGTGGATGCCCTCCGCGCCTTCGCCGCTGGCGGTGCAGTTGCCGTTGGAGAGCAGCACCGGGAACTGCTCCCTGGGTCCGCTCATCCGCACGGAGTAGACCGAGAGAACATCGGGTCGGTCGGGGAAGAAGGTTATCCGGCGAAAGCCCTCGGCCTCGCACTGGGTGCAGAGCATTCCGTTCGAGGCATAGAGTCCCATCAGCTGGCTGTTGGCCGCCGGATTGATCGCCGTTTCGACCGCAACCTCGTGCGCGTCGCCCGGCAGGTCGATCAGCAGGTCTTCGCCATCCATCCGCCAAGCGTTGGCGATCTGGTCATCGACTCGTACTGCTTCCGGACGCAGCCCATCCCCTTTCAGCCGCAGGACGGAGCCGGCGGGGGCGTCCGGGTTGCGCCTGACCGCGAGCCGCGCAGCAACCCGTGTCGCTTCGAGGCCGAGGTCGAATTCGAGCGAGACCTGCGGGATCAGCCATTCGGGCGGGGCATAGTCCTCGCGGCGGATCACGGGGGGCGGGGCTTCGGGGGTTGCCTGGATATCCATGCGCGCAGTCTAGGGGTGAGCAGGGGCAAGGGCCAAGGGGTAACTTGCGCTTGACTGGTCTGGCCCAGTCGATAGCCGTGTTTTCCAGACAATACAGGGGGACACGGGCATGATCAGACGCGGTATCTTGGCTCTTGGTCTGGCGCTTGGTCTGGCGGCATTGCCGCAGATCGCCCACGCTGCCGCCGCTTTCGATGTGGAGACCGCCACCCGCGCCTGGCTGGACACCTTGCAAGGGCCGGCCCGTGCGAAGTCGGACGCCTATTTCGAGGGTGGCTACTGGATCAGCCTGTGGGGCACGCTGATCTCGGTGCTGGTCGATCTGGTGGTACTGCGACTGCGCCTGTCAGCCTGGATGCGCGACCGCGCGGCGCGCCTGTTCAAGCGTCCCTCGGCCATCGTCTGGTTCACCGCACTGCTCTATTCGCTGCTTGGCGCGGTGGTGACCCTTCCGTGGACCATCTACACCGGTTTCCTGCGCGAAAAGCACTATGGGCTGGCCAACCAGGCCTTCCCCGGCTGGCTCGGCGAATGGGCGATCTCCGCTGGCATCGGCCTGCTGCTGACGCCGCTGCTGATCACTGCGATCTATGCCGTGATCCGCCGCTTCCCGCGCAACTGGTGGCTGCTCGGCACCGGCGTGGCTGGCGCCTTCGTCACGCTGGGCGTGCTGATCGCCCCGGTCTACATCTCCCCGCTGTTCAACACCTATACCGAGCTGCCCGCCGGTCCGGTTCGCGAACGGATCGTCGCCATGGCCCGTGCCAACGAGGTGCCGGCGGAGCACATCTACCTGTTCGACGCCTCGCGCCAGTCGAAGCGGATTTCGGCCAACGTTTCGGGCATCGGCCCGACGATCCGGATCAGCCTGAACGATAATCTCCTGAAGCGATCGAGCGAGGCGGAAGTCGCGGCGGTGATGGGCCATGAACTGGGCCATTACGTGCTCGGCCATGTCTGGCGGAACATCACCGCCCTATCGCTGCTGGCGGGCCTGCTGCTGTTCCTGGCCTCGCGCGCGGCCCCTGCCCTTATCGCCCGCTACGGCGCGCGCTGGGGGGTGCGGGACCTCGCCGATCCGGCCTCGCTGCCGGTGCTCAGCATCGTTCTGGCGGTGCTCGGGCTGTTCGCCACGCCGGTCACCAACACCCTGATTCGCGTGAATGAAAGCGAGGCGGACGCCTTCGGCCTCAACGCCGCGAAGGAGCCGGACGGCTTTGCCTCGATCGCGATGAAGCTGTCCGAATATCGCAAGATCGAGCCCGGTCCGGTGGAAGAGGCGCTGTTCTTCGATCACCCCTCGGGCGCAACGCGGGTGCGGATGGCGATGCAGTGGAAGAAGGACCACGTACCGGGCGCCCAAATGGTCGTGCCGCCGCCGATGCCGCAGGCCGGGCCGCGTAAGGAGTGAGCCGGCGCTGCTTCATTTTCGGGCTGGGTTACAGCGCGGGGCGGATTGCCGCCGCGATGGAAGCGCGCGGCTGGGAAGTTGTCTCTACCGGCCGTTCGGGAACCTTGTCGTTCGACGATTCGTCCAATGTTCGCATGGCCTTGGCCGATGCGGATGCGGTGCTGAGCTCGGTCCCGCCCTCGGCCGATGGCGATCCGGTGCTGGCCGCCTATGGCGCGGACATAACGGCACACAAAGTGGTCTACCTGTCCTCTATGGGGGTCTACGGGGACACAGGCGGAGCCTGGGTCGACGAGACTGCGCCCACTGGCACGGGCCGCCGCACGGCGCGCGCCGAGGCTGACGCGGCATGGCTGGAACGCGGCGCGCGGGTCCTGCGCCTGCCCGGGATCTACGGGCCGGGACGCTCCGCATTCGACCGGGTGCGCGAAGGGCGCGCGCACCGCATCGACCTTGAACCGCAGGTGTTCAGCCGGGTCCATGTCGACGATATCGTCAGCGCGGCGGTGCGGGGCTTCGATGCCCCACCGGGGGCCTACAACATCGCAGATGACGAACCCGCCAGCCAGAACGCGGTGATCGAAGAGGCCTGCCGCCTGCTCGGTCTTGAACCGCCCCCGCTCCAGTCGCTGGACGAGGCCGGGCTCTCGCCGATGGCGCGCGGCTTCTATGCCGAGAACCGGCGGGTAGCGAACGGCAAGGCGAAGCGGGTGCTGGGCTGGAAGCCGCGCTTACCGAGCTACCGCGAAGGGCTGCGCTCGCTACTTCCGGCCTGACAGGGCGATCAGCAGACCGGTCATCGCCAGTGCCGCCCCACTGGCGGCAAGCGCGGTCCAGCGGTAGCCTTCGAACAGGGTGGAGAGCGTCATCGCGACCACCGGCACCGCCACCCCGTTATAGGCCGCCTTGCCCGGTCCCCAGTCGCGGATCAGCGCGAAGTAGAGCGGGAAGGTGAGCACCGAACCGATGAAGGCGAGGTATAACAGCCCGCCAAGGTGACGCGGACTGGCGTCGAACACCGGCGGGCCAGCGGTGGCAAAGGCAAAGACCGCGTCGGCGGCGGCCCCGGCGACCATCGCCCAGGCGATCAGCACCACCACGCTCTGCCGCCGCGCCAGTTCGGTTGCCTGAAGCACATTGGCGCTGGAGGCGCAGAGCAATGCGGCGGCGGTCAGGCCGACGCCGATCAGCACCTCGTCCGCCCCGGCTGGCGCGGCGCGGTATTCGTGGAGCAGAAGCAGCGCGATCCCGCCCAGCGCCACTGCCGATCCGGCAATGAACCGGCCATTGACCTTCGCGCCGACGAAGATCCGCGCCAGCACCGCATTGGGTACCAGCAACAGGGCAAACAGCACCGCGACGAGGCCCGAGGTGATGTGCTGTTCCGCGCGGTAGACCAGCTGGAAATTGCCGAAAAACTGGAACAGCCCTACCGGCAGCGCCAGCAGCATCCCTTCGCGCGACAGCAGCAGCTTCTCGCCCCGGACCAGCGCGAGCGTGAACATGCCCGCCGCCGCGATCAGGAACCGCCAGGTCACCGCCCAGCCCGGCGGGACGGTGCCGACCTGGTCCTTGATCACCAGCCAGGTCGATCCCCAGATCAGCGCCACCAGCACGAAGGCGGCGATGGCGCGCGCCTGCGACTGGGCCGGCGGAGCGGACGATGCGGTGGTCACAGTGCGCGGATCGCGGCAGCCAGCGCGAGGACGTGCGCCGGATCGCTGTTCCAGGCAGTGACCAGCCGAGCCGCGTCCGGCCCCCAGTCATAGAACGAAAAGCCCCGGGCCCGCAGCGCCTCGCGCTCGGCTGCCGTGACCCTAAGGAATATCTCGTTGGCCTCGACCGGATGGAGCAGCCGCTCGCCTGCCGCCCCGGCGATTTCCTGCGCGGCGGCGTTTGCGGCGCGGGCGTTGTCCAGCCACAGTCCGCCGTCCAGCATGGCAAGGATCTGCGCGGCGAGGAACCGGCCTTTCGATTGCAGATGCCCCGCGCGCTTGCGCCGCAGCCGGGCGAGGTCGGCCAGAGTGGGATCGAAGAACACCAGCGCTTCGGCCCCCAGCCCGCCGTTCTTGACGCAGCCGAACGACAGCGCGTCCGCCCCGGCGCAGGCTTGCCACGGGGTGCAGCGAAGGTGCGCGACCGCATTGCCGAACCGCGCGCCATCGACATGCAGCCGCAGCCCGCGCTCCTTCGCGAAGGCAGCTAGCGCCGCCATCTCGGCAGGCGTATAACAGCGCCCGTATTCGCTCGCCTGCGTCACCGACAGGGCGTGAGCCTGGACCTGGTGGACATCATTGCGAATCGCATCGAGCACCGCCGCGATGCCCGCCGGTTCCAGTTTGGCGCCCTCTCCCTCCGCCAGCAGCAGCTTGGCACCGTGGGTGTAGAAGCCCGGCGCGCCGCATTCGTCGGTCTCGATATGCGCCTCGCGGTGGCACACCACGCCGCCATGCGGCGGCACCAGCGTGGCCAGCGCCAGGCAGTTGGCGGCAGTGCCGGTCGCCACCCACAGCACCGCGCAGTCGCGCCCGAACAGCTCGGCAAAGGCCGCGTCGAGCCGCTGGCTGATCACATCGTTGTCATAGGGCGCGTCGGGAGCGTCGGCGGCCTGCATCGCGCGCCAGATTGCGGGATGGACCGCTGCGGCATTGTCGGAAAGGAACTGCATCGCCATCTTGCATGGTGAATGGGCTGTGTCCCGTCAAGCAAGAGGAGTCCCCCGCCGATGACCGAGGTAACCATCACCCGCCACGGCACTGCCGATGCCGGCGAATACCATGCCCACCTGCCGGGTGAGCGCGCCATCGGCCGGCTCACCTGGGTGCGCCGAGGCAATGCGCGGGTCGCCGAACACACATTTGTCCCCACTGAAATCGGCGGACGCGGCGTCGCCGCGCGGCTGGTCGAGGCGCTGATCGGGGACGCGCGGGAGCAAGGCTTCACGGTCGATCCCGCCTGCTCCTATGTCGAAGCGATGTTCCGCCGCCATCCCGATTGGGCGGACCTGCGCGCGCAGCGTTAATTTCCCGCGGCAACGCGGAAACCGCGTCCGCTCACCCTGTCCGGCAACCCGGTCTTAGCCCTGGCGCGGCATCTTCCGCCGCGACCAGGGGACCTTTCAGGCAGCAAGCGGGGCGGATGGAGTATCCATGCGGTATGTGTTCATGGCGGTCGCAGCGCTGGCGGCCGTGATGGTCTGGCTCGACCGGTCCAGCGACGGACGCCAGCTGCGGCGGCAGATGATGGACCACCCCGAAGAACCGGCGCGGCTGTACTGAGCGGCAGGCGCAGCCGGCAGGCCAAGCCTCATGACGGTCAGGCAGCCGCCCTGGCAAAGTAGTCGGAACGCATCACCTCCACGTCGGACAGGAATGTCACGCCCGGGCGCTTCTCGAACAGGCGGGCAAGACCGCGTGCGACGTCGGCAATGATCTTTTCCTCGGCGACCCCGACAAACATGACGAGCCCGCTCTGGTCGTTGAAGATGGTCTTGCCCTGGTGGAAGCCGCTGTGCCCCATCCCCGCAACGTCACGGATCATGGTCCAGCCGCCGACCCCGGCCGCCTTGAGCAGATCTTCGACAAGCGCGTGGTCCTCAGCCAGCAGAACAATCTCGATCTTCTTCAGCCGGTGGAGCCGCAGATCGCCAGAAGCAGCATTGGTCATGGTCAAACCTCCTGTTGACAGGTTGTGGCAGGGGCGGCGCCAGCCGCTTGCAGTTCAGAGTCCGGGCGCCAGCGCAGGGCCTTGCCGGTGTGCGGATCGATGACCACCAGCGTGACCCAGCCGTTGCCGAACAGCCGGCCCAGGATGTCGTTCGATGCCACCACGCGCTCGACCTGCGCGAAGGGGGCGAGGACCACGGTCAGCAGCCGCTGCGGCACGTGGAAGGGCGTCCCGTCATCGGTGAACAGAGACTGGCGCGGTAGCCCCACCCTCAGGTCGCCGCCATTGCCTTGCAGCACGCCGATCCCGCCGACGACGTTCTGGGTGATCTTGTCGCCCGAGCCGTAGCGGTCGTTGTCGATGGTCGAGAACAGGTACTGACAGTTGATCCACTGCGCCACGACCATCGGCGCGGTCAGGACCGTGGTCAGTGCCGTGCCATCGCCGTCCGCCTGCCAGTCGTAGCTGTGCAGGAAGGCGCGGCCTTCAAGATCGATCTCCCGGGTTAGCGCGCGCGGGCCGACAATGAACGCTGCGTTCCCGGCGAGGCCCCATTCAGGCCGGACCTCGCCCCAGTGCACCGCGCCCGTCAGCAGGTCGCCGGCTCTCCGTCCGAGCAGGGCCGCGCGTCGCTGCCGATTGGCCGCGCCGGCCCGGGCAAGGCTGCCCATCAGGGCCTCAAGATCGCCGCGATGGCTTTCGGGGACCCCGCACCGGTCGAAGATGGCCACCTCGTCGGTCGTCGTGTTATGCTCGGCGGCGATGAACCAGGTCGTTTCCGTGAGGGCGATGCCCCTCGCCGCCAGCCCGGCTCGCACCGCCGGATCATTGAGGATGGCCGCCAGCATCCGCGCGTTCGAACCGCCGGCATTGCCGCCGCAGGCTCCGCAATCGAGCGCCGCGGCATAGGGATTGTTCACCGCGCTGCCGCCATGGCCAACCAGCACGACGAGCCGGGCGGTCCGGGCAGTGAGGCCCGTCAGCTTGAACAGCGACAGGGCAAAGCCGATTTTCTCTTCGGGGGTGAAGGCCGGGTGGCCCGCCTCATGCTGGTCAAGGGCTGGAGCCAGGACTTCCGCGCGGGAAGGCGAGAAGGTAGAACCGATCCGCCTTGCCAGCCCCGGCGCTAGCGTGCGCGCGGCCATCAGCAGGCCGGCGATCGGCCCGGTTGCTTCTGCCGTGGCGAAGGCGGTTGCGCTGCCCTGCTTGCCGGCATCGAACAGGGCCGATGCGCGCCGGGCTTGCGCCTGGCTGGCGGCGAGCCTGGCGGCCTCCTGCTCCCGTCCGGGGACTGGGGCTTCGGCCACATCGTGCTGCGGCGCGAGCAGGACCGGCAGCAGCCGGGTCCGCCGCTCGTCGCCATGCCGGTGCAGCGCGACCGGCAGGCCGAAGAAGCCGGCATAGCCCAACGTCTCGTAATTGCCTTCGGCCTCCAGCGCCCGTCGCAGCGGTTCGGAGCGGACATCGATGCAGAACACCAGCTGCGCGTCGGGCCTGTCGGCCGCAGCCGGGCTTGTCGCGGCGGCCTGAAGCCGGGGCGCTAGGCTGTTGCGATAGGTCCACTCTGTCGCAATCTGGAAGACCGCCCCAAGCGCGCCTTCATCCATCGCCGCGATGGCTGCAAACCGGGCATGGCCCTCGCGGCCCAAAGCCCGGGCAGTCACATCCGCAAGGCCGAAATGGAGCGCCAGTTGGGCCGCGACATCGACAGCGGGCGCCGCTGCAGGACGATCAGAGGCCGCGCCCGTGCGTTCCAGCAGCAGCCACAGCGCCAGCAGATCGGCCATTCCCGCCGGCGAACCGGCGGCGATATCCGGATCGGCATGCTCGGTGCGCCAGCGGATGTGGCCCGCCCAGCCGGGCAGGCGGGCGACAAGCCCGGCGAGCTTCGCTTCCTCCTCGCCGGGCAGGATGCCGAGCGCGACCAGTCCTTCAGCGATGGCTTCTAGCGGATCCCGCGGAACGCTGAGCAACAGGTGCCGGCCGCTCTCACCGGTCAGCGCGCGGTACTCAGCATCATGGGCGATGGCCGCCAGCGCGGCGCGGTACAGGCCAAGGTTGCGATTGGGCATGGGACTGGCCGCCTGCCCCTGATCGAAGAAGGCCGCGCACCACTTGGCAATGAAGGCCGCATCGGCGGGGAGCGACGCCGGGGCAAGCCTCTCCTGCTCGGCGGGCAGGTCCAGCAGCCGTGCCATCAGCAGGTCGAGCCGCGAAAGGTTCGGGCCGATCAGTTCGAAGGCCGCGTTCAGCCCGCCCAGTTTGCGGATCGCGGCGTCCCGCAGAGTCCGTTCCTCGAGCTTGCCGTCAGCAAGCAGCCTGCGCCACTTGGCGAGCGGCAGGCTGGTCCGGGCGCCGAACCTGCGCGCAGCCAGCCGGACCGCCTCTTCGAACGGCATTTCCTCGAACCCGGCGAGCGGATTGACCGCGATTGCGCTTTCGAGCGGCCAGATCGGGGGAACCGTGCGGGCCGCCAGCGCCACCAGACCGGCCACTTCGGTCCGGGTCAGGATCGGGTCGACCGCGGTCAGGGGAGTCATCATGTTCATTGCGCTTCTCCCTTGCCGGCGGCAGGCAGCGTGCCGGCATTGATGAGGTGGACGTAGAGCGGCAGCGGCAGCCCGCGCCCACTCGACACGCGCTGCTGCTGCCAGACCCACGCGCCGAGGAAGATCGCCAGCAGGGCGAGCAGCGCCCATTCCGGCACAAGGGGCGTCCCATCCGCGCCGACCGCGCGGGCTGCCAGGGCCAGGCCGGCGCCGTGGAAGGCGATCAGGACGGCCAGCGCCAGCACCAGCATCCCCTTCACCCGCACCGGCACCCTGCCGCCCAGCGCGGCGACCAGCGTCGCAACCGCCGTCGCGAGCCCGAGCAGCAAGGGGACGAGGCTGGCGTCGGCATTGCCGAAGGAGAGGATGGAGAAGGCCACCCCGACGGTTCCCGCTGCGATGACCAGCGCCGCTCCGCCGGACAGGGCGGCCGGCTTTCCCGACTTCATCCCGATCGCCGAGCCGGAGCCGAGGAACAGCCAAGCCTTGAACAGACCGTGGGCGATGATGTGCCAGAGCGCCGCCGCATAGGCGCCCAGGCCGCAGCTCATGATCATGAAGCCCATCTGCGATATGGTGGAGCCGGCGAGCGCGCGCTTCACGTCAGGCCGCACCAGCATGACGCCGACGCCGTAGATAGCGCCGCACAGGCCCAGCGCCACCGCCGTCATCCGGGCAACCGGAGCCGCTTCCAGCACCGGGGCGAAGCGGATCAGCAGGAAACCGCCGGCATTGACCAGTCCGGCGTGCATCAGCGCCGAGACCGGTGTGGGTGCGGTCATCGACGAGAGCAGCCAGCCGGAAAACGGCGGCAGCGCGCAGCGCGCGACCGCACCGGCAACCAGCAGCAGCGACGCCGCATTGGCAAGCAGCGGCGGCAGGGTGGCAGCACCGGCCAGGACCGCGTCGGCCTGCCAGGAACCGGCGTGCCAGCATAGCAGGCCAAGCCCGGCCAGCAGCGCGGCATCCCCGGCCAGGAACGCCAGCCGTGCGCGCCGGGCAGCGGATGCGGCTTCGCTCCAGCCATGCCTGTGACCGATCAATCCGGCCAGCAGCCACCCGCTGGCGCACCACGCCGCCGCCATGACGATCAGATTGGCGGTGAACAGCAGGACCAGCACGGCTGCGACCAGCGCCCCCAGCGTCGCAAAAAAACGGGTGGAGCGTCCGTCGGCGCGCATGTAGCGCAGCGAGAAGCTCGCCACGATTGCCGCGACGAACAGGGTCAGGAGGCCGATCGCCAGCGGCAGGCCCGACGCCTCGGCCAGGTCCGGCCGCGTGACGATCCCTGCAACCACGGCGCCAAGCCCCAGCCAGAGAATCACGGCCAGCGGCCAGGCCGGTGCACTGGTGGATTGAACTTGCGAAAGCTGCATCTGACCCTCCTTTCGGGGGGCCATATGTCGCCGCGCATATCATTGTTGAAACGAGTTATTGAAATACCAATCATTGACAAATGAAATGGCAAGCGCTGAAGCTGCCGCCATGCCAGGAACCAGAACTCTCGACCTCGACCTGTTGCGGTGCTTCGTCACCATTGCCGAAACCGGTAGCTTCACCCGCGCCGGCGACCGCCTGGGCCGCACCCAATCGACCATCAGCCTGCAGGTCAAACGCCTGGAGGACCAGCTGGGACGCGCCGTATTCGCGCGAACGCCCCGCTCGCTCAGCCTCACTCAGGAAGGGGAACGGCTGCTCGGCCCGGCGCGGCAACTCCTTCGGCTCAACGATGCGGCGATAGCGCAGCTGTTCGAACCGGACATTGCCGGTCGGGTGCGGATCGGCGTGCCCGAGGACTTTGCAACGGCGCATCTGCCCGCAGTGCTGTCCGCCTTCGCCAAGGCGCACCCGCTCGTGGAATTCGAGGTAACCTGCGATCTCACCCTGAACCTGCTCGACAGGTTCCACGGCGGAGCATTCGACCTTGTCCTCGTGAAACGGGAGCCTTCCGCGCGGCTCGACGGCGTCAGGGTGTGGCGCGAACCGCTGGTCTGGGTGGCCCGCGACCAGCTCGCGGCCTCGGGCCTGGAAACCGTGCCTCTGGTGGTGTCTCCGGAACCCTGCGTCTATCGCAAGCGGGCGATCGATGCGCTGGAAGCGGTGGGCCGGAAATGGCGGGTCGCCTATACTTCCACCAGCCTTGCCGGCAGCCAATCGGCAGTCAATGCGGGCCTTGGCATCACCGTGCTCCCCCGCGAGATGGTCCCGTCCTATCTGAAGCCGATCTTCGACGATCCGGGCCTGCCGCCGCTCTACGATACGGAGATCGCCCTGATCGAGGCGCCCGGGCTCTCCCAGACCGCCCACCGGCTTGCCCAGCATATCGTTTCTGCATTGGAGAGAGGGGAGTGATTGCGCGAATGGGCGCCCGGAATGCAGCCGAGCGGCCCGCCTGCGATGAACCTCCACCTTGATCGCCAGATCGTACGAGTGGTTCGTGCAGTCGATGAAGAACTTGGGCGGAAAACCCACAGGTGGGGTGCGAGGGAGGCGGACATGGCAAACCTGCCACCTTCCTTTACGGTAATTTGCTCGGCTCTGCCTTGCCAAGCCGGGGGATCTGCGCGAGGGGTGGTTGACGATCCATCAATTTTCGAAAGAAGGGCCCCGCACCATGTCACAAGCCGTCATCGTAGAGGCCATCCGCACCCCGGTCGCCACCGCCCGCAAGGGTAGTTTGGCCTTCACTAGCGCGGAGCATCTGGCCCGGACCGTCCTTGTGGCTGCGGTGGAACGGGCGGGCCTGGCCCCGGAACTGGTCGACGACGTGATCTTCGCGGAATCGCTGGCCGGCGGCGGCGACATTGCCCGCCACGCCGCGATCGAGGCCGGGCTGACCGCATCTGGCGGGCTGGCCATCAATCGCCACTGCGCGGGCAGCCTGGTGTCGACCGGCCTCGCCGCAGCGCAGGTGCTGTCCGGCATGGAAGACCTCATCGTCGCGGGCGGCGTGCAGTCCAGTTCGACCAGCCCGATCCTGTCGTGGCGCGATCCGATGACTGGCGAGGTCCAGACGCCGTGGATGCCGCCGACCCATCCGGACCGCGCCGACGCGCCCAACCGCGACATGTCGATCACGGTGGGCTGGAACACCGCGCAGATCGCCGGGATCACCCGCGAAGAAATGGACGCCTGGGCCGTCCGCAGCCACCAGCGAGCCGTCGCTGCCATCGACGCCGGCCACTTTGCCGAGGAAATCGTCCCGGTCACCGCGACCGCGGCGGATGGCAGCAGCTTCGCCTTTGCCGTCGACGAACATCCGCGCCGCGATTCCTCGCTGGAGAAACTCGCCACGCTGAAGCCGCTTCACCCGGAGATCGAGGGCTTTTCGATCACCGCCGGCAATGCCAGCGGGGTCAACGATGCCGCCAGTGCGATCGTGGTGACGCGCGATGAGTTCGCCGCCGCCAATGGTCTGCGCCAGCGGGCGCGGATCGTGGGGTGGACTTCGATCGGGGCCGATCCCTATCGCACCGGGGTGGCGGTGATCGACGTGATCGCCAAGCTGCTGCGCCGGGCCGGCCGCAAGGCGGAAGACGTTGCGCTGTGGGAAATCAACGAGGCGTTCGCCAGCGTGCCGATCGCCGCCGTGAAGCACTTCGCGCTGAACGAGGATCTGGTCAACGTGTCCGGTTCGGGCTGCTCGCTTGGTCACCCGGTCGGCGCTTCGGGCGGCCGGATGATCGCCACCCTGATCCGCGACCTCGAACGCCGCGGCGGCGGTCTGGGTGTGGCAACCATGTGCGCTGGCGGCGGCCAGGCCGGTGCGATCCTGATCGAAGTCTGAGGCCTCGCCAGCCAAGCAGTCCAGCCTCCCGGCGATGTGCCGGGAGGCTGCTGAGCCAGATCAGAAGCTGTACTTGACCTCGATGCCCCAGGTACGCGGTTCGCCAAGGGTCGCGGCACTGTTGCCGATGGCCGAGTAATAGGCGTTCTGGATGTAGCCGTAGTATTCGGTCTTGAAGATGTTCTTGGCGAACAGGCGCAGATCCAGGCCGCTGCCGTGCACGTTGCTCCATTCGAGCGCCGCGTCGACGATGTGCCGTCCCTTGATGACATCGTCGGGGTAGGGCAGCTGAGTGGCAGTGTTGAAGCTGGTGGCGTCGGTCGACACGGTGCTCGACTGGTAGAAACCGTTCATCGAGGCTGAAATCCGCCCTGTGGCGTCATCGTCGATCAGCGCATAACGGGCCATCCAGGTGGCGGTGTACTTGGGGGCGCCGGCGAAGGGCGCCTTCGAATAGTCCACCCCGTTGACCAGATAGGCCGAATAGCGCGCGTTCGAGTAGGAGAACGATCCCGCCAGTTCCAGCCGGTCCGACAGGTTCAGGTTGGCGTCGAACTCGATCCCGTCAACCTTCGCGGTGGCCGCGTTGACGAAGAACACGATCGGCGTCAGCCCCGGGTTCTGCGGCGTGCCGGGAGTGTAGGTGACGTTGCGCTGCACGTCCTTGTAGTCCTGGTGATAGGCGGCCAGGTTGAACCGCAGCCGCGCGTTGGCGCCAAGGTCGAAGGCGGACTTCAGGCCGATTTCATAGTCGTTGACGAATTCGGGCTTGAACGCCTGGGTTTCGCCGGGGCTGTAGGCGGTGAAGGTGAAACCGCCCGCGCGGTAGCCGCGCCGGGTCACCGCATAGACCAGCACGTCCGGGGCGACCTTGTAGTCAAGCGAGAGGTTCCAGGTCGCCGCGCTGAAGCTGGCGCTGCCGGTGCGGTAGCACGGCGACAGGGCGGTGCGGTTGGCATCGACCAGGCGGCAGGCGGCGGGCTTCACGAAGATCGAGCTCCATTCGATCTCGCGCTTGTCCTTGGTGTAGCGGATCCCGGCGGTGAGCGAGAGCCCGTCAAGCCCGAGGTTCTTCCAGGTTGCCTGGGCATAGGCGGAATAGCTGGTGTTGACCGGGTCGGCGATCGTGTTGGCGATCGTCGTCGCGGTGCTGGTGTAGGGGATGGTATAGTTGTTGTAGGTGATCTGCTCCGAATGGTTGCTTTCGCGCAGGTAGAACAGCCCCATGAAGTAATCGAGATTGCCCCCCATCGCCTCGCCCGAGAGGTTCAGCTCCTCGGAGATCTGCTTGCCGTTGTCGATCGGCGTGATGCGGTAGGTCTGGTAGCGGTCGCCGGTATTCAGCCAGTCGACCTTGGCATCGACCTTGCGGTAGCCGAAGATGTTCTTGAGCTTGGCAAAGCCCACGTCGAATTCGGTGATGTTGGAGACCGTCAGGGTCTTGATATCGGTGCCATTGGGCAGGTTCGGCGCCGTGGTGGTGTGGAAGGGATAGGCCTTCAGCTCATCGAGCTGCGACAGCCCGTCGCGCAGGGTCACGAAGGTGCCGGTCGGCTTCATCGCGTTGATCTTCATCACCGTTCCGTCGCTGAGGTCGCGGTGACCGGTGACGACCGTGGTGTTGGTGATCGAATCGCTCAGCAGCAGGCGCAGAGAGGCGCGCCAGCTGTGGTTGTTGACATTGCCGATGTGCGCCTTGTCGGTGGTTGACCAGACCGTCCCGTCGCGGCGGGTGACCTTGCCCGCGAGGCGCAGCTGGATGCGGTCGCTGATCGGCGCGTTAACTGCCGCTTCGAAGTCAGCAAGGTTGTAAGCGCCGTAGGTGCCCTTGACGTAGCCGCCGAATTCATCCGTCGGCGCGGCGGGGGTGATCAGCAGCGCGCCGCCGGTGGTGTTGCGCCCGAACAGCGTCCCCTGCGGGCCCTTCAGGATCTGGACCGAGGCGATGTCGAAGAAGCCCGAATTCAGCCCCTGGGTGCGCGCCTGCGGCACTTCGGCGAAGTAGACGCCGACCGACTGGTCATAGGTGGTGTTGTTGAGCGCCTGGCGCTGCGAACGGATGGTGACGTTGAGGTTACCGCCCCCATAGACGCCCTGGGTGACGACCAGGCCCGGCGAGACGCGGGTCAGTTCCTCAGGCTTGACGATCGACATCCGGCGCAGGTCGTCCCCGCTCGCCGCGGTGATCGCCACCGGCACGTCCTGGATGCGTTCCTCGCGGCGCCGGGCGGTGACGATGATTTCACCCGCGTCCGCCTCGGCGGGGCCGGTTGCCGGCGCATCCTGCGCCAGGGCCAGCCCCGGTGTGAACATGGTCGAGGCCAGTACCGCCAGCCGGATCGTGCGCGAAAAAACCATTCAACTCTCTCCCTGCCATCGGCGCCCGCCGCGCCGCCCGGAAAAGGTCTATACATACCTCGCCTGATCGCGCAAGGTATGTATAGACCTTGCGCTGGGTCCGCCCCGCGTGGCACAGCCGCAGGGGAAAGGGAGAAGCGATGACGCGAGGCGAAAACGACTTGCTGCTGCCGGCTGCGAGCCGCGCCATTGCCCAGGCAATTGCCGGCGGCGGTGCAGCCATGGCGATCGCCTCCCCCCGCTTGAGCGCGACGTTCGCAGAATTGGGCGGGCTTGGCGCATGCCTGCTGGACCTGCTGGATGCCGGAGGTTGCGGACCGGCGGACACGGCGACGATTGTCTCGCGCAACCGGCCCGTCCACGGAGCCTGCATGGCGACGATGGCCGGGGTCGGTCGCCAGCTGGCGACGGTGCATTCTTTCCAGTCGCCCGCAGCAATCGCCGCGGCGGTGACTGCGGCAAAGCCGAAGGCAGTGCTGGCCGACCGGGGGGACTGGCGGCCTGAACTGGTCGCGGCGGTCGCGGCGCTCGGCGCGGTCGGGGTGGTGCTCGACAATGAGAACTTCGCCGCTGCCGCATTTCCGGGGCTGGAGCTGGCCGGGGAAGGCCCCTTCGCGGAACCGCCCGGGGAGCGCGGCGTGGTCATCCTTTCAAGCGGGACGACCGGGGCGCCCAAGCCGATCCACCTGCCCTATCGCCTGATCGGACGTTTCATCGAAACCGGGGCCGCGGCGGCTGGTCCCGATGCGGCGCGCTTCTCCGAAGTGCTGGTGATGCCGTTCACCAGCATCGGCGGCATCGCCATGCTGCTGGCCAACCTCGCCATCGGGCGCGGCACCGTGGTGCTGGAAAAGTTCAGCGTTGCGCCATGGGTCCAGGCGGTGGAGACCTATGGTCCCGAATACGCAACCCTGCCGCCCGCAGCTCTGCGGATGCTGCTCGATGCAGAGGTGCCGCAGGCGCGGATTGCCGCGCTGCGTTACATCACCGGCGGCGGGGCGCGGCTCGATCCCGAACTGCAACAGGAATTCGAACAGCGCTATGGCGTGCGCATCCTGTGGGGTTATGGCGCTACCGAATTCTGCGGCACGGCGGCCAGCTGGACGGCGGCGCTCTATGAGGAATTCTATCCAGCCAAGCGCGGCTCCGCCGGGCGCGCGCTGCCGGGGATCGGGCTCAGGATCGTCGATCCCGATAGCGGGCAGGAACTGCCTCCCGGCACGCGCGGCCTGATCGAGGCGCTGGTCCCGGCAGTCCAGCCCGGCTGGATCCGCACCACCGACATCGGCGAGATCGACGCCCACGGGTTCCTGTTCCACCATGGCCGGGCCGATGGCGCGATCGTGCGCGGAGGCTTCAAGATCATGCCGGAAACCATCGTCGCGGCGCTGCGGCGCTATCCGGGGGTGATCGATGCAGCGGTGGCCGCCCTGCCGCACCGGCGGCTGGGGCAGGTTCCCATCGCGGTGCTGGAATGGCCGCGCGAGCTGCCGCAGCCCGGGCGGCTGGCCCTGGCGGCTTTCGCCAGGCAGCATCTGGTCGCCCATCACGTCCCGGCTGACTTCCTGCTGGTCAATGAACTGCCGCGCACGCCGACCATGAAGGTCGATCAGCGCGCGCTGGCCGAACTTGCCGCCCGCCTGCGCGGCACCCAGGCCGACGATGAATAGTCCCGCCGTCATCAACTGGCGCGGCTGGACGGCGGTGGCGATCCTGCTGGTGCTGTCGATCGTCTCCAGCCTGGATCGCAGCCTGATCTCGCTGCTGGTCGAACCGCTGAAAGCCGATCTCGGCCTGTCCGATTTTCAGATCGGGCTGGTTCAGGGGTTGGGCTTCGGGCTGTTCTATGCGGTGCTGGGCGTGCCGATGGGCATGCTGGTCGACCGTTTCCCGCGCAGGCTGATCGTCTGGGGCGGGGTGACGGTGTGGTCGCTGTGTGCCGCGGCCTGCGGGCTCGCAGGCAGCTTCGCGCAGCTGCTGATTGCCCGGTTCGGCGTCGGCGCGGGCGAGGCGACGCTGTCCCCGGCGGCCTACTCGATCATCGGCGACCATTTTCCGCCGCGCCGGCTGGCCTTCGTCATGGGGGTGTTCGGGGCAGGCGGGATTCTGGGCATTTCCGCCGCGCTGGCGGTTGGCGGCATGGTGATCGCCTGGGCAGAAACCGTGCGCCATGTCGAATGGCCGCTGGTGGGTACGCTGAAACCCTGGCAGCTGGCGTTCATCGCCGCTGGCCTGCCGGGCGTGCTGTTCGCTTTTCTGGCGTTGTTGGTGCCGGAGAACCCCCGCGGCCACGTCAGCGGGCACACGGAAAAAGCAGCGCAGGCGGGGCTCGCGGCATTCCTGCGGCTGCGCTGGAAGCTGCTGACCTTTCACTGCACCGGCTTCGGGATCGTCGCAATGCTGGCCTACGGGATGATGGCCTGGGCACCGGTCTACCTGATGCGGCGCTTCGGCCTCTCGACACTGGATGCGGGGGTGACGTTGGGGCTGGTCGCCGGCATCGCCGGGGTGGCGGGCATGGTGTTCAACGGCTGGTGGGTCGATCGCCGCTTCGCCGCAGGGCAAAGCGACAGCCACCTCAGGCACTATGTCTGGGTCTGCGCGATCGGCGGCGTGGCGGCGGTACTGGCCTTCAGCGGGGCGCGCACGGTCGCGCATTTCCTGGTGCCCTACACACTGGTCTATTTCCTGCAGCCGTTCACTGGCCCTGCCGCAGCTCTCATCCAGATCGTCACCCCGCCGCAGCTGCGCGGCAGCGTGGCCGCACTGTTCCTGCTGGTCATGAACCTGATGGGTCTGTGCCTGGGGCCGGCGTTGGTGGGAGTGCTGAGCGATTTCGTGCTGCGCGATCCGGCGCGGGTCGGGGATGCACTGTCGCTGGCCTTTGTGCTGCTGTCCCCGATCGGCATCCTGCTGTTCCTTGCCGGAGCGCGGGAAATGCGCAAGATGGGCGCCAGCGCCATGACCAAATCCAGCGAAGATCCTGTCGGGCGGGCCGGGGTGGCGGCATGAACCGCCTCAAGCCTGACCCGATCACGCACATGCCGGCGGCGCGCAAACCCGCTGCCCGAAGATCCGGGACAGCCGCCGCGCTGGCTCCGTCAGCCCCGCCGCGCCCCAAGGTGCCAGAACTCATTGCCAGTCAGATCCGCCAGTTGATCGCCGACAGCGAGCTCAAGGAAGACGACGAGCTGGGTTCGGAAGCGGACCTGATCGCCCGCTACGACGCCTCGCGGCCATCCGTGCGCGAAGCGATCCGCATTCTTGAAGCGGAAGGGCTGGTGAAGATCGTCAAGGGCGCGCGATCGGTAAAGGTGCGTGAACCCAGGCCCGATTTGCCGGCCCGGTTCGGCGCGCTGTTCCTGCGTGCGCAGGGCTGTGGCATCGCCGATGCCTACCGCGCCAGGACGCTGATCGAACCGGCTGCAATCCGTGAACTGATCGGGCGGGTCAGCGATGCCGAAATCGCCGCGCTGGACCGGATCGTCGCGGAGGAAGTGAAGGCCGCAGTCGCCGATCCCGACCAGTTCAGCGCCCTGACCGTGCGCTTTCATGAGGAAATCGCGCGGCTAAGCGGGAACAAGGTGATTCATCTGCTGCTGACAATGATGCGCAGCATGTTCGAAAACCACGCCCGCGACGCCATTTCCAGCGATTCCAGCGACAACTTCAAAAGGGCGATCAAGTCCCACATGATCCTGATCCACCTGATCCGCCGCCGCAAAGCGGATGAGGCCGAGGCATTCTGGAAGCGGCACCTGCAGATCGTGGAGCGGATCATGTCCCGCTCCCCGGGCTTCGACGAACTCGTCGAGTTCAACTTCGACTGAGCGCCACGATCTCAACCATGCCTGTTTGAGGCTTAAGGGCGGCCGCAAGCATTGCCTGCGCAATATCACCGACTAGAATTACCAGCGCAAGGGACTTGGATTCGCCTGGGCAATCGCTTCGCGCGAATCGCAGCAAAATCACCTCAGGACAGGAAAAGCGGCTTCTGAGAACTGCGGCCAGAATCGGCGCTTTCCAGCCTGCGATCCCCGCGTCTCTGTCCTCAGCTCGAGCGGCGTGCGCCCGAAATGGCGCAGAACTGCGCCAGTCTGGCCTTGCCATGATGCTGAAATGGATCTGCCGACTATTCGCGGGTGGAATGGTGCTGCTGGGGAGGATTGAACTCCCGACCTCACCCTTACCAAGGGTGCGCTCTACCACTGAGCTACAGCAGCAACCGATGCCAGAAGGGGCAGGAACCGCCCCGGCAGGCGCGGGCTATTGGTCTGCATGGGAAGGATTGTCAAGCGAGGCTTGAGCTTTCATGCGCGCGGCGGCAAGGAATCGTTCATGTCCACGCCGAAAGCCCCCCTGTCGCGCGAAGAGCGGCTTGCCGCCAAGCTGCGCGAGAACCTGCGCCGCCGCAAGGAACAGGCGCGCGAGCAGGTGCGCGGGCCGGAACCCCGACCCGCGGCGGAAGAGGCCCTGCGCGCCCTTCCCAAAGACGAGGCGAGCGGCTAGGCGCAGCACGTCCGACACAGGGGAGCTTCGAACAGTGCCGCGTCTGATTCTCGTTCGCCATGGCCAGAGCCAGTGGAACCTCGAAAACCGCTTCACCGGTTGGTGGGACGTCGACCTGACCGCCAAGGGCGAGGAAGAGGCCCGCGCGGCGGGCACCCTGCTGCGCGAAAAGGGCATGCTGCCGACGGTCGCCTTCACCAGCTTCCAGACCCGTGCGATCAAGACGCTGCATTTCGCGTTGGAAGCCGCCGGGCGGCTGTGGATCCCTGAAACCAAGGACTGGCGGCTCAATGAGCGCCACTATGGCGGGCTGACCGGGCTCGACAAGGCCGAGACCGCGGCAAAGCATGGCGACGAGCAGGTCAAGATCTGGCGCCGCAGCTTCGATACGCCGCCCCCCGTGCTGGATGCGGGCAGCGAGTTCGATCTGGGCCGCGATCCGCGCTACGCCGGGATCGCGATCCCCTCGACCGAGAGCCTCAAGGACACCATCGCCCGCGTCCTGCCCTATTACGAAGCCGCCATCGTCCCCGCGCTGAAGGCGGGCGAGACGGTGCTGGTCGCCGCCCACGGCAATTCGCTGCGCGCGCTGGTCAAGCACCTGTCGGGCATTTCGGACGCTGAGATCACCGGCCTCGAGATTCCGACCGGCCAGCCGATCGTCTACGAACTCGATGAAAATCTCGCCGCGCTCGAGCGGTACTACCTTTCGGAGCGGTAGGATGAGCCAGCCGCACGTCGCCATCGTCATGGGCAGCCAGTCGGACTGGGCGACGATGCGCTGCGCCGCCGAAGCGCTCGACAAGCTGGGCGTGCCCTATGACGCGCGGATCGTCTCGGCCCACCGCACTCCGGCCCGGCTGGTCGAATTCGCGCAGAGCGCGGCGGACGAGGGCTTCCGCGTGATCATCGCCGGGGCCGGCGGCGCGGCGCACCTGCCGGGCATGGTCGCCAGCATGACCCATCTGCCGGTGCTGGGCGTGCCGGTGCAGTCGAAGGCGCTGTCGGGGCAGGACAGCCTGCTCTCGATCGTCCAGATGCCCGCCGGGATCCCGGTCGGCACGCTCGCCATCGGCGAGGCGGGCGCGACCAACGCGGGCCTGCTCGCGGCCTCGATCCTTGCGCTGCAGGACGAGGCGCTGGGCGAACGGCTGAAGGAATTCCGCGCCGCGCAGACCGCCAGCGTCGCCGAGCGGCCGAGCTGAGCCGGTGATCGCGCCCGGCGAGACCATCGGCATCCTCGGCGGCGGCCAGCTTGGCCGGATGATCGCCATGGCCGCCGCCCAGCTGGGCTATCGCTGCCACGTCTTTGCGCCCGAAGCCGATTCGATCGCGGCGGAAGTCTGCGCGGCGTTCACCTGCGCCCGCTATGACGACCGCGCCGCATTGGCCGCCTTCGCCGCAGATTGCGCAGTGGTGACCTACGAGTTCGAGAACGTGCCGGTCGCCCCCTTGTCAGCGCTGGCGCCGGTGCCGCTCCAACCGGGCGCAAGGGCGCTGGAAGTGGCGCAGGACCGGGTCAGCGAGAAGCGCTTTGTCGAAGGGCTGGGCGGTCGACCCGCGCCGTGGCAGGCGGTCGACACGGCGGAAGACCTCGCCCGCGCGCTCGATACCATCGGCTCGCCCGGCATCCTCAAGACTCGCCGCGACGGCTATGACGGCAAGGGCCAGTGGCGGATCATGGCCGACCATGACGCCGAAGGCATCGTCGTCGGTGACCAGCCGCTGGTCTATGAAGGTTTCGTCCAGTTCTCGGCCGAATTCAGCGTGATCCTGTGCCGGGGCTCGGACGGCGGGATCGTGTTCTGGGACAGCGCCGAGAACGTCCACGAAGGCGGCATTCTCGCCACCTCCACCCTGCCCGCCTCGGCCATGATCCGGCAGCAGGTGCCCGCCGCGCGCGAACTGGCGGCGCGGGTTGCCGATGCGCTGGGCCATGTCGGGGTGCTGACGCTGGAATTCTTCGCGACGCACGAAGGTCCGGTATTCAATGAGATGGCCCCGCGCGTCCACAATTCCGGGCACTGGACCATCGAGGGGGCCTTCACCAGCCAGTTCGAAAACCACGTCCGCGCGATCTGCGGCCTGCCGCTGGGCGATACGGCGCTGGCCGCCAGCGCGGTGGAAATGAAGAACCTGATCGGCAGCGAAGCGCACGACTGGGCGCAGATCCTCGCCGATCCGCGCAATCACCTCCACCTCTACGGCAAGGCCGCCGCGCGCCCGGGGCGCAAGATGGGCCATGTCACCCGGCTGGAGCTGTGAAGCGCCCTTCGCTCGTGCTGGTGGTGGCCGTGGCCGACAACGGGGTGATCGGCGCGGGCGGGACCATGCCCTGGCATATCTCGGCCGATTTCCGCCGGGTGAAGGCCCTGACCATGGGCAAGCCGCTGGTGATGGGCCGCAAGACCTTCGATTCGCTGCCGGGCATCCTTCCCGGCCGTCGCCACATCGTCATCACCCGCGATCCTGCCTGGGAAGCCGAGGGGACGGAGCGCGCGGGATCGCTGGCCGAGGCGCTGACCCTAGCCAATGCACCCGAGATCGTGATCTTCGGCGGCGCCCAGATCTATGCCGAGGCACTGCCGCTGGCCGACCGGATCGAGCTGACCGAGGTTCATGCCGAGCCGCAGGGCGACACCCGCTTCCCCAGCCTCGACCGCACCGAATGGACCGAGACCTTTCGCGAGGCCCATCCCCCGCAAGGCGCCACGCCGGGCTTTGATTTCGTCACGCTGGTGCGTAAACCGGCCTGAACGGGGGAAGGATCGCTGATGCGCAAACGCGTGTGGATACCGCTGGGAATCGTCGCCGCCGCGGCACTGGGCTTTTTCGGGCTGGGTCCGGCCTATCTCGAAAACAGCATGAACCGGATGGACGGCAAGCCGCTCGCCCCGGTCAGTGCCGAGGCGCAGGCGCTGCACAGGACGCTCCAGATCGTCGATCTCCATTCCGACACGCTGATGTGGGACCGCGACCTGCTGAAGGCCGCCGACCGGGGCCACGAGGACCTGCCCCGGCTGAAGGCGGGCAACGTCGCGCTGCAGCTGTTCTCCAGCGTCACCAAGAGCCCGCGCGGGCAGAACTATGACGGCAATACCGGGGATACCGACAACATCACCCCGCTGGTAGTGGCCCAGCTCCAGCCGCCGCGCACCTGGACCTCGCTGCTGCAGCGCTCGCTCTATCATGGCGAAAAGCTCGACCGGGCGGTGGCGGGATCGGCAGGCGCACTGGGCAAGGTCGACAGCGCGGCCAGCCTCGATGCCCTGCTCGCCGCGCGCAGCGCCGGTAACGGCCCGGTCGGCGCGATGCTGACGATCGAGGGGCTGCAAAGCCTTGAGGGCCGGATCGAGAATCTCGACAAGCTTTACGCCGCCGGTTTCCGCATGGCGGGCATGGCGCACTTCTTCGATAACGACGTCGCCGGATCGATGCACGGCGTGAACAAGGGCGGGCTCACCCCGCTGGGCCGCAAGGTCATCGCGGCGATGGAAGACAAGGGGATGATCGTCGATATCGCCCATTGCAGCCACAAGTGCGTCGGCGAGATCCTGGCGATGGCGCGCCGCCCGGTGGTGTCCAGCCACGGCGGCGTCCAGGCGACCTGCAAGACCAACCGCAACCTCTCCGACGACGAGATCAGGGGCGTCGCCCGCACTGGCGGGGTGATCGGGATCGGTTACTGGGATGGGGCGATCTGCGATACGGATCCGCGCGCCGCTGCGCGGGCGATGAAGCACGTGAAGGACCTTGTCGGCGTGCAATATGTCGCGCTGGGCAGCGACTATGACGGGGCGACGACCGTGCGGTTCGATACCGGTCAGCTGGTCCAGGTCACCCAGGCGCTGCTCGACGAGGGCTTTACCCCCGACGAGATCCGCGCGGTGATGGGCGGCAATGCGCTGCGCGTGATTCGTGCCGGGCTGGTGCCGCTGGCGCAGGTCAAGCCGGAGCCCCAACCGGAGCAGATGCCGCAGCAATGAGCATACCCCGCCTTTCCGCTTCCAATCCGATGCCCGCGTCGCTGCGCGGCGCGATCATCGCGCTGGGCAATTTCGACGGGTTCCATCGCGGCCACCAGGCCGTCGCGGGCGAGGCGCTGGCCTGGGCCAGGGCCGAGGGCCGCCCCGCGATCATCGCCACTTTCGATCCCCACCCGGTGCGCTATTTCGCGCCCGATGCGCCGCCCTTCCGCCTGACCACGCTGGACCAGCGGCAGGAACTGTTCGAAGCGGCGGGCGCGGACGCCATGCTGGTGTTCGAATTCGGCACCGAACTTGCCAGCACCAGCGCGGAAGACTTCATCGCCGAATTGCTCGGCAAGCGGCTCGGCGTCGCGGGGGTGGTGACCGGCGAGGATTTCACTTTCGGCCGGGGCCGGGGCGGCAACATCGAGGTGCTGGGCCAGCGCGGCGCGATCCACGGCATTTCCGCCCGCGCGGTCGGCGCGGTGAGCGAAGAGGGCGAGGTCGTTTCCTCCAGCCGCATCCGCGAGGCGCTGAAGGAGGGTGACTGCGGCACGGCCACCCACCTGCTGACCCGGCCTTTCGCGATCCGCGGCGTGGTCCAGCACGGCGACAAGGTGGGGCGCACCATCGGCTTTCCCACCGCCAACCTCGCGCTCGGCAACTACCTGCGCCCGCGCTACGGCATCTACGCCGTCACCGCGACGCTGCCCGGCGGACGGGTGGTCCACGGCGCGGCGAACATGGGCATTCGCCCCAGCTTCGATCCGCCCAAGGAACTGCTGGAGCCGCACTTCTTCGATTTTTCGGGTGACCTCTACGGTCAGGAGATCGAGGTGGAGTTCCATCACTTCCTCCGCCCGGAGGCCAAGTTCGACAGTCTCGAAGCCCTGACCGCGCAGATGGAGGCGGACTGCCTGCAGGCGCGAAAGCTGCTGGCGTGAAGCGCTGGGGCAGGCGGCTGGCGCTGGTCCTCGCGCTCGCCTTCCTGGGGATGAGTGTGCTCAACGCCAGCTGGCTCGCCCCCGCCCCGCGCGGCTATGTCAAGCTGATCGCCCAGCGCGGCACGATGCAGCAGTTCAGCCACAAGGACCTTGGCCCGCAGGACTGCACCGCGAGGCGAATCGAGCCGCCGGTCCACGACTATCTGGAAAACACCCTGCCCGGCCTGTCGCAGGCCGCGCGGCTGGGGGCGCAGGCCATCGCGGTAACGGTCGCGCCGACGGCCGATCGCCAGCTGGTGCTGTTCCATGACTGGACGCTCGATTGCCGCACCGACGGCGCGGGCGAGGTTCGCAAGGCCACTCTTGCCCGGCTGAAGACGCTCGACGCCGGCTATGGCTACAGCGCTGACGGCGGCAAGACCTTCCCGCTGCGCGGCACTGGCAAAGGCGCGATCCCGACACTGACCGAGGCGCTGGCGCTGCTCCCGGAAAAGCCGCTGATCTACACCCTGAAAAGCCGCGACCCGGGCGAGGCGGAGCTGCTGATCGCCGCGCTGGATGCTGCCGGGCGCAAGGTCGAGGCCATCGGCGACGGCTTCAACGCCGACGCCGCCCTGTTGCCGCGCCTGCGCCAGCGATATCCGCGCGCCTGGGCCTTCTCCCCGCAGGAGGTGAAGGCCTGCACGAGGGACTATCTGGTGCAGGGCTGGCTGGGCCTGACCCCCGCATCCTGCCGCAATGGCACGCTGTTCGTGCCGATCAATTACCAGTGGGCCTTTGCCGGCTGGCCGAACCGCACCATCGCCCGGATGGAAGCGGCGGGCGCGCGGATCGTCATCACCGGAAATCACGGCGAAGGCCTGCCGATGGGGCTGGACCTGCCCGAACAGCTGGGCAAGGTGCCCGCCGGGTTCAACGGCTATGTCATGGTGGACGACATCTACACCATCGGCCCGGCGCTGCGTCCAGCCTACAACCGCCGCCGCCCGCCGGAAGAGGAAGCGCTGGCGAAAGCGCTGGAGGCCCGCCGCGCGGCGCGGGACTAGCGCAAAGGCGCCGCTCGGGCTAAGGCCCCGCGCGCCATGACTGAACAGCGCGATTACAGAGCAACCGTCTTCCTGCCCAAGACGGATTTCCCGATGAAGGCCGGCCTCCCCCAGAAGGAACCGGGCATTCTGGCACGCTGGGAAGAGCAGGGGCTCTACGCGCAGCTGCGCGAGGCGCGCGCGGGGCGCGAGAAGTTCATCCTGCATGACGGCCCGCCCTATGCCAACGGTGACATGCACATCGGCCACGCGCTGAACCACATCCTCAAGGACATGGTCTGCCGCACCCAGACCCTGCTGGGCAAGGACGCCCCCTACGTTCCGGGCTGGGACTGCCACGGCCTGCCGATCGAGTGGAAGATCGAGGAGCAGTACCGCAAGAAGAAGCTCGACAAGGATCAGGTCGATCCGGTCGAGTTCCGCGCCGAATGCCGCGCCTATGCCCAGCACTGGGTGAACGTGCAGCGCGAGCAGGTGAAGCGGCTGGGCATCCTCGGGAACTGGGACAAGCCCTACCTGACGATGGACCCCGAAGCCGAAGGCACCATCGTTGCCGAACTGCTGCGCTTTGCCGAAACCGGCATGATCTATCGCGGCGCCAAGCCGGTGATGTGGTCCCCGGTCGAAAAGACCGCGCTGGCCGAAGCCGAAGTGGAATACGAGGACATCACCTCGACCCAGATCGACGTGGCGTTCGAGATTGTTGACAGCCCGATCCCGGAGCTGGTCGGCGCCCATGCGGTGATCTGGACGACGACGCCGTGGACGATCCCAGCCAACCAGGCGATCGCCTATGGGCCAGAGGTTGAGTATGTGCTTCTCGAGTATCGCGAGCCGAAACTCGTACAAACTCAAGACTCCGATTCCCCGCATACAAGCCACGATGAACGCCAGCCAACGATCATCCGCAAAGTCCTTGTAGCCGAGACGAGACTGGCTGCGTTCAAGGCCGACATTCTGACTGAATTTAGTCGGCGTCTGGGTGTAGCCCTTACTGATCTCTCTTCAAGGTCACTCTGGTCCGGCAAAGGCTCCGACCTCGTCGGAACCGTGGCCCGCCACCCGATGCACGCGCTCGGCGGGTTCTTCGCCGCGCCGCGTCCGTTCCTCCCCGGCGATTTCGTCACCACCGACAGCGGCACGGGGCTGGTCCACATGGCGCCTGACCACGGCGAGGATGACTTCCTGCTGTGCAAGGCCCACGGGATCGACCCCGTCTTCGCGGTCGAGGGTGACGGCAAGTACCGCGCCGACTGGGCCTGGCTGGGCGGGCAGGGATCGGTCATCAATCCCAAGTTCAACGCGCCCGACGGGCCGATCTGCGAGGCGCTGCGCGAAGCTGGCGGCCTGCTCGCCGCCTCGGCGGACTACAGGCACTCCTACCCGCACTCATGGCGCTCGAAGGCCAAGGTGATCTTCCGCTGCACCCCGCAGTGGTTCGTGCCGATGGACAAGCCGCTGCCGGAGGGCGTCGCCGCTCCCGGCGCGACGCTGCGCGAAACCGCGACGGCGGCCATCGCCGCCACCCGCTTCGTCCCCGAAAAGGGCCGCAATCGCATCGGCAGCATGGTCGAGGGGCGGCCCGACTGGGTGCTCTCGCGCCAGCGCGCCTGGGGCGTGCCGATCACCCTGTTCGTGGATCGCAAGACCGGCCAGTACCTTAGCGACCCGGCGGTCAACGCCCGGATTGTCGCCGCCGTGAAGGCGGGCGGGGTCGATGCGTGGTCCGACGAACGCGCGCAGGAATATCTCGGCGAGGGCTACCGTGCCGATGACTACGAGCGCGTCACCGACATTCTCGACGTCTGGTTCGATTCGGGTTCGACCCACGCCTTCGTGCTGGAAAGCGGCAAGTGGCCAGAACTCGCCCGGCCCGAAGGCTACACCGGCCCGCTCGCCGACATGTACCTTGAAGGCAGCGACCAGCATCGCGGCTGGTTCCAGTCGAGCCTGCTGGAATCCTGCGCGACGCGCGGGCAGGCCCCCTACAAGTCCATCCTCACCCACGGATTCACGATGGATTCCAAGGGGATGAAGATGTCGAAGAGCCTTGGCAACACCATCGACCCCTTGAAGGTGATGGAAACCAACGGCGCCGACATCATCCGGCTGTGGGCGCTGTCGGTCGACTTCACCGAGGATCACCGCATCGGCGACGAGATCCTCAAGGGCGTGGCCGACCAGTACCGCAAGCTGCGCAACACCTTCCGCTACCTGCTGGGCGCGCTCGACGGCTTCAGCGAGGCCGAGCGGGTCGACGTGGCCGCCATGCCGGAACTGGAACGCTATATCCTGGCCCTCACCGCGCAGCTGGACGCGAACCTGCGCACGGCGGTCAATGACTACGACTTCAATGCCTATGTCCGCGCGCTGACCGACTTCTGCAACGAGGACCTGTCGGCCTTCTTCTTCGATATCCGCAAGGACTGCCTCTATTGCGATGCGCCCGGCGACCCGAAGCGCATGGCCTATCGCACGGTGCTGGACCTGCTGTTCCACGCCCTCGTCCGCTGGGCCGCCCCGGTGCTGGTCTTCACGGCGGAGGAAGTCTGGGCGTCGCGCTATCCGGATGCGGGCAGCGTGCATCTACTGGAATGGCCGGAGGTGCCCACAGTTGGTGGTTCTTCGGACCTGCTCGCCAAGTGGACCGACGTCCGGGCGACCCGCACGCTCGCCAATGAACAGATCGAACCGCTCCGCCGCGAGAAGGTGATCGGATCGAGCCTCCAGGCGGAATACACCTACGAAGGCAATCCGGGCGACGTCGACATGGCGGAAGTGCTGATCGTAGCTGCGGTCCACAAGGGCCCGACCGAAGTGCGCAAGACCGACCACCACAAATGCGGCCGCTGCTGGCGCCACCTCCCCGAGGTGAGCGAGGACGGCGCGCTTTGTTCACGCTGCGATCAGGTTGTGGCGGCAATGGACGAGGCAGAATGAAGCTCTTCACCCGCAACCGCCTGATCGGCCTGGTGCTTGCCCTGGCGGTGTTCCTCGCCGACCAGGCGATCAAGGCCTGGGTCATCGGGATCAGGCTGCGCGAAGTGCAGGTGATCGAGGTCGTCTCGTTCTTCCGCCTCAGTTGGGTGGAAAACTATGGCGTCTCGCTGGGCTTCCTCACCGCCAATTCGATGGAAATGCGCTGGGGACTGGTCGTGCTGACCATGGGCATCGCCCTCGTCGTGCTGGTCTGGCTGCTGCGCGAAACGCTGCTGGCCGACATCGCGCCATTGGCGCTGGTGCTGGGCGGGGCGATGGGCAACATCCGCGACCGGGTGAACTATGGCTTCGTGGTCGACTATGCCGACCTCCATTTCGGTGATTTCCGCCCCTTCCTGGTGTTCAACCTGGCCGATGCCGCGATCACCATCGGCGTCCTGATTATCCTTGCCCGTTCGTTCCTTTCGCGCGAAAAGCGCGAGGATGAAGATGCGGGCGCGAAGCCCTCGGAGATTTGACACAATGAGCAAGACCTCTGCCCTGATCGTGCTGACCGGCGCCGCCACGCTGCTTGCGGGCTGCGGCAGCAGCGGGCTGCTCGGTCGCGACCGGCCGGACGAATTCGCCGTGCAGCGCCAGGCGCCGCTGGTGGTTCCGCCCGATTTCGCGCTGGTTCCCCCGGCTCCCGGCGCGCCGCGCCCGTCGGATACCAGCACGACCCAGCAGGCGCAGGATGCCCTGTTCGGCCCGGCCCAGCCGCGCAGCGCGGTGGAAACCACGGTGGACAACAAGGCCGGCGTCGCCGCCCCGTCGATCCGCTCGACCGTGGGCGATCCGGCCACCAACACCGTCGCCAAGGGCGCGGTGACCCGCGACATCGTCGCCGCGCCGGAAGGTGACGGGCGCGAGGCTCAGGCCAGTGCGGGGGCCAGCGCCGGCAACTGATTCGCCCAATCGGAATGCAGGAAAGGCCCGCCCCGCTGCGGGCCTTTTCTTTTATCAGCCGGCTTGCGGTTCGACCCGGCTGACCAGCAGCTTGTCGATCTTGCGGCCGTCCATGTCGACCACCTCGAACCGCCAGTCCTGATCGGCAAAGTGCTCACCCTCCTGCGGCAGGTGCTTGAGCACCGAGAGGACATAGCCCGCCGCCGTCGCATAGTCGCGATCATCGGGCAGCTCGATACCGAGCCGTTCGGCGAGGAAATCCGCCGGCATCGCGCCCGCGACCAGCAGCGAACCATCTTCGCGCTCGACCAGCAGCGGCTCGTCGCCCGCATCCTGGTGGCTGGCGAAATTGCCGACGATTGCGTCGAGCAGGTCGGCCGGGGTGACCACGCCTTCCAGATGGCCGTACTCGTCGTGGACCAGCGCCATCGACACCCCTGACTGCTGCAGGATGCGCAGCGCGTCCATCGCGTCGATCTGGTCGGGGATGATCTCGGCCTTCTTCATCAGCCGGGCGATCTGCAGCCGCTTGCCCGAAAGCAGCACGGCCAGCACTTCGCGGACCTTGACCACGCCGACGATGTTGTCAGGCGAACCATCGGCCACAGGCAGGAGCGAATGGGGGCTGTCCTTGATCGCGGCGCGGACCTCGGCTTCGCTGGCGCGGCGGTCGATCGTGTCGAGTTCGGTGCGCGGGGTCATCAGTTCGCGCACCGGGCGGTCGGCCAGCTTCATGATCCCGGTCATGATCTGCCGCTCGTCCTCCTCGATCGCGCCCGAACGGGTCGCCTCGGCGAACAGCATGTGCAGCTCTTCCGCCGTCACCCCGGCCTCACCCTTGTGGCGCACGCCCAGCAGGCGCAGCAACAGGTTCGAGGAGCGGTCGAGCAGCCACACGAATGGCGCGGTGGCGCGCGCGACCAGCGCCATCGGCACGGCGGCCAGCACCGCGATCGGCTCCGCGGCGCGCAGGGCAACCTGCTTGGGCACGAGTTCGCCGATCACCAGGCTGAAATAGGTGGTGAGGACGATGACCAGCGCGAACCCGGCCTCAGGAGCCCAATCCGCCGGGACGCCCAGCAGGGCCAGCCGCTCGCCCGTCGGCCCGCCCAGGCTCGCACCTGAATAGGCACCCGCAACGATCCCGACGAGGGTAATGCCGATCTGGACCGTGGAGAGGAACTTGCCCGGGTCTGCCGCAAGGTCCAGCGCGGTCCTCGCCCGGTTGCTGCCCCGGTCCGCCAGCAGCCGCAGCCGCGCCGGGCGCGCGGAAACGATCGCCAGCTCCGACATGGAGAACAGGCCATTGAGCAGGATCAGCCCTGCGATGATCAGAACGTCGGACCAGGGGAACGGTGTCACGGGTCAGGGCCTAGCAGGTTTGCGGCTTCAGGCGAAGGGGGCGCAGGAGGGAGGTGCGGGGAACCCTGCCGCGTTCCAGCCGTTTCTCAGATGCCAGTCCATCCCGCGTTCACAATGGCGCGGTTAACCTGTTGGCACAATTGCTCTTAAAAGCGAGGGGTTTGCACCATGATGAAGTCCAGATTGCTGGTTTCCAGCTTTGCCGCATTTTCGCTCCTGACCGTGTCCGCCTGCGTGACCGATCCCAACACCGGGGAGAGGAAGGTGTCCCGCACCGCGATCGGCGGGGTTGGCGGCGCCGTCGCCGGCGCGCTGCTGGGCGGGCTGATCGGCGGCAAGACCGGGCGCATCGTCGGCGCAGGCATCGGCGGCGTCGCGGGCGGCGTGGTCGGCTACCAGATGGACAAGCAGATCAAGGAGCTCAAGGAACAGACCGCCGGTTCCGGGGTCGATGTGACCGAAACCGACAACGGCAGCGCGATCCTGGTCAACCTGCCCGATGGCGTGACCTTCGACGTCGGCAGCTACACCCTGCGCCCAGAATTCCGCGCCACGCTGGACAAGGTGGCGGAAAGCCTGATCCAGTATCCTAACAGCCTGATCGACGTCTATGGCCACACCGACTCCACCGGATCGGACGCCTTTAACCAGACCCTTTCGGAAAACCGCGCGCGGACCGTGCTCAATTACCTGGTCTCACGCGGGGTCCCGGCGGCGCGGCTGCGCAGCCAGGGCTTTGGCGAGACGATGCCGATCGCCAGCAACGACACCGCCGATGGCCGCCAGAAGAACCGCCGGGTCGAGATCAAGATCGTGCCGGTAACCACCGAAGATGTCCAGGCGGCGCGTTCGGGGCAGTAGAGCCGCCGGAAACCGCTGCGCCCGACCTCGTCGTCATTGCGAGCGTAGCGAAGCAATCCAGGACAGCCTGAAGCCGACCTGGATTGCTTCGGCCCGCGGTCTCGCAATGACGAAAAATGGATGATGCGAAGGACTATTCCTTCGCCAGTTCCCTTGCCCGTCCGGCCAGCCGCTCGACCGCGGCGGCATGAATCGCCGGGGCGGTTGCCAGCACGCCGAAGGCGCGCGGATCGCGCTTGTTGTAGTTGAGCGGTTCGCCGAACACGTCGGTCACCACTGCCCCCGCCTCGCGCGCGATCAGGGCGGCGGCGCCGATGTCCCATTCGAACCCCCAGCGCAGGGTTGCCAGCAGGTCGGCCTCGTCGGCGGCGACCATGGCAAGGCGCAGGGCGATCGAATTGGGCTGGTCTACCGGAGTCAGGTCCGCGTCGATTTTCGGCAGGACATGGGCCGGCACCCGCGCGCCGGACAGCTGCTTGCGCTGGCTGGCCACCAGCCGCAAGCCATTGCGCCACGATCCCTGCCCCGCCACGCCCTGCCAGAACTCCCCGCGCGCCGGGGCCTCGAGCATGCCGAGCAAGGGTCGCCCCGCGCTGATCAGCGCGACCGAAACCGCCCAGCCGGTGCGCCCGCGGATGAAGTCGCGCGTCCCGTCGATCGGGTCGACCAGCCAGATCAGCCCGCCTTCCAGCCGCTCGGGCGCATCGACCGTTTCTTCCGAAAGCCAGCCCGCCGCCGGCAGCAGCGCGCCCAATTCGCGCTTGAGGAAGGCATCGACCGCCAGGTCCGCCTCGCTCACCGGACTTCCGGGGTGCTTTTCCCAGGCTTCGAGCGCATGGCCCGCCCCCGGCCAGCGATCGAAAGCGATTCGTCCCGCTTCGCGAACGATCATCTCCAGGCGCGCGCGGTCGATCATCGCGGTCGAACTTGGGCAAGCCCGCGCGCCTTGGCAAGCCTTGCCAGGGCCATACGCCCTGCAAGCGTCGATTTAATCGCGCGACTAGGGGCCTTTTCAAGCCCGCCCTGATGTGCTTATGCGGCGCCGCACCTTCGGCCTTACGGCTTACCTCCCCCCGGAGATCGAGACCCATGAACATTCACGAGTACCAGGGCAAGGAACTGCTCGCCAAGTTCGGCATCGCCATTCCCGCGGGGATCCCCGCGCTCACCGTGGAAGAGGCCGTCGCTGCCGCGAAGCAGCTGCCCGGGCCGCTCTATGTCGTGAAGTCGCAGATTCACGCCGGCGGGCGCGGCAAGGGCAAGTTCAAGGAACTCGGCCCCGATGCCAAGGGCGGCGTGCGCCTCGCCAAGAGCATCGAGGAAGTGGAAAGCCACGCCCGCGAAATGCTCGGCAACACCCTGGTGACGATCCAGACCGGCGACGCCGGCAAGCAGGTCAACCGCCTGTACATCACCGACGGCGTCGACATCGGCAAGGAATACTACCTGTCGATGCTGGTCGACCGTGCCACTGGCCGGATCGCGATGATCGCCAGCACCGAAGGCGGGATGAGCATCGAGGACGTCGCTCACGAGACTCCGGAAAAGATCACCACCATCACCATCGACCCGGCTGAAGGCTTCATGCCGCACCACGGCCGCGCGCTGGCCTTCGGCCTCAAGCTCAAGGGCGATCTCAACAAGCAGGCCCAGGTGCTGGGCAAGCAGCTGTACGATGCGTTCATGGCGCTCGACTGCTCGATGATCGAAATCAACCCGCTCGCCGAATCGGATGGCAAGCTGCTGGTGCTCGACACCAAGATGAGCTTCGATTCGAACGCGCTCTACCGTCACCCCGACGTGATGGAACTGCGCGACGAGACCGAGGAAGACCCGGCCGAAATCGAGGCCAGCAAGTACGACCTCGCCTACATCAAGCTCGACGGCAACATCGGCTGCATGGTGAATGGCGCGGGCCTCGCCATGGCAACGATGGACATCATCAAGCTGAACGGCGAATTCCCGGCCAACTTCCTCGACGTCGGCGGCGGCGCTTCGAAGGAAAAGGTCACGGCGGCCTTCAAGATCATTCTCAAGGATCCGGCGGTGAAGGGCATCCTCGTCAATATTTTCGGCGGGATCATGAAGTGCGACATCATCGCCGACGGCATCGTCGCGGCGGCAAAGGAAGTGAACCTGTCGGTTCCGCTGGTGGTCCGCCTCGAAGGCACCAACGTCGAACAGGGCAAGCAGATCCTCGAAGGTTCGGGCCTGCCGATCGTCTCGGCCGCCGATCTCGGCGACGCCGCGAAGAAGATCGTCGCGGAAGTGCGCAAGGCCGCCTGAGCGCCTGCGACCTGACGGCAAGCAAGGGGCCGGTTCCGCAGCAGGCGGAACCGGCCCTTTTCTTTCAGCCCGCTGCAAAGGCCGTCAGCGGCGCTTACAATCGCCGCGCTGCAACTGCACAATTGCGGCATGGCTGCCGGATTCCACTCTTGACCGCATGGAAATGCGCGGCAATGGCGATGCCGTTCGCACGTTTAAGTGCACGGCTAAATGGTCAGTTGACGTTTACGTAAACGATAACTATGCGGCGGTGCAGCAATCTCATGGGAAAGGCTTGAACTGATGAAAGCCCTGGTCTGCGTGAAGCGCGTGATCGACTATAACGTGAAGCCGCGGGTCAAGTCCGACGGCACGGGCGTCGATCTCGCCAATGTTAAGATGAGCATGAACCCGTTCGACGAAATCGCCGTCGAGGAAGCCATCCGCCTGAAGGAAAAGGGCGTGGTTACCGAAATCGTGGCGCTTTCGGTCGGTCCGGCCAAGGCCCAGGAAACGCTGCGCACCGCGCTGGCGATGGGTGCGGACCGCGCCGTGCTGGTCCAGGTCGACGACGGCGTCGAAGTTGAACCCCTCGCGGTCGCCAAGATCGTCAAGGGCGTCGCCGATGAAGAGGCCCCGGGCCTGATCATCACCGGCAAGCAGGCGATCGACGATGACAGCAACCAGGTCGGCCAGATGGTCGCCGCGCTGCTCGGCCGTCCGCAGGGCACCTTTGCCAACGAGGTTACCGTGGAAGGCGATTCGGTCGTCGTGAAGCGCGAAATCGACGGCGGTCTGGAAACCGTCAAGCTGGCGCTGCCGGCCGTGGTCACCACCGACCTGCGCCTCAACGAACCGCGCTATGCCTCGCTGCCCAACATCATGAAGGCCAAGTCCAAGCCGCTCGCCACCAAGGCCCCGGCCGACTACGGCGTCGATGTCGCGCCGCGCCTCAAGACCCTCAAGGTCAGCGAACCGCCGGTGCGCAGCGCCGGCATCAAGGTGGCAGACGTGGATGCCCTCGTCGCCAAGCTCAAGGAAATGGGAGTCGCCTGATGAAGACGCTCGTTTGGGTCGAACACGACAACGCCGCCGTCAAGGACGCCACCCTGGCGGCCGTCACCGCCGCTTCGCAGCTGGGTGAGGTTCACCTGCTGGTCGCCGGTTCGGGCTGCGCCGCCGTGGCGCAGGCCGCCGCGCAGATCGCCGGCGTCGGCAAGGTCCATGTCGCCGATGACGCCGCCTATGCCAACGCGCTGGCCGAAAATGTCGCGCCGCTGGTTGCGGGCCTGATGGCCGATCACGACGCCTTCGTCGCGACCGCCACCACCACCGCCAAGAACATCGCGCCGCGCGTCGCCGCGCTGCTCGACGTGATGCAGGTGTCGGAAATCCTCTCGGTCGAAGGCCCCAAGACCTTCACCCGTCCGATTTATGCCGGCAATGCCATCGCCACTGTCGAATCGAGCGATGCCAAGCTGGTCATCACCGTGCGCGGCACCGCCTTCGCCAAGGCTGCTGCCACCGGCGGTTCGGGCGCGGTTGAAGCCGTTTCGGGCACGGGCGCTTCGGGCCTGTCGACCTTCGTCGGCTCGGAAATCGCCAAGAGCGAGCGTCCGGAACTGACCTCGGCCAAGATCATCGTCTCGGGCGGCCGCGCCCTCAAGGACGCGGACACTTTCCAGCAGGTCATCTTCCCGCTGGCGGACAAGCTGGGTGCCGGCGTCGGCGCCAGCCGCGCTGCGGTCGACGCGGGCTATGTCCCGAACGACTACCAGGTCGGCCAGACCGGCAAGATCGTCGCTCCGGAAGTCTACGTCGCAGTCGGTATCTCGGGTGCGATCCAGCACCTCGCCGGCATGAAGGACTCCAAGACCATCATCGCCATCAACAAGGACGAGGACGCGCCGATCTTCCAGGTCGCCGACATCGGCCTCGTCGCGGACCTGTTCACTGCCGTGCCGGAACTCACCAGCAAGCTCTGAACAGCGCGATAGCGTGAAACGGACAAGGCCCCGCTTCGGCGGGGCCTTTTTCGTTGGTCACCAGCGGTTGTGGACCCGCTCCGCAAAGCCGGTGAGGCCGTCCACCTCGAGCACCGTGCCATCGTCCAGAACCGCCCTGCCGTGGTAGCGGCCAAAGACCTGGTCCTGGTCGGTCAGGAACGGTCCGATCGCGACGCGGTCGTGCCGGTTGACGATGGGAGTGAAAGCCATTTCGAACCGCCCATCGCTGCTGGTGAAATGCCAGTCCTCCGCATCAACCGGCCCTTCCGGCAAATGAAAGGTCACCTCGGCCAGCTTGTGCGCCTTGCCGTCGAGGAACAGCATGTTCTCGCTGGCCGCCCTGGTATCGCCGAAGCCATGACCGATATTGAAGCCGAAGCGGCGCCCCTGGTGCAGCCCGGAGGCCGAGCCCCAGTACCAGGTGTTGTCCCAGGTCCAGACTCCGCGCCCCCAATCGAGCACGGCGAAGGCGCGGTCCGGCGTGAACTCGATCCGCTCGCTGCCCAGCTGCGCGTGACCCGATGCGGGCAGGCAATTGAGCTTCTGGTTGTAGTAGAACGCGCGCGGAGCATCCGGAAACGGCGTGGCAATCACCATGCGATCGTCCTGCGGCTGTTCGAGCAGGATCTCGCCCGACAGGCCCTTCCCGCCATCGAACCCGGGGGCGGCGAACGCCAGCCTGCGCCCGCCTGCCTCGTGCCGGAATGACAGCTGAACGCCCCCGTGGCGCTGGTCGATGTCGCCGTAATCGGCGCTCCCCGGCATCTGCATCCGCCCGAAGGGAAACGGCCGCACCGCGCCGTGGTTGACCGCCGTTCCGGCCTTGAGGTCCATCCACGACAGGCCGAGGAACCCCAGGTAGCCATTGTCCGCAACCGTCAGCGCGAGCGCGTGATCGTCCGTCAGGATGCAGTAGTAATCCCACTCCTTGATCCGCCAGCTGCTGGCGCGGATTGCCCGCCGGTCATAGCGCCGCACCTCTGCCGAGGCCCAGCCTCGCTCGATCAGCTGGCCCGCCCTGTCGAGCAGGTCGCCCGGCCCCATCCTGTGCTGCACCTGCCCCTCCCCGCGCTTCTAGAGCCGCTCGTAAAGTACCAGCGGCGCACCGCTCTCCGGCTGGTATGTACCATAGCGCACGAAGCCCAGCTTGCCGGCCAGCGCGTCCGACGCGGCATGGCCCTGCTCGATCATGCAGGCGATCCGCTGCCGGCCATGGGTTGCATCGAACCAGCCGAGCGCAGCCTCCATCGCTTCGCGGGCGAGGCCGGTGCCCCAGTAGTCCTTGTGGACGATCCAGCCCGCCTCGGCCACGTTGTCCATGCCGCTTTCGGGGCCAAAGCCCCGGTGGCTGCGGAACACGCCGCAGTTGGCGACGATCCGCGCCTCGCCCTTCAGACGGATCATGAAGGTTCCGTAGCCATGCAGCGCCCACGATCCGGCATTGCGGTAAAGGCGCGCGAAGGCATCCATTTCGCTGGGCACGAAGCTGCCAAGGAAGCGGCGGGTTTCGTCATCGCGGGTCAAGTCGAACAGATCGGCGAGGTCGCCCGCCTGCGGCTGCCACAGCTCCAGCCGGGCGGTGGTGAGCAGCGGCCCGCTCACAGCAGCTGGTCGACCACGTGAATCACCACCCCGACCAGCCCGCCGACCAGCGTGCCGTTGATCCGGATGAACTGGAGATCGCGGCCCACCGCGCCCTCGATCCGGTCGGTTACGGTCGCCGCGTCCCAGCGCTTGACCGTTTCCGACACCAGCCGGACGATCTGGTCGCCGTAGCGCACCGAGATGCCGACCACGGTGCGGCGGGCGAAGCGGTTGATCTGCAATTGCAGCGCGGGATCATCGCGCAGATGGCGGCCGAGCTCAGCCAGTGCCTCGGTAAACTGGCCCTCGCCGCTGCCCGCCGGGCGGCGCAGGCGGGCGAGCATCGCGGTGCGCAGCCGCTCCCACACCCCCTGCCACCAGGTCGACACGGCGGGATTGGCGATCAGTTCGCCCTTCAGCCGCTCGACCCGCCCACGCAGCTCGGCATCGTGCTGGAGATCCTGCGACAGCTTGGCGAGGCCTTCCTCGATCTTGCCGCGCAGCGGGTGCTGGGGATCGACGATCACTTCGGCGAGCAGCTTGTAGAGCCCGTCGAGCACCGAATTGGCGAGCTTTTCGTCCAGTCCGGTCCAGCGCAGCACGGCATTGGCGCGGCGGTGAATCAGGTCGCGAATCAGGTCCTCGTTGTCTTCGAGCGTCAGCCCGGCCCAGCGGACCAGCGAATCGATCACCGGCATGTGCCGTCCATCGACAATCGCGGTGTTCAGCATCTGGCCGAGCAGCGGCGCGACTTCCAGCTTGTCGATCTGGCGGAACAGCCCGCTCCGCACCTGGGTGCCGAGCCGTTCGGGATCGAGCGATTCGAGCACTTGCGCGGCCAGTTCCGCCGCCCCGTCGCGCAGCCGGGTGCTGCCGCCCCGCGCCGGGTCGGCCAGCCAGTCCCCCGCCGCGGCGGCAAGGTTCATGTTGGCGAGTCGCCGGGCGACGACCTGGGGGGTCAGGAAATTCTCGCGCAGGAAGGCCGCCATCGTATCGGCGATGCGATCCTTGTTCTCGGGAATGATCGCGGTGTGCGGGATCGGCAGGCCGAGCGGGTGGCGGAACAGCGCGGTAACCGCGAACCAGTCCGCCAGCCCGCCGACCATCGCGGCCTCGCTGAAGGCCAGGACATAGCCCCAGGCCGGATGCAACCCCGCAAAGTGCCGGGCGATCAGGAACAGCGCGCCCATGGCGACCAGCAGTCCGGTCGCGGTCATGCGCATCTGCCGCGCCCGATCGGCTGGCAGGCCGCCGCGCGGCAGCGCGGGGGCGGCCATGGTCACTCCGCCGGCATGACCCGGCCTTCGTCCTCGCCCGGGCGCGGCGGTGCGCCTTCCTTGTCGTAGCGGGGATCATAGGTCAGGAACATGCGCCTGAGCCTTGGCCCAAGCCGCTTCTCGAGTCCATCAGCCAGGCTGAAACCGGCAGGCACGATCAGCAGGGTCAACAGCGTCGAGACGATCAGCCCGCCGATCACCACGGTGCCCATCGGTGCGCGCCAGGCAGAATCGCCCGCCAGCGAAAGCGCCGTGGGAACCATGCCCGCGACCATCGCCACCGTGGTCATCACGATCGGCTGGGCGCGCTTGTGCCCGGCCTCGATGATCGCGTCGTGCTTGTTCCGCCCGGTGGCCATCTCCTCAATCGCGAAGTCGATCAGCAGGATCGAGTTCTTCGCAACGATCCCGAACAGCATCAGGATGCCGATGAACACAGGCATCGAGATCGGCTGGCCGGCAATCGCCAGCGCGAGCAGACCGCCGAACGGGGCGAGGAACAACGAACCCATGTTGACCAGCGGCGACACGAAGCGGTGGTAGAGCAGCACCAGCACCGAGAAGACCAGCAGCACGCCCGCCACCAGGGCCTTGGCGAAGTTGGCGATCATTTCCTGCTGCCATTCGTCCTGGCCGAACGGCGCGTTGGAAATGCCCTGCGGCAGGTTCTGCATGATCGGCAGCTTGGCGATGGCCTTGTCGGCCTGCCCCTTGACCACGCCCGGGGCAAGGTCGGCACCCACGAACACGCGGCGGCTCTGGTTGTAGCGCTGGATCGAGGTCGGGCCTGAACCGAACCCGATTTCGGCGACGCGCGACAGCGGTACCGAACCGCCACTGGCGGTTGGCACCGGCAGGTTGCGGATCGTGTCGAGGCTGCGACGCGATTCGATCGGCAGCTTGACCCGGATCGGCACCTGGCGGTCCGACAGCGAGAACTTGGCTGCGTTCTGGTCGATCTCGCCCTGGGTGGCGACGCGAATCGCCTGGCTGAGCGAAGTCGTGGTGACGCCCAGGCTGGCAGCAAGGTCGAGCCGCGGCTTGATGATGATTTCCGGGCGGCGCATGTCAGCGGACACGCGCGGCGCGACCACTTCCTTGAGCCCGCTCATCTGCTCCACCAGCGTGGCGGAAGCGCGCGCCAGGGCTTCGGGATCGGAGCCCGAGAGCATGACGTTGACTGCGCGGCTCGATCCTCCTGGCGGTCCGGGACCACCGGCCTGGAAGTTGACCCGCGCGTCGGGAATCTTCTGGAGTTCAGGCGTCAGCGCGCGCTCGAACTCGGCGCGTGTCCGGTCGCGATCCTCGTTGAGCGTGACCAGCAGGAAGCCGCCGCCTTCGCGCACGCGCTGGAACACGGACTTCACGTCCTTTTCCTTGGCAATCACCGCTGCGGCCTCGGCCATGACGGCCTCGGTCTGCTCAAGCGTGGTGCCGGGAACCATTTCCACCGAAGCGCGGCTGAACTGGCCGTTGCCCTGGGGGAAGAATTCCTGCGGGATCACGGTGAACAGCACCCCGGTGATCCCCAGCGCGCCCAGCCCGATCCCCAGCATCCAGATGCGGTGGTCGCGCAGCCGCGCGGTAAAGCGGCGGAAGTTGAAATTCGCCCAGCCGAGAAAGCCGTTGCCATCGCCCCCACCATGAAAGCGCGCAACGGCAGCGCCAATCAGGATGGTGAGGGGAATGGCGATCAGGAAGCCCGGCAGCAGGCCCATGAACAGGCCGCTCATCAAGCGGCTGGTAGCCGAAACCGGCTCCGTAACGGAACCGCTTGGTGGCCCCTTGGGTAGCATCATCGCAATCGCGGCGAGCACGCCGACGATCAGCGGGGCCGCATAATAGGCCAGCTTCGGGCGGACCCGCACCAGCTGCGCGCGAAGCGCCTTCGCCCGGGTGTTGTCGAGCGACCAGTGCAGCACCTGCATGTACCGGTCCATCGCCCGGCCTTCACCGTGGGAGGCGTGTCCCTTGGCGTGGAGGAAATAGGCCGCGACCATTGGCGTGATCATGCGCGCTACGGCTAGGCTCATCAGCACCGCCGCGACAACGGTCAGGCCGAAGTTCTTGAAGAACTGGCCGGAGACGCCCGGCATCAGGCCGACGGGGAGGAACACTGCGACGATCGAAAAGGTGGTGGCGACCACCGCGAGGCCGATCTCGTCCGCCGCATCGATCGAGGCCTGGTAGGCGGTTTTGCCCATGCGCATGTGGCGCACGATGTTCTCGATCTCGACGATGGCGTCGTCGACCAGCACCCCCGCGACCAGGCCCAGTGCCAGCAGGCTGAGCATGTTGAGCGAGAAGCCCATCAGATCCATGAACCAGAAGGTCGGGATCGACGAGAGCGGGATCGCCAGCGCTGACACGAAAGTCGCCCGCCAGTCGCGGAGGAAGAAGAACACCACGATCACCGCCAGCACCGCGCCCTCGATCATCGCCGCGATCGAGCTGTCGTACTGCACCTTGACGTCGTCCACCTCGGTGGCGAGGCGGGTGAACTGGACCGCTCCATTGGTTTCCTTGGTGATCTTGTCGAGCACCTTGAGCGTTTCGTCATAGACCGCGACGTCGGATTCCCCGCGTGAACGCGAGATCGAGAAGGTCACGACCTCGCGCCCGTTGATCTTCGCCTTGGACGTCAGTTCGCCGTAATGATCCTCGACCCGGGCGACGTCGGCCAGCTTGACCCGGCGTCCGGAACCGAGCGCGATCTCGGTCTGCGACAGTTCATAGGCGGACCTGGCGTTGCCCAGCACGCGCACCGACTGGCGCGATCCGGCCACTTCGGCCCGCCCGCCGGCGGTGTTGACATTGACCTGGCGCAGCGCGGCGTTGACCTGGCTGGCGGTCACGCCCAGCGCCTGCATCCGCGGCGGATCGAGTTCGACCAGGATTTCACGGTCCACGCCGCCGTTACGCTCGACCGAGGCCATGCCCGGGATCGCCAGCAGCCGCTTGGCGATGCTGTCGTCGATGTACCACGACAGCTGTTCGATGGTCATGTCGTTGGCGGTCACCGCAAAGAAGCCGATGGCGTTCGAGGATGTCTGCGCCTTGATTACCTGCGGTTCGAGAATGCCGTCGGGCAGTTCACCGCGCGCCTGATCGACCGCGTTCTTCACCTCGTTGACGGCCTCGACGATGTCGGTCCCGATCTGGAACTCGACCATGGTCTGGCTGTTGCCCTCGCGCGCGGTGGACGAGATCGACTGCACCCCGCTGATCGAGCGAATCGCGCTTTCGACGCGCTGGGTGATCTGGTTCTCGATTTCGGCTGGCGCCGCGCCGGGCTGGGCGATGGTGACGATCACCATCGGGAATTCGATGTCCGGATCGGCCTGGATCTTCATTTCGCGGAACGAAACGATGCCCGCCAGGGTCAGGCCGATGAACAGGATGATCGGCACCACTGGGTTGCGGATCGACCAGGCCGAGATGTTGCGAAAGTTCATGATGCCGCTCCGTCCGGCCTACTTCGCCACGGCGCGGGGCTGGACGGTCTGGTCGGGCTGGAGGAACCCGCCGGCGCGCAGCACGATCCGCTCATTCCCCGCCAGACCCTCGATGATGGCGATGCCGCCATCGGTCACCAGCCCGGTCTTGATCGGGCGGCGGCGGGCCTTGTTGTCCTTGTCGACCACGTAGACGAAGCTGCCCTTGTCGTCCGAAAGAATCGCCGATTCCGGCAACATCGGCGCGACGACTGTGCCCGAGGCCAGCTTCGCGCTGGCAAAGCCGCCCGGCCGCAGTTCCGGCGCATAGGCCAGCGCGATCCGCGCCGTCCCCTGCCGGGTCGCGGGATCGATCACCGGCGAAAGCTGCCAGACCTGCCCGGTGAAGACCTTGTCGGTGCCGACCGGAACGACCGTCGCGGATACGCCATTGGCCAGCTGGGCCAGATCGGCCTCGCCAACCTGGGCCTTGAGCTCCATCTGTCCGCCTTCGGCCAGTCGGAACAGCACGCCGCTGCCGCCGCTGACCACCTGGCCGGGTTCAACCCGCCGTTCGAGCACCAGCCCGGCTGAAGGAGCAACGATGTTGAGCCGCCGGGTCTGGGCCTGAAGCACGCCGAGCTGTGCACCGGCCACCCGGGTCTGCGCCAGGGCGGCGTCGCGCGTCGCCCGCAGCCGGTCCACGTCGGCCTTCGAAATGAAACCCTTGTCGACCAGCTTGAGCGCGCGGTCGTAATTCGCCTGGGCAAGATCGGCATTGGCACGCGCGACCTGGATCTGCGCCGCCTGGCTGGCCTGCTGCTGGACCTGGACCGAACGATCGACGATCGCCAGCACCTGCCCGCGCGCGACCCACTGTCCGGGTTCGACCAGCACGCGCACCACCTGGCCGCCTTCGCCCGCAACGCCGACCGGCATTTCGCGCCGCGCCGCCAGAGTGCCGGTAACCCCGATCTCACCCATGATCGTGGTACGGCCCGGAGTGATCACGCTGACCACCGGGGCCTGCTCGCGCGGGCCCTTGGCCGCATCCGCCCCGCTGTCGCGGGTCACGAACCAGATGGCGATCATCACCAGCAGGACAACGATCCCGGCCAGGATCAGCCACCGGCGCGAGCGGCGGTCCTCCTCGCCCTCGTACAGCGGGTTGCCGTCAGGCTGCTCTGCCGAAGCGCTGCCTGGATCGATCCTCGCGTCGAAATTCATGCCGGAATAGCCCTTGTCGGTAATTGCCGGACCGTGACTCCGCCGGACGGCGGAGCAGGATCCGGCCTTACTGTATTATTTCACTATATCACCTCTCGCAAGCCCGGATCGCGGTGCATTGCGGAGGAAAATGCAGTTTGCGCCATAGACCTGTGCCGGGCGCGAGGCAATCGAAGGGTCGGCGAACGACCATGCAGGGTCTGCGAACGGTGATGCCGGGGACATTCAGCGCAGCCTGCCCCGCCGAACCAGGTTGAACGCCCCCAGCAGCAGCACTGCGCCCACAAAGGCACTGAGCAGGGTGCGCCAGTCGAACGGATCGCTGGTAAGGCCGGTTCCGCCGATCAGCCAGCCAAGCAGCAGCCGGCCCACGACGGAGCCAAGGCAGCCCACCAGCACATTGGCGGCCACCCCCATCGAGGCGTCACGGTTCATCACCAGGCTGGCGAGCCAGCCGATGATCCCGCCCAGGGCCAGCGCAACGCCGACAGTCAGGATTTCCACGATCTCTCCATCCAGGAATGCCGAATCGGCCGGAAGGCTTAGCCGCCCCCGGCCGTTCGGCAAAGATTCCCGAAGGGGATCAGTACTTCAGCTGGCGCTCGTAAAGGTCGCGGTAGTGCTGGATGCGGGTGACCCTGAGGCCCTGCATGCCCGAACGATCGACCGCCCGCTGCCACGAGGCAAATTCCTCGAGCGTCAGGCCATAGCGTTCGCAGACCTCGTCGATCGTCAGCAGGCCGCCGTTGACCGCAGCCACGACTTCCGCCTTGCGACGCACCACCCAGCGGGTCGTGTTGGGCGCAGGGAGCGATTCAAGCGTCAGCGGCTCGCCAAGCGGCCCGATGACCATCGCAGGTCGGATCTTCTGGTTCTCGATCATCATTGTCCTCGACCACCGGTCATGGCTTGTCCGGCGATGGCCCAATCATTGCCAGCAGGGGCTTTGCCATCTGCTAAATCAGTTGGGTTAACATGACGTGAGGGATGACCTAATCCAGCGAGCGCCGTGAAACCGCCCGAAACGGGAGGCGTATCCGATTCGCCCTGCGTCAGGGCGCTGCGGGCGGCGTGGGCGGCAGCAAGCCGCGAATGCAGCCCGTGCCAGTCGATTCCGCCGGTCGCCGCGCTGCCGCGGCCCGTTCCGATCCGTCCACGCAGGCTGGACATGAGGTCGTCTGCTATCTCCATGACCCCGGGTTTAGCGGCACAAGGTCAAGATCGGGTAAAGCCGCGCTTTACGATGCGTTGAGATTGCTTACCGGAATCCCGCGCCCTGCTGGGGAGATGGTTTTGCCTGCGCGGCACGCTGCGTGTAAGGGGCGGGCAACATGCCCATGACCCTCGCCCCGCTTCCGGATTTCGCGGAACTGTTCCAGCTGCCAGGCCCGATGGCCGGGCGGCGGATCGTGGTTGCCATGTCGGGCGGGGTCGATTCCTCGGTCGTCGCGGCGCTGGCGGCGCGCAGCGGGGCGGAAACGATCGGCGTCACCCTGCAGCTTTACGATCACGGCGCGGCAAGCGGCCGCAAGGGCGCGTGCTGCGCGGGCGACGACATCCGCGATGCGCGCGCCGTGGCCGACCGGCTGGGGATCGCGCACTATGTATTCGATCATGCCGACAGCTTCCGCGAGGAAGTGGTCGAACAGTTCGCCGATTCCTACCTGGCCGGACGCACCCCGGTGCCGTGCATTCGCTGCAACATGGGGCCGAAGTTTACCGACCTGTTCGCGATGGCGCGCGAGCTGGGCGCGGATTGCCTGGCCACGGGGCACTATGTCCGCCGGGTCATCGGCGCGGCCGGGCCGGAACTCCACCGCGCGCTCGATCCCGCCCGCGACCAGAGCTATTTTCTTTACGCGACTACCGAGGCTCAGCTCGATTTCCTGCGCTTTCCGCTGGGCGGCCTGCCCAAACCACAGGTCCGCGCGATCGCCGAGGCCGAGGGGCTGAAGGTGGCGGGCAAGCCCGACAGCCAGGACATCTGCTTCGTGCCCGATGGCGACTATGCCAAGGTGGTCCGCGCCGTGCGCCCCGAAGGCGTGGAGCCGGGCGAGATCGTCCATGCCGAAACCGGGGTGGTGCTGGGCCAGCACCGCGGCATCATCCACTTCACGGTCGGCCAGCGCCGCGGCCTGGAGATCGGCGGCCAGCCCGAACCGCTTTATGTCACCGGGATCGACGCGGCGACGCGCCGGGTCCTCGTCGGTCCGCGCCGCCTGCTCGCGGTCGGCGCGGCGCGGTTGATCGAAACCAATCGCATCGGCCCCCTGCCCGCCGCGCCACTGACCGCCAAGGTCCGCTCGCTCGCCCGGCCCGTGCCGGTGACGCTCGAGGGACCGCTCGGGGACGGAGCAGGAGCGACGATCCGCTTCGCCCAAGGCGAATACGGCGTCGCGCCGGGTCAGGCGGCAGTGCTCTATGCGGGCGATCGCGTGGTCGGCGGCGGCTGGATTGAGGAAACCTTCCCGGCCTGATCCGCTTCAGGAGCAGGGCTGCGCAGCGAGCCAGTGCATTCCCGGAGCCGCCGAAACGTCCTCCAGATCTGACACGATCGCGCAGTCGCCCGGGCGGGCCGACGCGCCTTTCGCCGTCACTTCTCCCCCCAGCGGCAGCACCAGCACCGGTCCGCGATAGCGTGCCAGAGTCTCGGCATCGGGCTTGCCCTCGATCCGGTCCAGCCGGAAATGCGGACCCTCGACAAGAGTGCAGCTTCCCGTCGCCGGCAGGTGCCGGCGCAGTGCAGGATCGTGCGGACGGCCCTCTGCCACCGCCATGCCCGCATCGAGATGCAGTTCGCGCGGGCGACCATAGTCGTAGAGCCGATAGGTGATGTCACAGTTCTGCTGGACCTCGATCAGGCCGATCCCCGCGCCGATCGCGTGAACGGTTCCCGCCGGGATATAGAAGAAGTCGCCAGGCGCCGCCGGATGCCATTCGAGCAGGTCCTCGATGCTGCCGTCGAGCGCGGCGGCGCGCATCGCCTCGGCGCCTATCGGCTGAAGAAAGCCGATCCCCAGCCTTGCGCCGGGTTCGGCGCTGGTCACCAGCCAGCACTCTTCCTTGCCGCGCCCGCCCGGGGCATCGGCATCGGACGGGTGAACCTGCACCGACAGCGCCTCGCTGGTGAAGATGTACTTGACCAGCAGCGCCTCGAGTTCAGGCGGGGTTTCGAACCAGATCTCGCCGATCCTCTGGCCCGCCGGCGCCACGAAGGGTGCGGGCAGGTGTTCGCGGCCCCACGGACGCTCGACCGCGCGTGAGGCCAGCAGGCGGTTCACTGGCTGGCCGCCCCGGTCAGCTTGCCGACCAGCTGCGCACCGGCGCGGGTGGTCACCAGCACCTCGTTGCCATCGACGACGATCACCACGTCCTCCAGTCCGATCGCGGAGACGCGCGGTCCATCCGTTTCCACCAGCACATTGCGGCAATCGACCAGTTCGACCTGCCCGCGAACGCTGTTCCCCGCGCCGTCGCAATCGCGCGCGGCATGGAGCGCATCCCAGTTGCCGATGTCCGACCAGCCCATGTCCGCCGGGACCATCGCGGCACGCGCGGTATTTTCCATCACCGCATAGTCGACCGATTCGCTGTCGATCGCGGCAAAGGCGGCGGCATCGGGGTGAAAGCGCGCGCCGTCCTGATGGCCCTTGGCCACTGCGGCGCGGGCCTGGGCCGCGATTGCCGGGCGGTGGGATTCAAGCTCTTCCAGGAAGGTTCCGGCACGGAAGGCGAAGATGCCGCCGTTCCAGGCATAGCCGCCATCGGCAAGGAATGCCCGGGCGCGTTCCAGATCGGGCTTCTCGACGAAGCGCGCCGTACGATAGCCGAGATCGCTGATCGCCTCGCCCCGCTGGAGATAACCGAAGCCGGTTTCCGGGGCCGTCGCTTCGATCCCGAATGAAACCAGCCAGCCTTCCCGCGCCAGCGCGGAGGCCGCCCGGGCCACAGCGCGGAAGGCGGCCGGATCGGCGATGTGGTGATCGCTGGGGCAGACCAGCATCACGGCATCGGCGGGCAGGCGCAGCGCGGCCAGCGCAATTGCCGCCGCCGTGTTGCGGGCCGATGGCTCGACGATGACTTCGGCCCCGGCGATTCCGCCCAGCTGGGCCTCCACGTGGGCAAGATGCGCGGTGCCGGTAACCACGACCGGAGGGGCGAACCCCTCCGCTCCGGCGCAGCGCGAAACGGTGGCTTCGAACAGGGTCGAATCGCCGACCAGCGGAAGGAAGGGCTTGGGGCAGGAGGCGCGGCTGCGCGGCCACAGACGGGTGCCACTGCCGCCGCACAGGATCACCGGCACAATCGGGGAATCGGTCATTCAGTCGCTATCTCGTTGTTTCGCCCGCACTGCTGGCCTTATTCACGCCAGGGTTCAAGCCGGCAACCTTCGCCTTCGCGATAGGTTCCGGTCTGGGTGGCGAGCAGCGGGAATCGCGCGGTGACGCTCTTGGCCTCGGCATCGGCGGACAGGGTCACCAGCTCCATTCCGGGTTCGAAGTCCTTGCGGCAGTCCGACAGGCTGCGCCCGCCGACATAATGGCACGAACAGGCGACCCGGGCGCCATAAGCGGCCCCGGTCATGGCGAAGGCGTTGAGCGGGCGCCAGTACCAAGCCAGCAGCCCCGCCAGCAGGACCAGTACAACCAGCAGAAATCGCCTCCAGCGGCGCGATCTACCTGATTGTGCCCGGTTTACAGTTGCCATCCGCCTGCCTTTGCGCGAGGGAAGCGCGGCGATGTCCGCGCGTTTTCTGCCCCTTATCCTGCCGTTGCTTGCCCTGCCAGCCCTGAATGGCTGCAGCGAGGGAAGCTCTGCGCCGGCGGCCGCTGGCCCCGCCAAGGAAGCGCTGGCCGCCGTGGTGGAAAGCCCGGGTGCGCCCCGGCGGCAGCTTGCCACCGCGGTCGATGCCCTGTTCACCCGCCCCGAGACCGCCGAGACCCGCGCCGTGCTGGTGATGAGGGACGGACGGATCGTCGCCGAACGCTATGCGCCGGGCTATCACCAGAACACCCGCTTTGTCAGCTGGTCGATGGCCAAGACGATCACCGCCGTGATGATCGGCCAGCTGGTCGCCGACGGGCGCCTGCGGCTGGATGACAGCGCGCCGGTGCCGGCCTGGCAGCGCGCCGGCGATCCGCGCGGCGAGATCACGCTGCGCCACCTGCTGCAGATGCGATCCGGCCTGCGCCATACCGAGGCGGGCGATCCGGTCTACGAATCGGACGAGGTCAGGATGCTGTTCCTCGACGGGCGCGACAATATGGCTGCCTATGCCGAAGCCCAGCCGCTTGAAGCTGAGCCCGGCGCAAAGTGGGAATATTCCAGCGCGACCACGGTGATCCTGGCCGATATCGCCGCGCGCGCGCTGACCTCCAGTCAGGACCCCGCCGAGCGCCGCCGAGCGGTCGACGATTACCTGCGCACCCGCCTGTTCGAACCGCTCGGCATGAAGTCCATGGTACCCGAATACGATGCCGCCGGCACCCTGATCGGCGGCAGCCTGATCCACGGATCGGCGCGCGATTGGGCCAGGTTTGGCGAGTTCCTGCGCAATAAGGGCGCAGTTCGCGGGGCCCAGCTTGTCCCCGCCGCATGGATCGACTTCATGGTCAGCCCCAACCCTCGCAACCAGGGTTACGGCGCACAGACCTGGCTCAACCGCCCGCAGGCCAGCGACGGCCACCTTGAATGGCCCGGCACCGGCGCGGCGACCTTTTCCATGAACGGCCATCTTGGCCAGTATGTTACCGTGGTGCCCGAACGCGGCGTAGTAGTGGTCCGGCTCGGCAAGACCCTCGACGGCCAGCACGAACCCGTTCGCGCAAGCATTTCGCGCATCATCCGACTGTTCCCCAAGGAGACCCAGCAGTGAGTGGCAAGACAGCATTGATCACCGGCGTGACCGGCCAGGATGGGGCCTATCTCGCCCGGCTGCTGCTGGAAAAGGGTTACCGCGTGCACGGCATCAAGCGGCGCTCATCATCGTTCAACACCGCGCGGATCGACGATATCTACCAGGATCCCCACGTTCCCGATCCGCAGCTGACCCTACACTACGGCGACCTGACCGATGCGACCAACCTGATCCGCATCGTCCAGGAAACCCAGCCGGACGAGATCTACAACCTCGCCGCGCAGAGCCACGTCGCGGTCAGCTTCGAAACGCCGGAATATACCGCCAACTCCGACGCTCTGGGCACCCTGCGCCTGCTCGAGGCAGTCCGCATCCTGGGCCTGGAAAAGAAGACCCGCTTCTACCAGGCTTCGACCAGCGAGCTCTACGGCCTCGTGCAGGAAGTGCCGCAGCGCGAGACTACTCCGTTCTATCCGCGCAGCCCCTATGCCGCGGCCAAGCTCTATGCCTACTGGATCGTGGTCAACTACCGCGAAGCCTATGGCATGCATGCCTCCAATGGCATCCTGTTCAACCACGAAAGCCCGCTGCGCGGCGAAACCTTCGTGACCCGCAAGATCACCCGCGCCGCCGCCGCGATCTCGCTGGCGCGGCAGGACGTGCTCTATCTCGGCAACCTCGATGCCAAGCGCGACTGGGGCCACGCCCGCGAATACGTGCGCGGCATGTGGCTGATGCTCCAGCAGGACGTGCCGGACGACTACGTGCTGGCCACGGGCGAGACCAACACAGTGCGCCAGTTCGTCGAATGGGCGTTCGAGGACGCCGGCATCGCCATCGAATGGCGCGGTGAAGGCGTCGAGGAAAAGGGCTACTGCAAGGCCACCGGCGCGCTGCGCGTGGCGATCGACCCGCGTTATTTCCGCCCGACCGAAGTCGACCTGCTGATCGGCGATCCGGCCAAGGCCCATGCCAAGCTGGGCTGGAAGCACGAAACCCCGGTTCGCGAACTGGCGCGCGAGATGGTGCAGTCGGACCTTGCCGAACTGCGCGCGGGCGGGGTGCTGGACCGCTCGGCATGACCACTGCGGCGCCCTACGATCTTGCCGGCAAGCGCGTCTGGGTCGCGGGGCACCGCGGCATGGTTGGCGGCGCAATCGCGCGGCGGCTGGCAAGCGAGGGCTGCGAAGTCCTCACCGTCTCGCGCGATGAGCTGGACCTGACCGACCAGCGCGCGGTGCTGGGCTGGATGCACAACCATCGCCCCCAGGCGGTGTTCCTCGCCGCGGCGCGGGTCGGTGGGATCCTCGCCAACGACACCCGCCCGGTGGAGTTCCTGCGCGACAACCTGCTGATCGAAACCTCGATCTTCACCGGCGCCGAATCGGTGGGGGTGGAGAAGCTGCTGTTCCTGGGATCCTCGTGCATCTACCCCAAGCACGCCGAGCAGCCGATCCGCGAGGAAGCGCTGCTGACCGGCCCGCTGGAGCCGACTAACGAGTGGTACGCGATCGCCAAGATCGCCGGGATCAAGCTGGCCCAGGCCTATCGCCGCGAATACGGCTGCGACTACATCAGCGCCATGCCGACCAACCTCTACGGCCCCGGCGACAACTTCGACCTCAAGGGCAGCCACGTCCTGCCCGCGCTGATCCGCAAGGTGCACGAGGCGAAGAAGGCGGGCGGGCCCCTGGAAGTCTGGGGCACGGGCAGTCCGCGCCGCGAATTCCTTTACGTCGATGATTGCGCCGATGCGTGCGTGTTCCTGATGAAAGGCTACTCGGGCGAAGGCCACATCAACGTCGGCTCTGGCGATGACATCGCGATCATCGATCTCGCCCGGCTGGTGATGGAAGTGCTGGATTACGACGGCGAGATCGTCACCGATCCCAGCAAGCCAGACGGCACTCCGCGCAAGCTGATGGACAACGGCAAGCTAAGGGCCATGGGCTGGGCGCCCAAGGTAGGCCTGCGCGAAGGCATTGCCCGGGCCTACGAGGCTTTCCTTGCGGGCGAGGGTCGCAACCTCTGAGGTCTATTCCCCGCGCTCGTGGGCGGCTTCGCGTTCGGCAAGAAGGTCCTGCGCGGCAAGTCCGGTTTCATTGACCAGGCCTTCGGGATCGGGGTGGATCAGGATTTCGATTCCCGGGAATTCGGCCAGCAGCTTGTCCTCGATCTCGTCCATCACGTCGTGCGCGGCGCGCACCGTCATCTGCGGGTCGACCGCGACGTGGAACTGGACGAAATCGCGATTGCCCGAAGTGCGGGTACGCAGGTCATGCAGCCCCTTGAGCTCGGGGTGGCGGGCAACAACCTCCAGGAAGCGCTGCTTCTTCTCCTCGGGCCATTCGTGGTCCATCAGCTGCTCGATCGCCTGCTGCGAAGCTCCCCACGCGCCCCACCCCAGCCATGCGGCGATAGCGAGCCCGAAGGCCGGGTCCGCGCCGCGGATACCGGCGTACTGAACGAGCGCCAGCGCCGCGATCACCGCCAGATTGAGCAACAGGTCCGACTGGTAATGGACATGGTCGGTGGCGATGGCGAGGCTGCCGGTCTTGCGGATCACGTAGCGCTGCCACGCCAGCAGCGCGAAAGTCGCGGCCATGGCGATCACCGAAACGGCAATGCCGCCTCCGGCCTCATCCGGGCGATGCCCGCCCAGCCATTGTTCCACGGCGCGCACGGCCAGGCTCAATGCGGAAATCGAGATCAGCACCACCTGGAACATCGCGGCCAGCGCCTCGGCCTTGCCGTGGCCGAAGCGGTGGTTTTCGTCATCCGGCTGCGCCGCCACCCATACCCCGGCCAGCGTCGCCATGCTGGCGACAAGGTCCAGCACCGTATCGGCCAGGCTGCCGAGCATCGCGGTCGATCCGGTCGACCACGCCGCCCAGGTCTTGAGCGCCACCAGCAGCACGGCCACGCTGATGCTCGCCAGCGCCGCGCTGCGATTGAGGGACAGTTCGCTGGTCATGGGTAAAGCAGCGTGCTGGTCCAGCCACCGCCGTCCAGCCGGGTAAAGCGCCGCCGCTCGTGCAGGCGGAAGGGACGATCCATCCAGAACTCGATGGCATGGGGATCGAGCCGGAAGCCGGTCCAGTGCGGCGGACGCGGGACAGCGCCAACCAGGTGCCGCGCAGTCACGCTGGCGATCCGCTTCAGGAAGGTGACGCGCGAATCGAGCGGAGCGGACTGGTCGGATGCCAGGGCGCCCAGCTGCGAATCGCGGCTGCGGCTGGCGAAATAGGCATCGGCCTCGGCCGGGTCGACCTCGCTCACCCGGCCCTCGATCCGGATCTGGCGGCGCAGCGATTTCCAGTGGAACAGCATCGCCGCCTGGGGATTGGCGGCCAGTTCGCCGCCCTTGCGGCTATGGCCATTGGTGTAGAACACGAAGCCTTCGGGCGAATAGCCCTTGAGCAGGACCATGCGCACCGATGGGGCGCCGTTCGGGGTGGCGGTCGCCACCGCCACTGCTTCGGGATCGTTGAGCTCGTGCTTGCGGGCTTCGGCAAACCATTCGGCGAACAGCGCGAAGGGTTCGGCATCGGGAATCGCGGTTGCGGCCTGATCGTCCATGGCCCGGCCATAGCCCTGCTGCGCCTGCGAAGGAAGCGCAAGCCGCTCGCAAATGCGCGGCTTCTCTTGCCGTTCAGGCGCTTCGCTCCTAGCTAACGGGAATGGCCGATCCCTATTCGATCCTGGGCGTTGCCCGCAGCGCGAGCGAAAAGGACATCAAGTCCGCCTATCGCAAGCTTGCCAAGGAACTGCACCCCGACCGGAACAAGGACAATCCCAAGGCGGCGGAACGCTTCTCCGAAGTGACCGCAGCCTACGACCTGCTGTCCGACAAGGACAAGCGCGCCCGCTTTGACCGGGGCGAGATCGATGCCGACGGCAACCCGATGGGTTTTGGCGGGTTCGGTGGCGGCGGCGGTTCAGGCGGATTCGGCGGCGGGGCCCAGCGGGGCTTCCGCGCCGACGGTTTCGAAGGGTTCGGCGGCGAGGGCATCGACCTTGGCGACATCTTCGATGGTCTGTTCGGCGGACGCGGCGGCTTTGCCGGTGGCGGCGCCGGACAGCGCACCCGCGCCGCGCCGCGCGGGGCCAACGTCCAGTACAAGCTCGGCGTTTCGCTGCCCGATGCCGCAGCGCTGGCCACCCAGCGGATCACTCTGGCCGATGGCAAGACAATCGACCTGAAGCTGCCCGCCGGGGTCGAGGACGGTACCCAGATGCGCCTCAGCGGCAAGGGCGAGCCCGGACCGGGCGGTGCGGGTGATGCGATCGTCGTGATCCAGCTCCAGCCCCATCCATTCTTCCGCCGCGATGGCGACAACCTGCGGCTCGACCTGCCGATCAGCCTCGACGAGGCGGTCAATGGCGCGCAGGTCAAGGTGCCGACCGCCGAAGGCGCGGTGATGCTGACGCTCGCGCCCGGGACCAGTTCCGGCAAGACCCTGCGCCTCAAGGGCAAGGGTTTTACCCGCAAGGACGGCACACGCGGGGACCAGCTGGTGAGCATTGAGATTCAGTTGCCCGAGAGTGACGCCGACCTGCTCGAGCGGCTGTCGGGCTGGCGCGATCCGCGCAACGTACGGGCACGGCTGGGCGTCTGAGCGCGTGGAAGAGCTGCCGCTCGAAGAGAAAGACGGCCTCTCCCGCGTACTGGAGGACCTTTCTCCCGAAGCCCGCCGCAAGCGCGCACTGCGCTGGCGGGCCGGGCTTGAGGAACAGGTCGGACCCGAAGGACGCTTCTGGGCCACGCGGCTTTACCGGGTGCTCAGCAGGGTCTGGCACGGGGCCTGGAACGATGGCTTCATCCACGCCGGTAACCTCGCCTACATGGCGATTCTTGCGCTGTTCCCATTCTTCGTGACCGTCGCGGCGATCTTCGTTCTGCTCGGCGAGGAATCGCAGCGTGAAGCCAGTGTCCGTGCCTTCCTGGTTGCAGTTCCCCCCGTCGTCGCCCGGGTGCTGGAGCCGGTCGCGCAGGATGTGATCCTGGCACGCAGCGGCTGGTTGCTGTGGGCGGGCGGGCTGGTCGGCCTGTGGACAGTGGGCAGCCTGATCGAGACGATCCGCGACATCCTGAGGCGGGCCTATGGCACCCCGCCAGCGCAGGCGTTCTGGCGCCACAGGCTGGTCTCCACCGGGGTGATCGTCGCCGCGGTCGTGGCTCTGCTGGTCTCGCTTTTCGCACAGGTCGCAATCGGTGCGGCCGAGCAGGTGATCGAGGCCTGGTTCCCGCGGGCGTCCAGCTGGGCCTGGACCCTGGCCTCATCCCGGATCATCCCGGGGCTGGTGCTGTACGGCGCACTTTATGCTCTGTTCTATACACTTACGCCGGCAGCCTATCGGGCCCGGCGCTACCCGAAATGGCCCGGTGCGCTGCTGGTGAGCGTGTGGTGGGTGGCCGTGATGATCGCCCTGCCCTGGGTGCTGGCGCGGTTTTTCACCTACGATCTTACCTATGGCAGCCTGGCGGGGGTGATGATCGCGCTTTTCTTTTTCTGGCTGGTCGGCTTAGGAATGGTTGTGGGCGCCGAGCTGAATGCTTCGCTGGCTGTCACGCCTGAGGAAGGCGAGATGATTGGTGAGGCAGATCGGATTGGATCGGCGACAGACCGGCCGGATTGAGGCGGAAGGGTTGGCATGACGGGATTGATGCAGGGTAAGCGCGGGCTGATCATGGGCCTCGCCAACGACAAGTCGCTTGCCTGGGGTATTGCCCGCAGGCTGGCCGAGCAGGGGGCTGAACTGGCCTTTTCGTACCAGGGCGAAGCGTTGGAAAAGCGGGTGCGTCCGCTCGCCGCGAGCCTGGGCAGTAACCTGCTGATCGATTGCGATGTCTCGGAAATGAGCGCACTCGACGCCGCGTTCGCACAGCTTGCCGAGCGATGGCCGAAGCTGGATTTCGTCGTTCACGCGATCGGTTTCTCTGACAAGAACGAGCTGCGGGGGAAGTATCTCGACACCAGCCTCGAGAATTTCCTGATGACGATGAATATCTCTGCCTACTCGCTGGTTGCGGTGGCCAAGCGCGCTGCGGCGATGATGGAGGAGGGCGGATCGATCCTGACCCTTTCATATTACGGGGCGGAGAAGGTTATCCCGCACTACAACGTGATGGGCGTCGCGAAGGCGGCGCTGGAAACCAGCGTCAAGTACCTGGCCAATGACCTTGGTCCGGCAGGGGTCCGCGTCAACGCGATCTCGGCGGGGCCGATCAAGACGCTGGCGGCGAGCGGGATCGGCGATTTCCGCTACATCCTGAAGTGGAACGAGCTCAATTCGCCGCTGCGCCGCAACGTCACGATCGAGGATGTTGGCGGCGCGGGGCTATACCTGCTGTCGGATCTGGCATCCGGGGTGACCGGGGAGATCCACCATGTCGATGCGGGTTACAACGTGGTCGGGATGAAGCAGGAAGATGCACCGGACATCGCGCTGAGCTAATGTCGGTGTTTGCCGCACTTAGCGTTTAGGCAGCCGAGGATCGCCAGCTTTGGGCCGGCGATATCGGGGCGCCGCCAGGCTCAGCGTGCGCCGTAGAGAATCTTGGCGCATTCCATGCGCGACCATGACGATTCGGTCTCGCGCAGGTTGTTGATCATGCCCTGGAGTTGTTGGCCGAGCGCCTGGCGCTTGTTGGCGTCCGCTTCGCGCTGCAGCGCCTGATTGCGCTCGCCAACCATGCGGTTGAGCCCGACAAGTTCCTGTTCCCGGACGCGGCAGAGCAGCGGGACGCTGTTGATCACAACCTGCTGTTGCTGGGGCGCGGCGGCCTGGGCAGGCTGGGCGTTGCGGTTCGGGGCTGGCTGGGCCGGGCGGTTCTGGGCGAGGGCCTGGCCAGTCGCCAGGGCAGCTGCGAGCGCGAGGGCGGCGGTGAGCTTGATCTTCATCAGTTTGGCTTTCGATGGTTAGAGCGGGCCAAGGCCGTATTCGAGGCGCACGGCGTTTATGTTGGTCTTGCAGACTTCGGCCATGCGCAGGATGTAGATCGCCGTCGGAGCGACATTGGCGAAGCGGTCGTCCTTGTAGGTCGAGGTGATCTGGTCGGCGAGCCCGGCGGCCGTGGTCTTCTGTTCGACCAGGCACAGGGTGCGGCCGCGCTTGATCAGGGCTTCGGACAGGGTGTCGTCGGTGAACACATAGTTCAAGCTGTCATTCAGCCCCTGCGCGTAGCCGATCTTCGCTTCCTTGGTCAGGGCGTACCAGCCGGCGCGGTTGTTGACGTAGCCGGCTGCTCCGGCGCTGACCGGCGCCACAGTCGCGGCGAGCGCGAGGCCAGCAAGTGCGGCAGCGCTGAGTTTGCTCATTCGGAGGTCACCTTGGTTCTGGGACTGTCGCGGATAGCGTCTAGCCGAGTTTCAGGATGAATGGGAAGGCTTTGGACGGTTGGCCTCAGCCATTTTTGGACAGTTGAGGTCGGCTTAGATTTTGTCTGGCCGTTTGGTTGGATTGCACGGCGCCGATGAACCGTTGCTTGCTGACGTTGGCCGGTGCTTGCGCTGCAAGAGCACAGAACGCTCGCCAATCCCTGCCAGCCCGGTGTGCTGGTTGAGGGTGGTCGCTGATAGACCTGTTCGAGTCTGGCGGTGCCTTGTGATTGGTGGGGTACCCAGGCTCCAACCGTGAGGTGTACAAAACAAAACGGGCCGCGCGATGCGCGGCCCGTCCTGTTTGTTTCCCGTAGGAAGCCAGATCAGAACTTGATGCTGGCCCCGACGCCGCCACCGACGGCATCTTCCGAGAAGCCGAAGTTGACGCCGACGCCGACACCGCTGTCGGTGACGTACTGGGCGCGGATCGCACCGGCCCATTCGCCCTGGAACACGCCGACGCCGGCCGAGATGCCGCCTTCGCCGTTGTCGAGGTTGAGCGGAGCGGCGTTCGAAGCGAAGCCCATCGCGACGCCCTGATAGGCCTTGTCAGCGCGCTTCATCAGCAGGCTGAAGTGAGCGGCTTCACGAGCGTCCAGCGCCGCCAGGGCGTTGTTGGTCGCGAAGAGCTGCTGGCCGGTCACGGCTTCGGTCGAGGTGCCCGAGAGCGTGGCGTTGGCGAGACCCGAGATCTTGTTGGTCGTCGGGCTCATGCGGATGGTGCCGACCGCGACTTCACCGGTGACGGTGAGAGCGTCGTTGACATACAGCGCACCACCGTTGGCCGAACCACCGTTGAAGATGGCGCCGCGGAAGTCCGAGGTGCCGCCAACGGTCAGGTTGGTGCCCACCGAGGTCGTGCCGGTCGAAACCAGGCTGGCGCCCGAGATCGTGCCGTTGGTGGTGGTGATGTTCCCGTTGGTGGTGGCATAGTTGCCAGTCACGCCGAGGTCACCGCCGACGGTGGCGTTACCCGAAGTGGTCAGGGTGGTGGTCGACACGCCGCCGTTCGCAGTCAGGAGACCGGTCAGGGTGGTGTTGCCGGTAACCGCAACGTTGTTGTTGAACTGAGCGTTGCCGTTGACGGTCTGGCCACCATTGACGGTCTGGCCGCCGCTGATGGTCGCACCGCCGGTGACGGTCAGGCCATTGGCGATGGTCGCACCGTTGTTGGCGGTGAGCAGGCCGTTCACGGTCGCGCCACCATTGATGGTCGCACCGTTGTTGATGACCGCACCGCCGTTCGCGGTCAGGAGACCGGTCAGGGTGGTGGTGCCAACAACCGCGACATTGTTGTTGAAGGTCGCGTTGCCGTTGACAGTCTGGCCGCCGTTGACAGTCAGGCCGTTGCTGATGGTCGCACCGCCGGTGACGGTCAGGCCGTTGGCGATGGAAGCACCGTTGTTGGCGGTCAGCAGGCCGTTCACGGTCGCGCCACCGTTGAGGGTGGTGCCGCCGTTGAGGACCGAACCGTTGTTCGCGGTGAACAGGCCGTTCACAGTGGCGCCGCCGTTCATGGTGGTGCCACCATTCAGGGTCGAACCGTTGTTCACAACCAGGCCACCGCTGATCGACGCGCCGTTGGTGACGGTCAGGCTGTTGGTGTTGATGTTACCCGTGTTGACGAGGTTACCATAGTTGGT